>NZ_AP026763.1:0-306338 GCF_026000435.1 Vibrio sp. STUT-A11 | reverse complement strand
GCTGGGCCAGCGCTTCTTTGATAAGCGGGTATGAACGAGCACGATCAACTTCTGGTTGAGTACCCGCCTCTGCGCGTAGGAATGCTCGTGCGTCTTGTGCTACAGCAGGTAGTTGCTTTTGCGTCAGTAAAGCAGCCAGCAATCGAGAAGACCATACTTCTCCGTGGCCTAATACTGCTGCCTTTTGCGCTTCGGTCAGTGGAGAGGTCAGCTCTGCCAGTGTACTGAATTCATCTTGTAAGGAGGCAAGTAGCTGCTCTTGAGCTTCTCCCTCTAATAACTCTTCAATGAGACTGATTTGAAACTGTCTCAAGCTCTGCAAAGCTTCGTGCGCAATTCGACCATCTTTTTCTAAACCTTCAAGGAACTCAATCAGGCGGTTGGTTGTTTTGCCTGCCGCAGAGACCACCACCAAGTCATTTTCTGCCGAGTATTCTTTGAGAATTCCCGCTACACGTAAGTAACACTCTGGGTTTGCCAGGCTGCTACCACCAAACTTGTGTAGCTGACGTTGTACAGTCATTATTAACTCCTATTGCTGTGCAGATTTAGTGAAAGCTTGTTCTAGGTCGGCAATCAGATCTTGCGCATCTTCCAGCCCGACAGAAAGGCGCAGTAATTGCTGTGATACACCTGCTTCAGCCAAGGCTTCTTCACCCATCGCACGATGCGTCATTGATGCTGGGTGACAAATTAAACTTTCTACCCCGCCTAGAGATTCAGCCAGTGAGAAGAGCTGAAGCTCTTTAACAAAAACTTTCAGCTGCTCAAATGAGCCCGCAAACTCAAAGCTCAACATGGAGCCAAAACCAGACTGTTGTTTTTTAGCAATTTCGTGACCAGGATGCTCTGGTAGACTTGGATGATAAATTTTTGCCACCAAAGCTTGCTTCTGCAAATAAGCCAGAACTTGCTGTGAGCTTTCTTCATGCACTCGCATACGCGCACCTAACGTACGAAGTCCTCTTAGCGTCATGTAGCTATCAAACGGTGTGCCTGTAGCACCAATACAGTTGCCCCACCAGGCTAACTCTTCTGCATGCCCTTCCGTTTTAGCGATAATCACACCACCAATCACATCTGAGTGGCCATTGATGTATTTCGTTGTAGAGTGAATAACAAAGTCAGCACCTAGTTCTAAAGGCTTCTGGTACACCGGTGTCAAAAAGGTATTGTCTACAGCAACTAATGCGCCAACTTGCTGCGCTTTTTCACAGACCGCAGCAATATCCACCACGCGAACCAGAGGGTTAGATGGGGTTTCTAGCAGAACCAGTTTTGGCTTTTGCGCTAATGCCTCATCCAGCGCTTGTTCGTCAGTTTGATCGACAAACAGCACCTTGAAATCACCTTTGTTAGCACGAGTGTTAAACAGGCGGTAAGTACCACCATAACAGTCGTTCGGAGCAACAATAACATCATCAGGACCAATAAAAGCAGATACCCATAAGTTCAGTGCAGAAGTACCACAGTTAGTGATCACAGCTCCTTTGCCAGATTCCAGCTCAGACAAAGCACTTTCTAATAATCCACGGTTTGGGTTGCCAGAACGTGTGTAGTCGTACTTAGGCACTTCCCCAAATGCAGGAAAGCCGTAGTTCGTCGAAAGGTAGATTGGTGGAACGACAGCATGGTATTGAGTGTCAGACTCAATACCAGTGCGTACGGCAATAGTTGCAGGCTTACGGATGCTCATGAGTGTATCCTTTCACAGGTGATGACTTCTAAATGGGAATGCGCTATATCTAAATGGTCAGATTCAATGAATTGCACACTCCTTACTATTCCTGTCACTTTACTCGTCAAAAATTAAGACGTCAACACTTCTAGACGTCTATATGTCTTTGCTTATGGCAGTAAATGCAGCTAAAATCAGCTCCTATATTATTTTTAACCTATTACATAAATGAAGGTACGCAATGGCTGACTGGAATGGCGAATACATTAGCCCTTATGCTGAGCACGGAAAGAAAAGCGAACAAGTAAAAAAAATCACTGTATCTATCCCGCTGAAAGTTTTAAAAGTGCTAACTGATGAACGTACTCGTCGTCAGATCAACAACTTACGCCACGCAACCAACAGCGAACTCTTATGCGAAGCATTCCTACATGCGTATACGGGTCAGCCACTTCCAACGGACGAAGACCTTCGTAAAGATCGCCCTGACGATATTCCGACTGAAGCAAAAGCTCTGATGACCGAAATGGGCATTGAATTTGAGTCGTTTGACGAAGAGTAATTTGGAGCGCACTGGATACACCAAACGGTTATTTAGGCTCCAAGAATAGAAAATGACATAAAAAAATGGGACGCCATCGCGTCCCATTTTTTGTACATCATTAATTGTGTAAGCCTTACTCTGCCATGTAGTTTTCTGGCATTTCAATACGGGCAACACCAGAGTCAACCGCCGCTTGAGCCACTGCTTTGGCAACACGAGGTAATAAGCGCGCATCCATTGGCTTTGGAATAATGTAGTCAGTGCCGAACTCGAGCTTATCGACACCTGCCGCTTTCAGTACCGATTCTGGTACTGGCTCTTTCGCCAATTGACGGATAGCGTCAACCGCCGCAAGTTTCATTTCATCATTAATTTCGCTTGCGCGCACATCAAGCGCACCACGGAAAATAAATGGGAAACACAGTACGTTGTTTACCTGGTTCGGGTAATCACTACGGCCTGTACCCATAATTAAGTCATCGCGAACTTCATGTGCAAGCTCTGGCTTAATTTCAGGATCTGGGTTTGAACATGCGAAAACAATTGGCTTATCCGCCATCAATTTTAATGCTTCAGGTGGAAGCAGGTTTGGACCTGATACGCCAAGGAACAGATCAGCACCTTCAATCACATCTTCTAAAGTACGCTTGTCGGTGTTATTGGCGAATAACTCTTTGTACTCGTTAAGATCATCACGGCGAGTATGAATCACGCCCTTACGATCCAACATGTAAATCTTCTCACGCATCGCGCCACATTTGATCAGTAGTTCCATACACGCTACTGCAGCCGCACCGGCACCAAGACACACGATCGTAGAGTCTTCAAGCTTCTTACCTTGCAGTTCAATTGCGTTCAGCATGCCAGCGGCCGTTACGATTGCAGTACCGTGTTGGTCATCGTGGAATACAGGTACATCACAACGCTCGATAAGACGCTTTTCAATTTCGAAACAGTCTGGCGCTTTAATATCTTCAAGGTTAATACCACCAAAGGTATCAGCAATGCTTGCTACGGTATTAACGAACTCGTCGATCGTGCGGTGCTTTACTTCGATATCAATGGAATCAAGTCCAGCAAAGCGCTTAAACAGGAGTGCTTTACCTTCCATAACGGGTTTAGAAGCAAGTGGACCTAAGTTACCCAAACCTAGAATAGCGGTACCGTTAGAAATAACGGCAACCATATTACCTTTCGCGGTATATTTATAAACATTGTCAGGGTTTTGCGCGATTTCGCGTACAGGCTCAGCCACACCAGGGCTATAGGCCAAAGCAAGATCACCGGCGGTTTCTGCAGGTGTTGTTAGCTCGACTGCAATCTTCCCTGGGGTTGGGTATGCATGATAGTCAAGAGCTCGTTGGCGTTGTTCTTCTTCTGGAGTTACTGCTTTGTCTTCAGACATGAGGGCGTTTCTCTTTTTATTTTTAGGTAAGGGGGAATAAATTCTAATGGATAGAGGTCAATCTTCATAGGTAAGATTGCGAGCAATATCCTTAAAAAATCGATATTAAAAGAGATTAGACCAGATAGTCAGGAAAAGCACCCAACTTTTAAGTCAGGTGCACTATTGTAACAGTCAGATTTTAAACACAACGTTGAGATAGTCGAGATTATTCCTCATCGACATACTGCGCTTGTAGATAATTCTCGATACCAGACATCTCGATTAAACCAAGCTGAGTCTCAAGCCAATCGACGTGTTCTTCTTCATCTTCGAGAATATCCTGAAACAAATCACGTGAAACGTAGTCTCGAATATCTTCTGCATAAGCGATCGCGTCTTTTAGATCGGGAATCGCCGCCATTTCCAATTTAAGATCGCATTCGAGCATCTCTCTGGTATCTTCACCGATCATCAACTTGCCGAGATCTTGCAGGTTAGGTAAACCTTCTAAAAACAGAATTCGTTCAATCAGGTGGTCAGCGTGGTTCATTTCATCAATAGACTCGTGATATTCCTTATCAGCTAGGTGTTTTAAACCCCAGTCTTTGTACATACGGGCATGAAGAAAATACTGATTGATAGCGACAAGCTCGTTGCCGAGCACTTTGTTGAGATGTTGTAATATGATTGGATCGCCTTTCATTGACTAGCCCCTCCTCTTTTTAGGCTTCATATAAATGTAGAAGCAAATGAGAAGGTGTCAAAAGGCGCAGCGCTTTCAGCGAAGTATTAGTGTGATCAGCTGGCTTGTTTTAATTCTATGTAGTGTTCCGCTAAAATCTCTTTGGCTTGTCGGATGCACTTACCGCATTGGCTACCCAGCGCTGTACATCGCTTTATCCCCCTGATATCCGTTATGCCTTCATCAACAGCCAACTTCCTAATTTTCTTGTCAGAAATACCATGACAAAGACATACAAACATACTTAAGACCCACAAATAATAACCATCGAAAAAACAATATAAACAAGAATGGTTCTTGTTACCAGTCGTATTGAATGCTCATTTCAGAACATTTGGTTATATAAATCTTCGAAGAATGAGAAAGGATCAATCACTTAGAGCTAAGCGACGAAATGAGGATAAGGATAGCAGCGTAAGGCCCTGTTTTAAGGAAAGAAAAATTTTGATCGTTTTTTCTCTGCTTATAACTGAATTAAACAGCAGATATGAAAAAGGGAAGCCAAAGCCTCCCTTTTTCTGCTGCGTTTTCTTCAAAATGAAGAAACGTGCGAGATTTCGTTTAATTCGTTAAGAATTAGTCGAAGATCTTAGCAACAACACCAGCACCTACTGTACGGCCACCTTCACGGATCGCGAAACGTAGACCTTCGTCCATTGCGATTGGTGCGATTAGCTCAACAGTCATTTGTACGTTGTCGCCTGGCATTACCATTTCTACGCCTTCTGGTAGCGTGATGTCACCAGTTACGTCAGTTGTACGGAAGTAGAACTGTGGACGGTAGCCTTTGAAGAATGGAGTGTGACGACCACCTTCATCTTTAGACAGTACGTATACTTCTGATTCGAATTTAGTGTGTGGAGTGATTGAACCTGGCTTAGCTAGTACTTGACCACGTTCTACTTCGTCACGCTTAGTACCACGTAGAAGTGCACCAACGTTCTCACCCGCACGACCTTCGTCTAGAAGCTTACGGAACATTTCAACACCAGTACATGTAGTAGTGATGGTGTCTTTGATACCTACGATAGCAACTTCGTCACCTACGTTTAGGATACCACGTTCGATACGACCAGTTACTACAGTACCACGGCCTTGGATCGAGAATACGTCTTCGATAGGCATTAGGAACGGTAGGTCTACTGCACGCTCTGGTTCTGGGATGTATGAATCTAGCGCTTCAGCTAGTTCAACGATTTTCGCTTCCCACTGCTCTTCGCCGTTTAGTGCGCCTAGTGCAGAACCTTGGATAACTGGTAGGTCATCACCTGGGAAATCGTACTCAGATAGAAGTTCACGAACTTCCATTTCTACTAGTTCTAGTAGCTCTTCATCGTCAACCATGTCACATTTGTTCATGAATACGATGATGTATGGGATACCAACCTGACGGCCTAGTAGGATGTGCTCACGAGTTTGAGGCATTGGGCCATCAGTCGCAGCAACAACTAGGATACCACCGTCCATCTGAGCAGCACCAGTGATCATGTTTTTAACGTAGTCCGCGTGTCCTGGACAGTCAACGTGTGCGTAGTGACGAGTTGGAGTGTCGTACTCAACGTGAGAAGTTGCGATTGTGATACCGCGCTCACGCTCTTCTGGAGCGTTATCGATAGATGCGAAGTCTTTAGCTACACCGCCGTAAACTTTAGCAAGAGTAGTACAGATAGCTGCAGTTAGAGTTGTTTTACCGTGGTCAACGTGGCCGATAGTACCAACGTTAACGTGCGGTTTCGTACGTTCAAATTTTTCTTTAGACACGATCGTGTTCCTTCCTAGTTATGATTCGCCGCGATCATTATTGATCGACGACGCGCCAGAAATTGTTATTTTATGCGCCAACGCCCGTTAGCGCAATATTTGGACGGCTTGATCTGGCAAAAAGTCGTAAACTTTTTGCCGTTCAGTCGTCAATTAGTAACCACGCTCTGCAATAATTTTATCTGCGAAGTTTTTCGGCACTTCAGCGTACTCGTGAAACTCCATAGAGTAAGACGCACGGCCTTGAGTTGCAGAACGCAGGTCAGTTGCATAACCAAACATCTCAGACAGTGGCACTTGAGCACGGATGATCTTCAGACCAGCCACACCTTCGTCCATACCTTCGATAATACCGCGACGACGGTTTAGGTCACCAACAACGTCACCCATCCAATCTTCCGGAGTGGTTACTTCGACATTCATCATTGGTTCCAGAATCACAGGCTGCGCTTCTAGTGCACCTTTCTTGAATGCCATTGAGCCAGCGATCTTAAACGCCATCTCACTTGAGTCTACATCATGGTAAGAACCATCAAATAGTGTAGCTTTAATATCTAGTACAGGGTAACCCGCTAGAACACCACTATTCATTTGCTCTTCGATACCTTTCGATACCGAGTTGATGAATTCCTTAGGAACCACACCACCCACGATTTCGTCTACGAATACGAAACCTTCACCAGGTTCTGAAGGCTCAAGTTTGATCCAGACATGACCGTATTGACCACGACCACCTGATTGGCGAACAAACTTACCTTCCACTTCCGCTTTACCACGAATGGTTTCACGGTAAGCAACCTGAGGTTTACCAACGTTACAGTCAACGCTGAATTCACGTTTCATACGGTCAACGATGATATCCAGGTGAAGTTCACCCATACCAGAGATCAGAGTCTGACCTGTTTCGTCGTCCGTTTCCACGCGGAATGATGGATCTTCCGCAGCCAGTTTACCCAGCGCGATACCCATTTTTTCTTGGTCTGCCTTAGAACGAGGTTCTACAGCAATCTGAATAACTGGCTCAGGGAATTCCATGCGTTCCAGAATCACTTTGTGGTTCTGGTCACACAGAGTGTCACCTGTGGTTACGTCTTTCAGACCAATAGCAGCGGCGATATCACCAGCGCGAACTTCTTTAACTTCTTCACGCTTGTTGGCATGCATCTGCACGATACGACCAAAACGCTCTTTCTTCTCTTTTACAGAGTTGTAGACACCATCACCTGAGTTTACTACACCAGAGTAAACACGCATGAAAGTAAGCGTACCCACAAATGGGTCAGTCGCGATCTTAAACGCTAGCGCAGAGAACGGTTCGTTGTCGTCAGCGTGACGCTCAACTTCATTTTCTCTTTCATCGACACCTTTAATAGCAGGAACATCGACTGGTGATGGCAAGAATTCGATCACTGCATCGAGCACCGCTTGAACACCTTTGTTCTTAAACGCACTACCACAAGTGGCCAGTACGATTTCGTTATTTAGTGTGCGAGTACGTAATGCTTGTTTGATCTCAGCTTCAGTCAGCTCACCTTCTTCAAGGTACTTGTCCATCAGCTCTTCGCTAGCTTCTGCAGCAGATTCAACCATATGGTTGCGCCACTCTTCAGCAAGCTCGATCATGTCAGCTGGGATGTCTTCGTAAGTAAACGAAGTGCCTTGATCGGCTTCATTCCAGTTGATCATTTTCATCTTGATAAGGTCGATGACACCTCTGAACTCATCTTCCGCACCAACGTTAAGCTGGATTGGAACAGGGTTCGCACCAAGACGATTTTTGATTTGGTCCACAACGCGTAGGAAGTCTGCGCCTGCACGGTCCATCTTGTTCACAAACACCATACGTGGAACGTGGTATTTGTCCGCTTGACGCCATACAGTTTCAGACTGAGGTTCAACACCAGAAGAGCCACAGAACACAACCACAGCACCATCAAGTACACGAAGAGAACGCTCTACTTCGATAGTAAAGTCAACGTGTCCAGGGGTATCAATGATATTTACGCGATGCTCTGGGAATTGTGCTTCCATACCACGCCAGAATGTCGTAGTCGCAGCTGAAGTGATAGTGATACCACGCTCCTGCTCCTGCTCCATCCAGTCCATGGTTGCTGCACCATCGTGAACTTCACCGATTTTATGAGACAGACCAGTGTAGAACAGAATACGTTCAGTAGTGGTTGTTTTACCTGCATCTACGTGAGCACAGATACCGATGTTACGGTAGCGCTCGATAGGAGTTTTGCGAGCCACGATTGAATCCTCTTATTAGCGATAGGGACTATTGCTATAGCTAAAATTGCTATCCCTTAGATATAGCAATAGTTCCTAGCATAAGCATAGGAACTAAAAAAGTGCTGCAAGGAACCTTGCAGCACTGAAAAGGTATTACCAGCGGTAATGAGCGAACGCTTTGTTTGCGTCAGCCATGCGGTGAACGTCTTCACGTTTCTTAACCGCAGTACCTTTGTTCTCAGACGCGTCTAGCATTTCAGCAGCTAGGCGTTGAGCCATAGATTTTTCACCACGCTTGCGCGCAGCTTCAACCAACCAACGCATAGCAAGTGCGTTACGGCGAACCGGACGAACTTCTACAGGTACTTGGTAAGTTGAACCACCAACACGGCGAGATTTAACTTCTACCGCAGGGCGTACGTTTTCAAGAGCTTCTTCAAAAATAGCTAAGTGGTCTTTACCAGACTTTTCAGCCATAGCATCTAGTGCAGTGTAAACGATTTTCTCTGCAGTAGATTTTTTACCGTCAACCATTAGGATGTTAACGAATTTTGCCAGCAATTCAGATTTGAATTTTGGATCTGGAAGGATCTTACGCTGACCAATGACGCGACGACGTGGCATGGATTTATCTCCGTTGTCTTCTTCAGGTTTTATCCAAAACTTTTCAGTTTTTTCAAAAAATTTAAATTGAAAATAAGTGTTTGGCCTTACTTAACGCTTTCTTTATAAGAAAAGACGCATTAAGACTTAGGACGCTTCACACCGTACTTAGAACGACCTTGTTTACGGTCATTTACGCCAGCACAGTCTAGTGCGCCGCGAACAGTGTGGTAACGCACACCTGGAAGGTCTTTAACACGACCACCACGGATTAGAACAACTGAGTGCTCTTGAAGGTTGTGACCTTCACCGCCGATGTACGAAGTAACTTCGAAACCGTTTGTCAGACGAACACGACAAACTTTACGAAGTGCTGAGTTAGGTTTTTTAGGTGTAGTAGTGTAAACACGAGTACATACACCACGTTTTTGTGGGCACGCTTCTAGTGCAGGCACGTTGCTTTTAACAACTTGCTTTGCACGTGGCTTACGTACCAACTGGTTAATAGTTGCCATTAACTAGCTCCTGATTTACTTGAAAGTAAGCTTTGTGAAAAATCTAGCCCTAATTGCCATTGGCATTTAGGGACGCAAAATTCTATGCAGCAGTGAGAGGTGTGTCAAGAAATATACGAATCTTTTTTGTTCAATTGGGGTAATTAGTCCGTAAACCTTTATCGACAGTAATTCACGTTCAATCCCAAGTAAGGGATTTATCTTGTTTTACGGTCAATTCAACGAAGCCAGTATAGGTCACTACGGTAACGGAAGGACTGATGCGATTCCCCAGACCTCTGGCTTGAATATCGCTCTCTAGAGCGAAGACAGCGGCGCTCTTAACGTAGTGGAAAGCTTGATGCTGCGGGTTTGCAGCGTACACGGCATCTTCAATGAGTAGTACGTCGTCTTGCTCACTAAGCAGTGTCACAGCACCTTCTAAGGCAGAGACGGTTTTGATGATATGTAACATGACGCCCTCAGAATGACAGTAGTTTGCCTGCTTGTTGCAGTTTCTGTTTTACTTGTTCAAGCGTTAACGCCTGTGCATCGATGACCAGGTCAGCTTGTGCTACCCCTCTCTGCGCTAGTGAATCAGAGCAAACGAACACTTGTTCGATATCATACAGATCAAACAACTTAAGCATGGGTGCGTAATCTTTGCTTAAAATGGCCGATGGGTCTTGCCCTAGCAAAAGCTGGTAAACACCATCGCCGATAAATATCACGCTGATGTCTTCACAATAGGCGGAAGCGGCAAGCAGGGCATCAACCCCCTCTCGTCCAGCAGACTGGCCGTGAGGCGCGCTACGAAATAAATAAGTTAACTGGCTCAAAACTGCACCACTCGGTCCTGGGTTAGCATGGCTTCGGCTAAACTGCCTAATCCTGCCTGAGTAAAACCTTGCGCTAAATTGTGTTGAGTTAAGCCGTGCTGGTTGGCTTCTTCTTCACTCACAATGCCGCGACGCAATGCCGCTGCCACGCAAGTTTCAAGGCGCACGCTGTGCTCCTCAGCGAAGACTTGCCATGCTTTATTCAAATCGAATTCATCGTTGGCAGGTACACTCAGTGCGCTACCATTGCTCACGCCCTCTTGGTAGAAAAACACACTCACTACCGTATGCCCTTGCTCAACCACCGCTTTGGCAAATTGATAGGCGCTGCGGGCAGACTGGCTACCGTACACCGGGCCATTGACAAGCAGAGTGTAAGTTAATCCACTCACTCGGTTTCGTCCTCAGTTTTACGCTGACGAATGTACAAATAGACCGTGTGCTTAGAGATATTCAGGCGATCTGCTACGCGGTTAATCGCATCTTTGATATCAAAAATACCTTTGTCGTACAGTTCCATTACGATCTGACGGTTCTTGGTGTTGTTTGATACCGACTTGTCCGCATTGATCTCTTCTATTGTTCGCTCAACCGTTTGGTCCACCAGCTCTTCAACATCACTGGCGAAGTTCACCGATGATGCCGCCTCTTTGGCCTCTTGTGTTGGCATAAAAGATTGCAACACTTGCGAGAATGGCGCATCCAGATTGACGTTAATACATAGCAAGCCAATAACACGGTTCTCGCCATTACGGATAGCGACCGTGATTGACTTCATCAACACGCCGCCTTTCGCACGCGTAAAGTACGAACGAGAGAAATTACGCTCAGAGCCTTCAATGTCTTTGAGCATTTTCAGTGCTAAATCTGTGATAGGTGAACCAACCTGACGGCCAGTATTTTCACCATTGGCAATTTTAATCGCAGAGGTATTCAGATCTTCCAGAGAGTGAAGAACGATTTCACAGAACGGACCAATCAGACTGGCAATACCATCAACGACCGCTTCATAAGACCTCAAGATGATTTTATCGTGCTCAGTAAATGGCATCACGTTAACGGACTCCATTTCAAGCAACATCTCCGCATTTATTGTTTCTGTAGTTGTCATAAGCCTTCGAGCGAAAAATCAACAAATTGGTGTAAGTTTATCAGAAAATTTGAAAGTCAACCTAGCAAACTCTCCAACTAGTGACCTAGAACAAAAAAGGCCCGTTAAACGGACCTTTTTCAATAACTTAGTCTGAGTTGTTCTGATTACTCAGCTTTATCATTCTCTACTTTTAGCAGCTCAACTTCGAATACTAGCGTTGAGTTAGCAGGAATGCTCGGCGTGTCTTGGTCACCGTAAGCTAGCTCTGGCGGGATAACGAACTTGAATTTAGAACCCACTGGCATTAGCTGAACGCCTTCTGTCCAACCCGGGATAACACGATTTAGCGGGAACGTTGCTGGCTCGCCACGATCGTAAGAGCTGTCGAACTGAGTACCATCAGTCAGTGTCCCTTTGTAGTGAACCTGTACGGTGTCAGTATCTTTTGGCTTCTCGCCTTCTGCAGGCGTCATCACTTGATAAAGCAAGCCAGATTCCGTTTTCACTACGCCTTCTTGCTTCTCAAACTCAGCGCGGAAATCATCGCCAGCTTTCTTAGCTGCAGCCGATTTCTCAGCCGCTTGCGCTTGCATCTTGTCTGCTACACGCTTATCCAGAGATTCTAGCGCTGCGCGAGTTTCTTCTTCATTTAGCTCAGCGTTGCCTTTGAATACATCTTCAATACCTTTAAGAACAAGGTCTTTGTTTAGGTCGATGCCGATTTCGCTTGGTTTCTCGATGCTAGTGCTTAGGTAGTTAGCAAATGAAACGCCAATTGCGTACGCCGCTTTGTCATCGTCGGTTTTAAAGTGAACTGCTTTGCCAGTTTCTGCTTGAACTTGCTCAGCTTGAGGTGCAGCTTCTTCTGCTTTTGTTTCTTCTTTCTGACAGCCTACCGCTAGCATTACTGTTGCAGCAAGTAGCGACACTTTTAAAACTGATTTCATTAAATTCTCCCAATAATGGCTTAGCCATTGGTTGTTGTGCACAATTCTTCTATGAGACTAGTGAAGACAATCGTTATACCAATATACTAGCTATATGTCTTAAGACACAAACTGGATTATTAGATGTGATGCAAAGAATTTCTCATTTATTCCTATATTTAATTGTCATCACCACGTTAAATGGTTGCTTTTTTACCGAACATGAGGTGCAACGCTGGCCCCTTGAACCGCAAGGGTCAACCAGTTTTGCACTGAGCCGAGATGGCCGATTCGCCCTACTCTACTCTCATGTGGATCACTTGATATTGTGGGACCTTGAGCAAAATGAACAGTTAGCTAATCTGGGCGAACTGGATGCTGATGCGAATGTCGTTTCCCACATTCGCATCTCAGACAATGGTCGTTATGCGGTGACCGCTGGTCAGATGAACTTTGCTGTCTGGGATCTCGGTTGGACACAAGCTAAAGGGCTTTGGTCAATTTCAGATGCTTTGATTCGCGACATTGCTCTCACCAGCGATGGTGAACAAGTGCTGCTTGGCCTTTCAAACGGTAAAGCGATTTATGTCAACTTAGTCACCGGGCGTCGTTTGGAGTTCCTTGCTCATCAAGAAAAAGTCAACACAGTGGCGATATCTCCCAATGGCCGGTTTGCGTTGACCGGTGGAAATGACTATAAAGCCTTTCTCTGGGATACCGAATCAGGCCAGATTCTGCGCACCTTTGAACATGAACAACGAGTGGTGCGAGTAGCTTTGCAACGCGACGGGAAACTGGCGATGAGCTCGGATGGCGGCAACCAAGCCATTATCTGGAATTTAGAGACTGGTGAAAAAGTGTCAGAGTTGAGCAGTTGGTCCCGTCAACTGATATTCTCCACCGCAAGGTTCTCTGATAACGGCTCGCAACTGGTCACTGGCAGCCCATCCGGTCGCGTGTCCGTGTGGGATACTCAAAGCGGTAAACGGGTTGATGGATTTGAAGTCGAGCCGAAAAAAGATACTCGCCCTCCTCGTGCGGTCGTGTATGATGCTGCCTTTGATTCCAAACAACGTGTAATTACTGCCACTTCTGCAGGTATCGCCCAGGCTTGGCAGCTAGAGAACGGATCATGACAGAAAAACTTATTCAGCAACTGGAAGCGCGCGTTAATGACCTTGAGTGTCAGGCTGCGTTCCAAGAACAGACGATTGAAGATCTGAACGCCGCATTATCTCAGCAGCAATTGCTGATTACTAAGATGCAAGATCAGATGAAATACGTGGTAGGCAAAGTGAAAAATATGGATTCATCAAATATGGAAGATCCAGCCAATGAGCCACCACCACCACACTACTAATACTTAATCATAAATTTTCAGTCCCCTACGTCATTCCGAGGAGCATAAGCGACATCAGGAATCTACTACCTGCACACTATGAGCAGAAATTCGCACCTTGAACACTGACACTCTCGGTAAGTAGATCCTGAATCACGCTCCTTCGTCGCTCTTCAGGATGACGGGGACTTTTAGTATGACGCTCGCCCGTTAAGCGAGCGGATTTAAGCCCTAGTCTGGGCTTTGTTCTTTGTGCTCTATTCCAAAGGCTATTCATCCGCATAGATTTTTACACTCAACTCGCCTTGAGTGTTGATGCCCGCCCGGTACATGCCGGAACTGTTCATCGCAAAATGCAGTTCTCCCTCGGCATCAATAGCAATCAAACCACCTTCCCCACCCATGGCTTTCAGATCGCCCTGAATCACGGCCTCACACGCAGTATGTACATCTTCTTTGAGATAGCGTATCCGAGCCGCCACATCTTCTGCGACGCGTTTACGAATAAAGAACTCGCCCATGCCCGTGGTAGAAACCGCAACCACACCGTTTTCAGCCACGGTTCCACAGCCGATCAGCGCTGAATCACCAATCCGACCGTATTTTTTGTTCGTCACTCCACCAGTGCTGGTCGCCGCCGCTAAGTTACCATGCTGATCCAAAGCAACCGCACCGACCGTTCCGTGTTTACGATCATCCGGAAAACGAGACTCAGAAAGCGCAAACTCCCCTTTCTCTCGCATCGAGATCAACTGTTCGTAACGTCGGTCGGTAAAGAAGTAATCTTGTTCGGTATATTGGTGTCCATGCTCAAAGGCAAAGATTTCAGCCCCCTCGCCAACCAGTAAAACATGATCGCTCTTTTGCATCACATCACCAGCCAGCTCAATAGGATTTTTAATATGCCTTACGCCCGCCACCGCACCAGCAGCCAAATTGCTGCCATCCATGATCGAAGCGTCCATCTCAACCATTTCATTGTGGGTTAACACTGACCCTTTACCAGCATTGAAGTGAGGGGAGTCTTCCAGCACTTTTACTGCTGCAACGACCGCATCAAGTGACGCTCCGCCCTTCGCCAACATCTGATGACCCGCTTTGGCCGCATTTTCCAAATCCGTCAAAATAGCCTGTTGCAGTGAATCATTCATTTGTTCACGCAATATCGTGCCCGCACCACCATGGATGGCAATGGAAAATGGTTTGTTCATAACGTTCCTAACGGCTGAATTAACTAGCCAGTACTAAACCTCAGATAAACAAAAAGCGCAAGTTGACGATCAACTTGCGCTTTTTATTCAGAATCTAGAAAGTGTTAACTGCGAATTAGTGAGAACCGCAGCTACCGCCACCACAACAGCCGCCTTCATGATCGTGGTCGTGATCATGGTCATGACCACAGCTGCCACCTTGGTGGATGTGACCGTGTTCGATCTCTTCTGCCGTTGCTTCGCGAGTTGCTACCACTTCAACTTCAAACGTCAGTGTTTGACCAGCAAGCATGTGGTTACCATCCACAACTACTTCTTCGCCGTCTACTTCTGTTACTTCTACAGGGATTGGACCTTGGTCAGTATCCGCTAGGAAACGCATACCCACTTCAATTTGATCAACACCCTGGAAAACTTCTGCAGGAACGCGTTGAACAAGCGCATCGTTGTGCTCGCCGTAAGCATCTTCAGGAGCTACAGTTGCAGAGAACTTGTCGCCTGCCACTTTGCCTTCAAGTTCTTTTTCAAGACCTGTGATTAGGTTGTTGTGACCGTGAAGGTAATCAAGAGGTGCTTCAGTCGTTGATTGATCAACAACAACACCGTCTTCCAACATTACTTTATATGCAAGGCTTGCAACAACGTTCTTTTCGATTTTCATACTAACTCCAGAGAGATTAATTGACTTAACCTGAACGGGGTTAAGTACTGAGTTGATAGGGTGTATTATGGGGATCTATTATCGAAGTTCAATTACTCCGGCTTAAAAATCCCAATCATTTCCTGCCCTGAGTGTTTATTTTTCTCTACAGATTGCGGTTTACGCTGCTCTGTATAATCACACTCAACGCACTCTACCAACTCAATGTTGTTCTCTATCCACCAGCGTAGGGTATCTTGCTGGCTGCACTGTGGACAACTTGCACCAGCAATAAAACGTTTTTTAATTTTCACGCTATTTCCTTATCCTGAACCTAAGTTCAAGTACTACTTCCAATGATTGGGCGACTGATGATCGCTTTCCATTTCACGACCAAAAATTTCTTCCAACTCTTTACGAGCTTCTTTCGCTCTTTGAGCGAGTTTCTTATCTTCACTGTGTTGAGGCAGTAAGTCTTTAAGCATAGCATTATCTAACTTACGAAAATGTGCTTCTGCCCGCTTTGCTTGATATGGGTGCATACCGAGTTCTACAAGCGTCTGGCGACCAAGGTCCAGTGCCCCTAAGAAGGTTTCACGCGAGTAATTTTGCACACCATGGCTCATCAGTTGGTAGGCTTCAACCCGGCTTCGGGCACGAGCAAGCAATTTGAGTTTGGGAAAATGTGCCCGGCAGATGTCAACAATCGCCATGACTTCATCTGGCGAATCAGTACAAATCACCAGCGCTTCCGCTTTATCCGCGCCTGCTGCACGCAGCAAATCGATCTGGGTTGCATCGCCATAAAACACTTTGTAACCATATTTACGTAGCAGATGAATTTGGCTCGCATCACTTTCTAAGACGGTCACTTTAATTTTGTTGGCATACATTAAGCGCCCGACGACCTGACCGAAACGACCAAACCCTGCGATGATTACCCGTGGACGGCGGTCGATCACATTACTGGTGACACTTTCCTCTTCTTGGTTAAGCGTGTGAGCAAACCACTTCTTCTGCCCCATCAACAGTAGAGGCGTGGTCACCATTGATAAGCTGACCACAACCAACAAAAAAGCGACCTGTTGTTGGGATAAAATACCTTCCTGACTTGCAGCGGTAAAAATAACGAAGGCAAATTCACCGCCCTGGCTCAAGATGGCCGCCATACGGCTACGTGCTTTTGTTCTCACTCGAGCAGCACGCGCCAGTGCGTAAAGAGCCAACCCTTTCACTGATACCAACGCCACAACCGCAGCGAGGATCTCTAAGGGTTGTAGCGCCAGTAAGCCAAGGTTCACCGCCATTCCAACCGCGATAAAAAACAATCCGAGCAGCAAACCTTTGAAAGGCTCGATAGCTATCTCTAACTCATGACGATATTCACTTTCCGCCAGTAGTACACCAGCCAGAAAGGTGCCAAGCGCCATCGATAAGCCCAGCTTCTGCATCACAACCGAAATGCCCAGAACAACCAATAAAGCTGCAACGGTAAATAGCTCACGCACGCCACTCATGACGACGAACCGAAACAAAGGGCGTAGCAAGAAGTGGCCTCCAATCAGCAATGCAATCACACTGCCCAGCACCGTCAATACATCCAACCAATCACCGCCTGTCTGCCCACCTGCTAAAAGGGGCAATATCGCCAACATCGGGATGACGGCAATATCCTGAAACAGAAGAACGGCAAAGCCTGACTGCCCCGTTTCCGTGCCATTCAGCCCTTGCTCTTCAATCACTCTCAGAGCAATAGCGGTTGAAGACAGCGCCAGTCCCATCCCAATCACCAAGCTCACTTGCATGCTCAGCCCGAACAAACTGACAATACTGCCGATAACAAATGTGGTCACCACAACCTGTGCGCCACCTAGTCCTAGAATCGGCCCTCGCATCTGCCACAATTTTTTGGGGTTCAATTCGAGGCCAATTAAGAACAGTAGCAATACCACCCCGAGCTCAGCAAAGTGCAAAATGGCATCTACATCACTGATCAGCCCTAACCCCCATGGGCCAATCAAGACACCGGCTAACAGGTAGCCCAGCACTGATCCCAACCCGAATCGCTGCGCGAGAGGCACAGCGATAACAGCGGCGGAAAGGAACACCACACTGCTTTGAAGAAACTCACTGGTGACTGCCATGCTGAACTCCCTGTTCGTTTGCTGCGTTCCAGTCTTTCAAAGGATCACCCAACCATCGACGATACTGCTCTGCATGCTCATAACGCTCAATATCGGAGACATTTCGTGACCAATACAGAACCAGTGGTTCCAGCCAATGCATTTGACACAGTGCCGCAGTCAACTCAAATGGCTGAAGAATCTGCTCTAACGGATATTTGTTGTAGCCTTTAGTACTGAATGCTTCCTCTTTGCCGCCCGTGGTGATCACGCTGCGCCAGTATTTCCCTTTCAGAGCGCAACCATCGCCAAACGCAAAGCCTTTACCAAGCACGCGATCCAACCACTCTTTTAACAAAGCAGGACAGGAGTACATATAAAGAGGATGATGAAATACGATCACATCATGTTCCTTTAAGAGATCATGCTCGTTGTTAACATCGATAAAGAAGTCCGGATAAGCACCATACAAATCGTGCACCGTTACATGATCAAGTGATTGAACTCTCTTTATCATCACTTGATTGGCAATGGATTTATCTGGCTCTGGGTGAGCATAGATAACCAGAACTCTTGGGGGAATAGACGCTGTTACAGCCAAATGGTCGTCCTTGTGGTCATTTTTATCCGTTATCAAATTGTTATACGTTTTTGTGCAGCATAATGCAATTCGTGCTCAGAGATCGACTTTTAGTGCCAATACCCCTACTATTCACCGCTAGATACATACCTTAGTAACAAAGCAACGCGCACTGCGCAAAGTGAATGACGACTCTATGATTACCTTTTCTGATATTCAGTTACTGCGTGGCGGTAAACCTCTTTTAGATCAAGCTTCTGCGACTATCCACCCCGGAGATAAAGTCGGTCTAGTTGGCAAAAATGGCTGTGGTAAATCCACCCTGTTCGCCTTATTAAAAGATGAACTGTCGATTGATGCTGGTTCATTCAGCCAACCACAGCACTGGGAACTTGCTTGGGTAGCACAGGAAACACCCGCTCTGGAGCGCAGTGCATTAGAGTATGTCATAGATGGCGATCGTGAGTTCCGTGACCTTGAAAAGCAACTTTCCGCCGCTGAAGAGCAAGATAACGGTACTCTGGTCGCTGAAATTCACGGCAAAATCGAAACCATTGGTGGTTATAGCATTCGCGCCCGAGCTGCAGAGTTGCTTGACGGCTTAGGGTTCAGTCAGGAACAGATGAGCTGGAGTCTGACTCAGTTTTCCGGTGGCTGGCGTATGCGTCTCAACCTCGCTCAAGCACTGCTTTGTCGCTCTGATTTACTGCTGCTCGATGAGCCAACTAACCACCTGGATTTAGATGCGGTAATGTGGTTGGAACGCTGGCTACAAAACTACCCGGGCACGTTAATTCTGATTTCGCACGACCGTGATTTCCTTGATCCTATCGTTGGTCGCATCATTCACATCGAAAATCAGCAGCTGAATGAATACACCGGTAACTACTCGTCATTCGAAAACCAGCGTGCGCAAAAAATGATTCTTCAGCAAGCGATGTTCGAGAAGCAGCAAAAGCAGATGTCGCACATGCAAAGCTACATCGACCGATTCCGCTACAAAGCGTCCAAAGCACGTCAGGCGCAGAGCCGAATTAAGGCACTGGAACGCATGGAGAAAGTACTACCAGCGCAGTTCGATAACCCATTCAGCTTTGAATTCCGTCAACCTGCCGCTTTACCAAATCCAATCATGATGATGGATGATGTCTCGGCAGGCTACGATGACAACTTAATTCTGGAGAAAATCCGCCTTAACCTAGTCCCTGGCAGCCGTATCGGTCTACTTGGTCGCAATGGTGCAGGTAAATCAACGCTGATCAAACTGCTTTCTGGCGAGCTCAAAGCCCAAGGCGGCGACCTGACCTATTCACAAGGCGTGAAGATTGGCTACTTCGCTCAGCACCAGCTTGAAACGCTGCACCCTGAAGAAACGCCACTACAGCACTTAATGCAAATCGCACCGAATCAAACCGAACAACAGTTACGTGATTACTTGGGTAGTTTTGGCTTCCAGGGCGATAAAGCGCTGGAAAAAGTCGCGCCATTCTCGGGTGGTGAAAAAGCACGTTTGGTATTGGCATTGATTGTTTGGCAAAAACCGAACCTATTACTGCTCGATGAGCCAACCAACCACTTAGACTTAGACATGCGTCAAGCATTGACTTTTGCACTGCAAACGTTTGAAGGCGCCATGGTGATTGTCTCGCACGACCGCTATCTGCTACGCGCCACCACAGATGACTTGTACCTCGTCCACGACCGCCAGGTGGCCCCATTTGATGGCGACTTAAATGACTACTATAAATGGTTAACAGAGCAACAAAAAGTTGAGCGTAAAGAGGCACAGGCATCACAACCGGCGAAAGACACCGCCAATAGCGCCGTTGCGAAGAAAGAGCAGAAACGCCGCGAAGCCGAATTTCGTAAACAAACGGCACCAATTCGCAAAACGCTGACACAATTAGAAAATAAAATGGATAAGTTGGGAGCAGCACTAGCAAAAGCTGAAGAACAATTGGCGGATAACTCTCTGTATGAAGCCGAAAATAAAGCTAAACTAAATGAAGTGTTAGCGCTTCAATCGTCGAGCAAATCAGAGCTCGAAGAAGTAGAAATGGAATGGATGTCAGCTCAGGAAGAACTTGAGCAGATGGAGCTAGAGTTTAATCAATGACAAATAAGCACGCAGAATACCCCCTTACCTTAGAGCACCTATGGCAATTCAGTTTGCAGTTTTATGGCGTGCGGGAAGTAAAAGAAGCGTGCCTATCACTACAAAACAATTATCACGGCAACGTGAATCTACTACTGCTGCTCCGATGGCTCGACGAGCAGCAGCTTATTTTCCAAGAGAAAGACTGGCATTTAGTTCAAAGCTGTCTGGGCCGAAGCGAGACCTTGCTGCACTCTTTTCGCGATCTGCGACGCCACCTCAAATCTCAGGTCAACGACGCATTGTATCGTGAAACTCTGCAGTTTGAGCTGCAGCTAGAGAAACAGCAACAATCCGACTTAGTCGACTGTATTAACTCACTCAGCCTGATCAAAAACGACGGCGATCCTCTCACGCTCAGATATTGCCGCCAGTTGGGCGGTGAACATCTACAACAAGCTTTTGCTATCCCAGTGCCAAATATTCACCCGCCAAAGCATTCATAAATTGTATTACACAACGTGAAATGCTGGTTCCTTGAACTAGCGCCGGTGACAACACTCTGAATCCTGCATCTTGAAGTCATTTAGGTATAAAGTACCTATAATATTTATAAAGGATTATATTAATAAGTTCTCCCATGGATGTTGGAGGGCGCATAAGAGCAGTTAGGTATGACACAATTTTTAGCAGCCGCTGGGATGAAAAACCCACACCTCCAGACCCTTCTACCACGCTTTATTCGTAAAAAAGCGTTGTTTTCCCCTGTCTGGCAAACGCTGGATACCACGGATGGCGATTTTCTTGATCTCGCCTGGAGTGAAGATCCAAACAAAGAAACCACTCAGCACAAACCTATTTTTATCCTGTTTCACGGCCTGGAAGGCTGCTTCTACAGCCCGTATGCCAACGGATTGATGAACGCATTTGCTCAGTCTGGCTGGCTTTCAGTGATGATGCACTTTCGTGGCTGTAGCGGGAAACCAAACAAAAAAGCCCGCGCTTATCACTCAGGAGAAGTGACAGACGCTCGCTTTTTCCTTGAACATCTTGAAAGGCAATTTCCGGACAACCCTAAAGTTGCCATTGGCATTTCCTTAGGGGGAAATATGCTGGCAAACTACTTAGCGCAATACCAAGATAACCCGATATTGAAAGCGGCAACCATTGTGTCGGCGCCTCTCGACTTAGCGGCTTGCGCTAACCGCATTGAACAGGGATTTTCCAAGGTTTACCGCCGATATTTACTTTCATCATTAAAGCGGAACGCCTTACAAAAGCACACGTTACTCCATGGAGAGCTGGCACTCTCTTACAATTCAATCAAGCGTGTCACTCGCTTACAAGAGTTCGACGATTTGATCACAGCACCTCTGCATGGGTTTAAAGATGCGCAGGACTATTACACCCAATGCTCTGGGCTGAGCAAGTTACAACAGATCAAACTGCCCACGCTGATCATTCACGCTAAGGATGACCCATTTATGACCGATGCGGTTATCCCTAAGTTTGTCCTGCCTGCCAATATTGACTATCGCCTGTATGAACACGGCGGGCATGTTGGTTTTATCTCAGGGTCTGCATTAAAGCCAAAGTTTTGGCTCGAAGAAGCGCTGCCATCCTATTACGAGAGTATCGCTGCTGATCATCTTTCTGCTGTATCAAAACGTAAGACACAGTAGACTTGGAGAGGTTGGCCTTTAGAACTGATTTTTTGCTGCAAAGGTCGACATATCCTACCCACTCGTCATAAAATTTTGAGGTATTGATGATCATTCCTTGGCAAGACATTGCGCCAGAAACACTGGAAAACCTGATTCGTGAATTTGTTCTGCGTGAAGGAACAGATTACGGCACGCTGGAAGTATCTCTGCAAGATAAGATCGATCAGGTGAAATCGCAGCTAGAGAAAGGCGAAGCGGTTATCGTGTATTCCGAACTGCATGAAACTGTGGATATTCAATTAAAAGCAAAGTATTAAACCATTTCCCCAAGCCCTTCACATTTTACCGTACCCCACCCGATGACAAGCCGTAGTTACGTGCTATAGTGGACTATCACTTGTGCAGTAGATGCCTGCTGCACTTAAAGGAAAGTAATTTTCGACAAGGTTTGTCATGTCAGCTAAACACCCAATTATTGCAGTTACCGGCTCATCCGGAGCCGGCACGACCACTACATCTGAAGCCTTCCGTAAGATGTTCAATATGATGAACGTCAAACCAGCTTGGGTTGAAGGTGACAGCTTCCATCGCTTTACCCGCCCGGAAATGGATATCGAAATTCGTAAAGCGCGCGAGCAAGGCAGACACATCAGCTACTTTGGTCCTCAGGCGAATGACTTTCCTGGCTTGGAAAAGTTTTTCCGCCAATATGGTGAGGAAGGCACTGGCAGCATACGCCGTTATCTACACACCTTTGATGAAGCGGTACCGTACAACCAGATGCCAGGCACTTTCACACCGTGGCAAGACCTACCAGACAACAGCGACGTACTCTTCTATGAAGGGCTGCACGGTGGCGTGGTCGATGGTGAAGTGAACGTATCACAACATGTCGATTTTCTGATTGGCATGGTACCGATTGTGAACCTGGAGTGGATCCAAAAATTCGTCCGGGATACGCGTGACCGCGGCCACTCAAGAGAGGCCGTCATGGACTCCATCGTACGCTCGATGGATGACTATCTGAATTACATTACTCCGCAGTTTTCACGTACTCATATCAACTTTCAGCGCGTGCCAACCGTGGATACATCGAACCCACTCAATGCGAAAGGCATCCCGAGTCTGGATGAAAGCTTTGTGGTCATCCGACTACGTGGGATCAAGAATGTCGACTTCCCTTACCTGTTGGCCATGATTGACGGTTCGTTTATGTCACGTCACAACACGATAGTCGTGCCGGGCGGTAAGATGAGTTTTGCAATGGAGCTGATCGTGAGGCCTATCCTACAACAACTGATAGAAACAGGAAAAATTGGCTAAAAATCTCGCTTTCGGAGTGTTTACTTTTCATACCGTGATCATGTGCACAGTTTTGCGTACAAAATAGCAACCATGGCACGATTAAAATCAAGAAATCATCCTAGAAAAAGGATACTATTTCTTACCGAAACACAAGATAGCTTGCAGCATATAAAAAGTGCTCTTATTCTAGTAAGCCTGATTCAGGCTTAGCTAAAATATGGATAGCGCAAGCGTACCCTGCAGAGGAAGTGAGATATTATGGTTCTAGGTAAACCTCAAACCGACCCGACATTAGAGTGGTTTCTTTCACACTGTCACATTCATAAGTACCCTTCAAAGAGCACGCTGATTCACGCTGGTGAAAAAGCTGAAACCTTATACTACATCGTTAAAGGTTCTGTTGCGGTTCTTATCAAAGACGAAGAAGGTAAGGAAATGATCCTTTCTTACCTAAACCAAGGTGACTTTATTGGTGAACTTGGTCTATTCGAGGAAGACCAAGAGCGTACAGCTTGGGTTCGAGCTAAATCTCCTTGTGAAGTTGCTGAGATTTCTTTCAAGAAATTCCGTCAGCTTATCCAAGTAAACCCAGACATCCTAATGCGTCTTTCTGCGCAGATGGCTCGTCGCCTTCAAGTAACCAGCCAAAAAGTGGGTGACCTAGCGTTCCTAGACGTAACTGGTCGTATCGCTCAGACGCTTCTGAACCTTGCAAAACAACCAGACGCGATGACTCACCCAGATGGCATGCAAATCAAGATCACTCGTCAAGAAATCGGTCAAATTGTTGGCTGTTCTCGTGAGACAGTTGGTCGTATCTTGAAGATGCTAGAAGAGCAGAATCTAATCTCTGCGCACGGTAAAACTATCGTCGTTTACGGTACTCGTTAATCTCTGATTCGAGTAGTGTAAAGAAAATAATAAAGCCACCAATGGCAGCATTGGTGGCTTTTTCTATTCAGGCCAGGGTTCGAGCTATGCTCTCAGGAATCGAGTTAACGACATGGATTAGCCATTCGTGCTTTCAAAAATTTTGTCTGCCGATGCTGCAACAAAGCCTGGGTAAAGCTCACCATTGTCCATTGGGTAACGCTTAGCGAATTCGTAGAATCCACCCGGAATGTTCTCAGAGCCTTCAGTAAAGTTAACCGGCACTTTATCTGCCATAGTTGAAGACTGTTCTAACAGGACTTCAGGCGAGCCTTTCACTTCGCCACCCGACTCGTTAATCACAAATCCAGCTTGGCGTAAGTGATCGTTCACTTGCTTCACTTCATCATGCTGATTCAGTTGATTTACGCTGACCGTGAAGTGGTTAGCGCCGTATCCATGAGCCGCCAGCCAGGACGCGTATTCACTCTCTTTTTCCAAAACCTGGTAATCTGCAAAACTAAGATCCCATAAGCGGCCGCCATATAAAAATGCGCTATCTGCGAGTTTATCTGTATCCACTTGTGCTGCCAGTTTAGAAACAATCGCTTGTAACTCTGGCGAACACTCTTCTACTTTGAGCTCACTGATGAACACTTTAGGCTGTTTTTGGTCTGGGTGCTCGTAGTGCTTAGCGACAAGCTTTTTGCTTTCAAATACATAGTCACCACACGCCTTGTAACCAATCGCTAAAAATGGCTTAGCCAGCGTCTCAATGCCAAGAGGCTCAACATTGAATGTGCGCAGTGCAATATGGTCGTTAATCAAAGGCTCATCTTCTTGAAGAAGTTGATGAACTTTAGCAGCAGAGGGGCAAAGACGCTGAATATAGTCTTGCCATAACGATTGGAATAACACATCAGGGGTCATAACGGCTCCTTGTTACGAGATGTAGGGTAAGAATGTTGGCGGCTCGTTCACAGCCCTAATACCAATCACAGTAAGTAAGAGAACATAAATAACGTAGGAAAAACGTTTGAGAACAAGGCAGAATTTTCGATAAGTAGTTACTCTACAATCAAAAATTCTAACGCAGTTATCGAGCGTTTTAACAAGTTAGAATGGTCAGTTATTTACTACGATTGGTATAACTCTGTCCAGAATAATGAACGAGCAGCCTAACCTGTGATGAAGTATCAGTCAGTCGCACACCCATTTTTTAATTATTTTCATGCTGACCTCATTAAGACTCCATACTTTAATGATGCATCGGCAATCTGAGCCACGAAGTACCATCGTGGCTCTATTGTTGAAATTTAAAGTTCTACACCTGGGCTCAATGTCGCGGGAAGTAGTGTTTCGCCACCTTCCATTGATGCCATTGGGTAAGCACAGTAGTCAGCCGCATAGTATGCGCTTGGACGAAGGTTGCCTGATGCACCAGGACCACCAAACGGCGCGTCACCACTTGCACCAGTCAATTGACGGTTGCGGTTTACAATGCCAGCACGGATGTGGTCAACAAAGTATTCCCACTCTTGGTCGTCGGTTGACACTAGACCCGCAGATAGACCAAAGCGAGTATCATTCGCCAGTTCCACTGCTTTTTCCAAACCTTCGTAACGTACAACTTGCAGCAGTGGGCCGAAGTATTCTTCATCTGGCAACTCAGCAATATTCGTCACATCAATGATGCCCGGAGAAACAAACGCCGCTTCACCCGCTTTCGCTTCGATTAGGCTCTCTCCACCCAGTGACTGTAGGTTAGCTTGTGCATCAAGAATGAACTTCGCCGCCGCAACAGAAATTTGTGGTCCCATAAACGGTGCTGGTTGTGCAAATGGTTGGTCGACGCGAATCTTATTCGTCGCTTCAACCAATTTAGTAATCAATGCATCACCTTTTTCACCAAACGGTACGTACAGGCGACGTGCACAGGTACAACGCTGGCCAGCACTGATGAATGCAGATTGAATGATGGTGTAAACCGTTGCGTCTAGATCACCGTAGTTATCAGAGATAACCATTGGGTTGTTACCGCCCATTTCTAGCGCTAACATTTTGCCAGGTTGACCTGCAAATTGGCGGTGCAGAATGTGGCCAGTGTTTGCACTACCGGTAAATAGGACACCGTCGATGCCTTTCGCATCCGCAAGAGCAATACCAGTCTCTTTCGCACCTTGAACCAGGTTAATCACACCTTTCGGCAGACCTGCTTCTTCCCACAGTTTCATCGCCAGCTCGCCAGTCCAAGGCGTTTGCTCTGATGGCTTGAATACCACTGTATTACCAGCTAAAAGAGCAGGAACAATGTGGCCATTAGGCAGGTGACCTGGGAAGTTGTAAGGCCCAAATACCGCCATCACTCCCAAAGGGCGGTGACGCAGAACGATTTGATTACCCGCCGCTTCACGTGTCGTTTCACCAGTACGGTCGTGGTATGCACGAATTGAAATTGCGATTTTACCCGCCATGGCAGCCGCTTCTGTACGGGTTTCCCAAATTGGTTTGCCCGTTTCTTTGGCGATCACTTCAGCGATTTGTTCGCTGTTTTCTTTCACTTTTTCGGCAAACGCCAGCACGATGGCTTCGCGCTCTGCAAATGGACGATTTTTCCAGTCGACAAAAGCAGCACGAGCCGCCGCTACAGCTTGATTTACTTGCTCAGCCGTCGCACCTTTGCCGTGCCAAATCACTTCCTGGTTGTATGGAGACAGTGACGTAAACTCTTCACCCTGACCCTGTACCCATTCACCTGCAATCCAATGTGTCATTGTTACTATCCTTAAATTCTGTCGTCTGTTACTGCGGTAGAAGGCGAACGAAGTCCCCTTCCTCGACTAAAAGTGCATCGGCAAGTTCTGGTGCTAGTACAACACTTTGTGTTTCTGGGTCATACGCCGCTTTTGCTGCTGCCGCACGGAAGTTCTCGAATGATGCGTTACACATCAAGAAATCCTGCGTGCTGTTGTGTTCTGCAATTTTGACTCGTGCACGGAATGAGTGGCGCACAGATTCAACATTGCGCAGATCGCACTCTACCGTTGGGCCTGCATCGAAAATGTCGACGTAGCCTCGGTTAGTAAAACCTTCACGTTCCAGCAGCTTTAGTGCCGGACGTGTATTATCGTGCACCTTACCAATCACCGCTTGTGCTTCTGGGCTGAGTAAATTGATGTAGATTGGCAGCTTAGGCATTAAGTCAGCGATAAAGCCTTTCTTACCAATACCTGTCAGGTAGTCCGCAAGAGTGAAGTCAATCGAGAAGAAGTGTTCTTGTAACCACTGCCAGAATGGCGAATTACCATTTTCATCAGAGACACCACGCATCTCAGCAAAAATGGTTTCAGAGAAACGCTCTGGATGCTCTGCCATCATTAAAAAACGGCATTTCGACATCAGGCGACCATTCAGACCCTGGCGGAATTTCTCACGCAAGAAAAGAGTACAGATTTCGCTGTTACCCGTGTAGTTATTGCCAAACGTCAATAACTTCACAACATTGTTCACGCCTAATTTAGGTGATGAGTGAACAACCTTACTGATGTGGTAAGAGTAGAAAGGTACATCCCAACCAATAGATGCTTCGATTCCGGTCGTACCTGCGACTTCACCCGTTTCAGAGTCAAAGCCGACCATAAGGTAGCCTTCATCACCCGGTTCATTAACGTCCGGTTTGCCAAAGCTGTACTCTGAGTGTTTGATTCGATTGGTTAACAGTTCTTCGTTAACCGGTAGAGATGTAAATCCGTGACCAGATTCAACCGCACAAGTGTGTAGCGAATCATAATCCGACATCGCGATAGGGCGAACTACTAGCATCAATACTCCCTCCAGATGCAAGAAAATCCTAATGAACCTTAACTAGGGATAAGAAAGTCCAAACAACTTCAACTTTCATATCGTGACTAAAAACTTGAGCCAGTACTGCAATTTTAGATGCATAACACTGTTAGGTGCTAAAAGAGTGGTGCTGACTGGCTTAAATTATCCCGGGTTAAGGTTATTTATATTGTAGGAAAAACTCCCCCGTCAGAGATCCTTAACGGGGGTAAATACGTTGACGTTTATTCTGTTGTATCGCTTACACTAAAGTCGCGATCGCTTTATCCAGTTTCGCCAAACCTTGTTCAATTTCTTCTTGTGTGATAACCAGTGATGGTGTGAAACGAACAACGTTAGCACCTGCAATCAGTACCATCAGGCCTTCTTTACCCGCAGCGACCAATACATCACGTGCGCGACCTTTCCACTCTTCGTTCAGTGCTGCACCTAGTAATAGGCCTTTACCACGCACCTCAGAGAAGATGTTGTATTTTGCGTTGATCGCTTCCAAGCCTTCACGGAACATTGCTTCACGCTCAAGAACGCCAGCCAATGTTTCAGGCTTAGTGACCTCGTTTACCACCGCTTCGGCTACTGCACATGCCAGTGGGTTACCACCGTAAGTTGAACCGTGAGTACCAACTTTAAGGTGCTCAGCCAGTTTTGCCGTTGTTAGCATTGCACCGATAGGGAAACCGCCACCTAGTGATTTCGCTGTGCTTAGAATATCTGGTGTGATACCAAGACCTTGGTATGCGTAGAAGTGACCAGTACGACCGTTGCCCGTTTGAACTTCATCGAAAATCAGCAGTGCGTTGTGCTTGTCACATAGCTCACGTACTGCTTGAGCGAATTCTGGTGTTGGTGGCACGATACCGCCTTCACCTTGTAGTGGCTCCATCATCACAGCACACGTACGGTCTGAGATGTGTTCTTGCAGTGCTTCGATGTCGTTGTATGGTAGGTGTGTCACGTCACCTGGTTTAGGACCAAAACCATCAGAGTAGGCTTCTTGGCCACCTACCGTTACCGTAAAGAACGTACGGCCGTGGAAACCTTGTTGGAATGCGATGATTTCTGATTTCTCTGGACCATGTACATCGGCAGCATAACGACGAGCCAGTTTTAATGCCGCTTCGTTCGCTTCTGCACCAGAGTTAGCAAAGAAAACGCGCTCCGCAAAGCTCAATTCTGTCAGTGTCTTCGCCAGACGAAGAGCAGGCTCGTTAGTCATTACGTTACTTAGGTGCCAAAGCTTATTGCCTTGTTCAGTCAACGCTTCCACCATCGCAGGGTGGCAATGACCCAGACAGCTCACCGCAATACCACCAGCAAAGTCGATGTATTCATTACCTTCCTGGTCCCAGATACGTGAACCTTTACCTTTTACTGGGATCATTTCCATTGGGTTATAACAAGGTACCATCACCTCATCGAATAAACCGCGCTCTACTTTTATTTCCGTTGTCATCGCACATTCCTTCTTGATACCGCATGCTTAGCAGATAAGCGAACTTAATCGGTTCCCTTTACCAGCAAATAATGTTTTGCATTTAAGCTATTGCGGCATTGTATTTACATTCAATTAACCATTTCAATAGTGATTTATGCTTTTTATGCAGACACACAACTGCCAATAATCACCACTCGTGATTATTTATGCATGAAGAAACAAAAATAGCGAAGATTTTTTTTATAAAAGGCAGGTAATACAGGCGCTAGAAGATAAAAAATAGAATGAATAAATTGAGGGAGCAAAGCGAAACGCATAGTTTTGCAATACTCTCACACCGCCTGAAAAATGAATTATTTGTTAAGAAAAGTGATCAAGATCAGATCATTTCACGCGCCAGAAAGTTAGCTAACAGTTCATGACCCTGTTCTGTTTTGATAGATTCAGGATGAAATTGCACCGCATCAATGGGCAGTGTCTTGTGTTGGTAGCCCATGATTTCATCCATACTGCCGTCCGCCAGTTCTGTCCAGGCAGTCAGTTCAAACACATCAGGCAATGTCCCATTCTCAACCACCAGAGAGTGGTAGCGCGTCACAGTAAGAGGATTATTGAGGTTTTTAAACACACTGAGGCCATTGTGACGTACTGGAGAGGTTTTGCCATGCATCACCTGTCGCGCACGTACCACGTTTCCACCAAAGGCCTGAGCAATGGCTTGATGTCCCAAACAGACACCGAGAATTGGCAGCTTACCCGCAAAGTGTGTAATCGCCTGCAACGAAATACCCGCTTCGTTTGGCGTACAAGGGCCAGGAGAGATCACCAAGTGAGTCGGATTAAGCGCTTCGATTCCCTGAAGGTCGATTTCATCATTGCGCACAACCTTTACCTCTGCGCCAAGTTCGCAAAAATACTGATAAAGGTTATAAGTGAAAGAGTCGTAGTTATCGATGATCAACAACATAAGGTGTCGCTTGCTCCCAATCCGTTTGGCATTACCGTCTCAACCACACTTTTGTGATATATGGAGGGCGGTATTTTGCAACACCAAACCAGAAAGGCAAGTTTTTACTGAATAAAAAGCCCGTATATACTTACACACAAAGTCTATCTACGGTCAACAGATCAAAAAAAGCTCCGCATTACGGAGCTTTTTAGAAGAATGAGTACTTAATGCTATGACTATGGACGAGCTACAAAACCTACCGCTGCGTAAGCTTTCTTCAGCGTCTCAGCTGCACGAGCCGATGCTTTTTCTGCACCTTGCTGCATCACTTCATCCATATAAGCACGATCGGCACGAATACGGTGGTATTCAGCCTGAATTGGCTCAAGCATAGCGACAACCGCTTCACCGACGTCTTTCTTGAACGGACCATACATTTCTACGCCTTTGTACTTCGCTTCGATTTCTTCAAAGCTCATACCTGTCGCCGCTGAGTACAAGCCCATTAGGTTTGCGATACCCGCTTTGCTCTCAATATCATGACGAATGCTTGGTGGTGTTTCTGTGTCTGTTTGCGCTTTGTTGATCTTCTTAATGATCGACTTAGGCTCTTCCAGCAGCGTGATAACGTTCTTACGGTTGTCATCTGATTTAGACATCTTCTTCGTCGCGTCCTGAAGGCTCATTACGCGTGCATTCACCGTCGGGATGTATGGCTCAGGAACCGTAAAGATAGGGCTCTCTGGCGAATAGATGTTATTGAAACGCGTTGCGATATCACGTGCTAGCTCAAGGTGCTGCTTCTGGTCGCTGCCTACTGGTACCTGATGTGCACCATAAAGCAGAATATCTGCGGCCATCAGCACTGGGTAATCAAATAGGCCCACGTTTACGTCGTTCGCGTAGCGAGCTGATTTGTCTTTAAACTGAGTCATACGGCTCAGCTCACCCATCTGAGTGTAACAGTTAAGAAGCCAACCAAGTTGAGCATGCTCTGGGACGTGTGACTGAACGAATAGCGTGCTCTTCTTAGGGTCAACACCCACTGCCAAACAGATTGCCAGTGCATCCAGAGTTGCTTCATGTAGCGCTTTAGGGTCCTGACGAACCGTAATCGCATGAAGGTCTACTACACAATATTGGCAATCATAATCGTCTTGCATCTGGTGCCATTGACGTAGAGCACCCAAGTAGTTACCGATACTTAGTTCACCTGAAGGTTGAACACCACTCAATACAATGGGTTTGCTCATTAGAATGATTCCTTTGACTTCTTAATCTAATTAAATGAAAAACCGCGCACTTTTTGATGCACGGTTAGCTCAGTGTACTCATTAACAAGTATTTTGGAAGATTTTTTGTCGCGCTTATGCAGAAACGGCGACAACTTCCAATAATTCCGACATCTTGTCTGCGACAAAGTCCGGATTTGATGCAGAAATTGGCTCACCATGGTTGTAACCGTAAGTTAAACCAAATGAGGTGCAGCCTGCGTTTTTCGCGGCAAGGATGTCGTTTTTCGAATCCCCTACCATTAACATTTCGCCTGGTTGTAGCTGATGTTTTTCCATTAACCAGTTCAGTGCCACTGGGTTTGGTTTTTTCTCAGGAAAAGCATCACCGCCCAACACATCGACAAAGTAGTGGGCAATGCCGTGTTGTTCCAGGATATGCGGTACAAACTTAGAAGGTTTGTTCGTGACGACGGCAAGGGTAAAACCCGCCTGGTGCAACTCTGCCAGTGTCTCTTTTACCGTCGGGTAAAGGTGACTCAGTTTATGACCACTCTGCTCGTAAAACTCATCAAACAGTTCTCGCGCTTCTGCACGCAGCTCATCACTCAGGTCAGGATTGACGGTCAGGCTTTGACTGAGTGAACGACCAATCAGCACATCAGCGCCATTCCCCACATAGTCACGCACTTGTTCTACTGACACTGATGGAAAACCGAGAGCTTGAACGGTTTGGTCCGCAGCAATGGCAAGGTCTGGTACGCTATCAAGCAAAGTGCCATCCAGATCAAAGGTGATGAATTTTATAGATTGTTGAGTCATAACTTCCCTACGCATGAGCTAAAAATAACAAAGGATGGTTGCCCATCCTGTGTATTGGTCATGTTTATTGTTCTACGTTTATTTTGCCGCTAATCGTTGACGAACCGCTTCAAACAAACAGATACCTGACGCTACCGATACATTCAGGCTTGATACACTACCTGCCATTGGGATTTTAATCAAATCATCACAGGTTTCACGCGTCAAGCGGCGCATTCCGTCACCCTCTGCGCCCATGACAATAGCCAAAGGACCCGTCAGTTTCGCCTGGTAAATATCGTGTGTCGCTTCACCTGCCGTTCCCACAAACCAGATACCTTGCTCTTGCAGTGTACGCATTGTGCGCGCCAGGTTGGTCACGCGAACCAATGGCACGACTTCAGCAGCACCGCATGCAACCTTGCTTACTGTCGCATTTATCTGAGCAGAACGATCTTTTGGTACGATGATCGCGGCAGCACCAGCTGCATCGGCATTACGCAGGCACGCGCCAAGGTTATGTGGATCTGTCACTCCATCAAGCACCAATAAAAGCGGTGATTCATGTTGTGCTAAAATCGCATCAATGTCGTTTTCATTTAGCTGCTTCGCAGGCTTTACGCGAGCGATGATACCTTGGTGATTTGCGCCATGCGCTTTGTCATCTAAGGTTTTGCGTGTCATTTGCTGTATAGAAACACCACATACCTGCAAATCATTCAGGATTGGCATTAGACGATCATCCTGGCGTCCTTTTAATACGTACGCTTCGATAAATCGCTCTGGTTCACGTTCCAATACCGCTTTCACGGCATGAATACCGTAAATAAAATCGTTACTCATTATTTAACCTGTTGTTCTGATGACACCAATCGGAATCAATCTCATAAGTTGGTATCAGTGCCTCAGCCAGTCCAGTAACCACCAGACTGGCTATTCAGCCTACGACTCGTCTTGTTTCGAGCGTTTGGTTTTCTTTGGCTTACTGTGTGGCTTTTTCTTACTAGCTTTTCTTACTTTAGGCTTCTTTTTGCCTTCCGTTTCACCATTCCTAGTACCGCGCTTAGGACCATTGCGCTGGCCTCCTGCTGCACTTTCTTCCGGACGTTTAGTCGGTTCAATTGCAGGAACAGCGCGCACTGCACCACCGTCTTTAGATGAAGAACGTGTCGCTGCGCGTTTTTTCTCTTTCGCTTTACGTTTTGCTTCTGCCGCGCGCTTCTTAGCGGTCTTACCTTCGCCGCGTAGCTTACGACTTGTTTCGACTAATTCAAAGTCAATTTGTTTGTCATTTAAGTTTACGGCTAACACTTTGACTTTTACCGCATCACCTAAGCGATAAATATTACCGAAGCTTTCTCCGATAAGTCTTTGACCAATCGGGTCAAACTGGTAATAGTCATTTGCCAAGGTCGAAATATGCACCAAACCGTCAATGTGCAGATCGGTTAAACGAACAAAGAAACCAAAACTGGTCACGTTTGCGATCACACCCTCTAACTCAGCCCCAACATGGTCTTGCATGTACTCACATTTCAACCAGTCGGCGACGTCACGAGTGGCATCATCCGCCCGACGCTCAGTCATAGAGCATTGTTCACCATAGAAGTCCATATCATCAAACGAGTAATGGTAACCACCGGTTGGTGTCCAGCGATCTTGATTTCGGCCTTCGTGTTTAGCAATCAGATATTTGATAGCTCGGTGCAACAGCAAATCTGGGTAACGACGAATTGGCGAGGTGAAGTGAGCATATCGCTGTAGCGCCAGACCAAAGTGACCGGCATTGTCAGCGTTATACACCGCTTGTTTCATCGAGCGTAGCAACATGGTCTGAATCAGTTCCTGATCCGGACGGTCGCCCACCTGGCTCATCAGATGCGCATAATCGGTTGGTGACGGTTCAAGACCACCACCGAGCTCTAGCCCCAGCTCGCTTAGGAAATCACGGAAGCCCATCAGGCGTTCTTCCCCTGGCGTTTCATGGATACGGTATAGCGCAGGCTCTTTGGCTTTTTCCACCAGCGATGCCGACGCAATGTTCGCCATGATCATGCACTCTTCGATCAGTTTGTGTGCATCGTTCCGTTCCACGGGTTCAATGCTCTCAATCTTACGCTCAGCATTGAAGATAAATTTGGTTTCGACGGTTTCGAACTCAATCGCACCACGCTGCTCACGCGCTCCTTTCAGAACCTTGTACATGCTATGCAGTTCTTCCAAATGAGGAACCAGCGCTTTGTAGCGCTCACGTAGTTCTTCATCACCTTCCAGAATGTGATGCACTTTGGTGTAAGTCAGACGAGCATGTGAGTTCATCACCGCTTCATAGTGCTTGTAACCCGACAGCTTACCCGTTTCTGAAATAGTCATCTCACACACCATACACAAGCGATCCACTTGTGGGTTCAGCGAGCATAGACCATTAGAAAGGACTTCCGGCAACATTGGGACAACCTGAGATGGGAAGTAGACGGAGTTACCACGATTGATCGCTTCTTTGTCCAAAGCCGAATCCGGACGCACGTAGTAACTTACGTCAGCAATGGCAACCCAAAGACGCCAACCACCGCTTTTCTTCTTCTCACAGAAAACCGCATCATCGAAGTCACGCGCATCTTCGCCATCAATCGTGACGAGTGGCAGATCTCGCAGATCGACACGACCTTCTTTCGCTTCTTCCGGCACTTCTTCCGTTAGGTTAGCAATTTGCTGATCGACACCTTCCGGCCACTCATGAGGAATTTGATGGGTGCGAATCGCAATTTGAGTTTCCATACCCGGCGCCATGTTTTCGCCAAGTACTTCAACGACTTTACCCATCATGCCGCGTGAACGTGAACCGCGATCGGTGATTTCAATCACCACAACGTTACCCATACGGGCACCCGCTTTGTGTTCATTCGGGATCAGAATATCCTGACTGATGCGTGAGTCATCAGGCACAACATACGAGTAACCGTACTCAAGGAAAAAGCGGCCGACGATTTGATCATTGCGTTCTTCAAGCACACGCACTAAGCGACCTTCACGACGACCACGTTTACTGTTGTCAGTTGGCTGAACCAGCACATAATCGCCATGAATAATGTTCTTCATCTGATGGTGTGGCAGTACAATATCGTTATCCTTGCCGACGCTGCCTTCTGGACGCACCCAGCCGTGACCGTCTTTATGGCCGATCACGTAACCTTTCACCATTTCCAGCTTTTCAGGTAATGCGTAGCACTGACGACGAGTGAACACTAGCTGACCATCTCGTTCCATCGCACGTAAACGACGACGCAACCCTTCGTATTGCTCTTCGCCTTCTAGCTTTAACGCTTCAAACAGGTCGTTGCGATTCATTGGAACGCCTGCTTGAGTTAAGAATTCAATAATGAACTCTCGGCTTGGAATTGGATTTTCGTAATTCTGGGATTCACGATCTGCGAATGGATCGTTTGGAATATTGTCTGACATAGGCACGCCTATCTAGCAAGGAAGGTATAGAGCTAGTATATCCGAGTCTCTTGATAAGCTACAGAAATGCTTTGAAAAAAGAATGATCGCGCTCGGCACTAAACAGACAAGATAGTTTATGGACGCTCTAATAAGATCAAAAGCTCAGAATTGTCCCTAAGTAACTCCTCAATCGTGCAGTCATCCAATTCCGCCAAGAAAGCACTTTTGGCTTTTGCTAACTTATCTTTCAGTCGACAGGCTGGAGTGATGTGGCAAAAATCTGCGCTGCAGTTGACCAAATCTAACGGTTCCAAATCACGGACAACGCCACCAACTGTGATCTCAGCGGCAGGCTTCATCAGACGGATACCACCATTTTTTCCACGTACAGTCTGTACATAACCCAATTGACCAAGTCGGTTAATCACCTTAACCATATGGTTACGTGATACGCCAAATAAATCAGTCACTTCAGTGATATTTGTCAACTTATCTTTTGGCAATGAAGCCAGATAGATCAAGGTTCTCAGCGCGTAATCGGTGAAGCTGGTTAACTGCATATTGCTATCCTCTCTAATAGCAAAAGTGTAAATCTTTTCTTGATTGAAAGATACATTTGAGATACAACTTTAAACATGCATTATAAATACAACTTAAATTAGGAAGCCCCATGCTCAGCAATCAGACCATTGAAATCGTAAAAGCAACCGCACCTCTTATCGCCGAAACAGGACCAAAACTGACCGCACATTTTTATGATCGTATGTTTACTCACAACCCTGAGTTAAAAGACATTTTCAACATGAGCAACCAGCGCAATGGCGATCAGCGTGAAGCGTTATTTAATGCTATCTGTGCATACGCGGCGAATATTGAAAATTTACCGGCTCTGCTTGGTGCGGTAGAAAAAATTGCGCATAAACACACCAGCTTCTTGATCACAGCAGACCAATATCAAATTGTCGGTACACACTTGCTAGCGACCATTGACGAACTATTCAATCCGGGTCAGGAAGTGTTGGATGCATGGGCAGAAGCTTATGGCGTACTAGCCAATGTGTTCATTCAAAGAGAAGAGCAAATTTATCAGGCGAATGAAGCCTTAGAAGGCGGCTGGCGTGGATTGCGTGAATTCGAACTTGTCACGAAACAAGCAGAAAGCGAACACATCTGCAGTTTTATGTTTAAACCAACCGATGGTCTTAACGTCGCAGCTTATAAGCCTGGGCAATATGTGGGTATCTACATCAACAGCGATAAGTTTGATAACCAAGAGATCCGCCAATACAGCCTCTCTTCTGCGGCACAAGAGAACACGTACCGCATCTCAGTAAAACGTGAACAAGACGGTAAGGTATCCAACTATCTGCACGATGAGCTAAACGTTGGTGATAAAGTAAAACTGGTCTCTCCGGCGGGTGACTTCTTTATGGACGTCGAATCAGACACACCAGTGGTACTACTTTCCGCAGGCGTTGGCTTAACGCCGACGCTGTCTATGCTAGAGAGCTTGTCTGAACATCTGGCGCCGGTGACTTGGGTACATGCGACGGAAAATGGTCAACAGCATGCCTTTAAGCAGCATGTGAACCAAATTGTCAGCTCACAAGATAACGTCAATGCGCTTGTCTGGTATAACCAACCGACAGCCGAAGATAAACTTGGTGAAGATTACCACTTCACTGGTTTCGTCAACCTAAAGGAAATTGAAGCAGCGCTTAAGCAAACCAATGTTCAGATTTACTTCTGCGGTCCTGTTGGGTTCATGCAGTATGTCGCCAAGCAGCTTATCGACCTTGGTGTTCCACAGGAACAGTTCCATTACGAGTGCTTTGGCCCACATAAAGTCATTTAAAGTCATATCGTTAAAAACAACAAAGCCCACATATGTGGGCTTTGTTGCATGTATTCAATCATGGGCAATTTTACCAGAATGTATCTCGCCGCTTAGCTCGGGCGATAATATTTTCAGGCATACGCTGCTCAAGGCCGTTTCGTAAAATAGTAATACGTTTGTGCTGGCGTTTATCGGCCGTTACCGAGTTATACAACCAGCGGTAAGCGTCTTCATAGTCCAAAGGGCTGCCGTAATCACGCAGGAGCAACTCCGCAAGTTGAATGCGTGCATTGAGATTCCCCATGGATGCCGCTTCGCGCAGATAAGGGATCGCTCGCTCTTTGTCCTGCTGGACCAGGGTACCAAGAGAGTAATAGCGCCCTATTTGTTCTAACGCGGCTGGTAATCCTTGCTGGGCGGCATTCTCCATATAGTAGAGTCCGAGTTCCACATCTTGCTCAACACAGACACCCCACGCCAGCATATCACCATACAAAAATTCATACGCAGGCAGACTAATTCGAGTCGCGCGAGCAACGATGTCTTCCACTAACTGGCAGTTGTCAGCGCGTACGCGCTGTAAGTGCTTATTCTGCTCAATAAGCGTTATCAGTTCTGCTTCGGTGTAAATGGGAACAGGCGCTCCGACTCCGACATCAGAGGCGCTCGCCCGTGATGCAGCCGTCGCCAGCATCAGTAACAGTGAAGCAGCCACTGTTCGTAACTTCATAAACGTACTCTTCAAGGTGTCTGAGAAACAAAAGATCGCCGAAGGATCTGTTCTGCTTGATAAGGTTATCGGCAAACCTGCCCTGAGCTTTAGACAATTTTTGCCCCTCACCGCTGAGCGACGGCAACAAGTTGCCACATTGAGACGCCTGTTCCACAACCGAAGCGTTCCATTGCACAAAAGTATCAGACACAAAAAAGCCGACCTTAAGGTCGGCTTTCACAATCTCTAACGAGCATTAATTAAGATTCGAATGGATGAACCTTGATGATAGTTTCGTTACGGTCTGGACCTGTTGAGATGATGTCTACAGGCACGCCTGTTAGCTCTTCGATACGCTTGATGTAGTCTAGAGCCGCTTTTGGTAGATCTTCTAGTGACTTCGCACCAAATGTGTTTTCAGTCCAGCCAGGCATTGTTTCATAGATTGGCGTTGCTTGTTCAAATGCTTCCGCAGCCATTGGAGAAACTTCTAGCATTGAGCCATCTTCCATCTTGTAACCAGTACAGATTTTTAGCTCTTCTAGACCATCTAGTACGTCTAGTTTCGTTAGACAGAAACCAGAGATAGAGTTGATTTGGATAGCACGACGCATTGCAACCGCATCAAACCAACCAGTACGACGTAGACGACCAGTCGTTGCACCAAACTCATGACCTACAGTACCTAGGTGCTTACCGATTGGGTCTTGCTTGTCTAGACCATCGTATAGTTCTGTCGGGAATGGACCAGAACCTACACGCGTACAGTAAGCTTTCGCGATACCAAGGATGTACCCAATGTGACGAGGACCAAAACCAGAACCAGCAGCAACACCACCAGCTGTCGTGTTAGAAGACGTTACGTATGGGTATGTACCATGGTCGATATCTAGTAGCGTACCTTGAGCACCTTCGAACATAATCTTGTCGCCGCGTTTACGAGCAGAATCTAGCTCATCAGTTACGTCGATAACCATTGAAGTTAGCAGCTCAGCGTAGCCTTTCGCTTCTTCCAGTACTGCTTCGTAGCTTACTGGTTCCGCTTTGTAGAAATTTACTAGTTGGAAGTTATGGTATTCCATCACTTCTTTTAGCTTCTCAGCGAATGCTTCCATATCGAATAGATCGCCAACGCGTAGACCGCGACGAGCAACTTTATCTTCGTATGCTGGACCAATACCACGACCTGTTGTACCGATAGCTTTTTTACCACGAGCGATTTCGCGAGCTTGGTCCATTGCAATGTGGTAAGGAAGAATTAGAGGACATGCTTCAGAAATGAAAAGACGCTCGCGTACTGGAATACCACGCTCTTCAAGAGGTTTCATTTCTTTAAGTAGAGCTTCAGGTGATAGTACTACACCGTTACCGATAACACATTTTACGTTATCGCGAAGGATACCTGATGGAATTAAGTGAAGAACGGTTTTTTCACCGTCAATTACGAGAGTGTGGCCTGCATTGTGACCGCCTTGGTAGCGTACCACGTACTTTGCATCTTCAGTTAAAAGGTCTACGATTTTACCTTTACCTTCGTCACCCCATTGGGTGCCTAGAACGACTACGTTATTTCCCATCTTTCCAAGTCTGATTGCTAGTTAAAAATGGATTCTAGCACCGAATCGGACTTCTTGCAGTCATTTTTTGTTCACAGACATAGAGCTGCAGCGTATTCGAGCATTTCAGAAACAGCATATCGCTGATAATATTTAGCTTTATAAATTGAATTAGGAAGCTTTATGTCTGAGTCAATATGGCTGGCTATAGGGCTAGTATTGATTGTTGAAGGGATCGGTCCGCTGGTCGCACCAAATGGCTGGCGAAGCATGGTCGCTCAACTGAGTGAACAACCCAATAATCAGCTGCGCCGAATTGGCGGCTGTCTGGTGGTAGCCGGAGCCGTCATCGCGATCATGATGAGCTAACGGCTGGTGGATTACCTTTTGATAGGTACAAAAAGTGACAGATACAAAAAAGGCTCCCAACGGAGCCTTTTTAACACTAACTGATAACTTTACTCAGCTTTTGCGCCTTTCGCGTTATTCATGTACTGGAAGAAGTCGCTCTTCGGATCCAACACAAGGATATCGTTCTTAGAGCTGAACGATTTTTCGTACGCTCTTAGTGAACGTAGGAAACTAAAGAACTCAGGATCCTTGTTGTAAGCTTCCGCATAAATCTTCGCCGCTTCTGCATCCGCTTCACCTCGTGTTACACGAGCTGTTTTGTCTGCTTCAGCCAAAATCGTTGCCACTTCAAGCTCCGCTTGTGCACGAATCACTTCGGCTTTCTCACGACCTTGAGAACGGTGCTTACGCGCTACCGACTCACGCTCAGCACGCATACGACGGTAGATAGACTCACTGATCTCATCAGGAAGGTTGATTTTCTTCATACGGAAATCAACCACGCGAACACCTAAGTCGTTCATCGCACTTTCACGCGTGTCTCTCAGTACGTTCGACATAATGAGGTCACGCTCACCATCAATTTCAAGCGCTTTACGTGCCGCTTCAGTCGCTACAACGTCAGCGCTTGCGTCTTCTGGTAGCACATCGTTATTACGTGGACCAGAAACAATTTGCTTGATTTCGCGCGCACCGATTTCAGAACGAAGCACATCGGTGACTTTACGCTCAAGTAGAGCCTCTGCAGTCAGAGCGTTACCACCACCTGTCGCTAGGTAGTAACGACCGAAATCTTCGATACGCCACTTAACGTAGGTATCAATGATAACGTCTTTTTTCTCAGACGTTACGAAACGGTCCGCACGACCATCCATTGTCTGGATACGCGCATCAAGTTGTTTCACACGGTCAAACAAAGGCATCTTGAAATGCAAACCAGGCTCATAAATTCGAGTGATGTCGTTGTTGTCTTTCAGAACACGACCAAATCGAACCACGATACCGCGCTCACCTTCAGGAATCACAAACAGAGACATCAGCATCAATGCCAGTGCGATTACCAATACAGGGATCATTAACTTACGCATTCTTAGTATCTCCCTTGACGTGAACCTGTTGAACGAGACTGCGAGCTCGAAGTGTCTTCTTGTGTACGCTCAGACTCTAGCTGAATTTGATCGTAGGTTGAAGATGACATCGATTTACGTTTAGTGTCTGTTTGGCCTTCTTTGCCCGCCAACTTATCAATTGGTAAGTAAAGTAGGTTGCCGCTTGATTCAGAGTCAATCAACACTTTAGAAGTGCTGGTATAAACCTCTTCCATTGCGTCAATGTACAGACGGTCACGGGTTACACCTGGTGCAGCTTGGTATTCTGGTAGAAGTTTTTCAAACTGTGCTACCTGACCAAGCGCTTCGTTAGTTACACGTTCGTTGTAACCTTGCGCTTCTTTCTTCAAACGCTCTGCACGACCAGTTGCTTTCGGCAAAATTTCGTTCTTGTATGCTTCTGCTTCACGAATGAAACGTTCTTCATCCTCACGAGCTGCGATAGCATCATCAAACGCATCTTTTACTTGCTCTGGTGGACGCGCAGACTGGAAGTTCACGTCGACAAGCACTAGGCCCATGTCATAGCTATCAATGATTTGGTTCAGTGTTTCTTGCGTAGTTTGACGAATTTGCTGACGACCACTGGTTAGAATACTATCCATCAATGAGTCACCAATAACTGCACGTAGTGCAGAATCCGTTGCCTGACGTAAGCTATCGTCTGCATTGGTTACGCGGTACAAGTATTTGTACGGGTCAGTAACACGGTACTGAACATCCATCGCTACCGTTACTACGTTTTCATCTTTAGTCAGCATTAGACCTGATGCACGCAGTGAACGAATCGCCTGTACGTTAACCGCTTCATACTCATCAATAAAACGAGGGCGCCAGTTAAGGCCAGGCTCTACGATACGATCGTATTTGCCTAAACGCAGCACAACACCACGCTCTGCTTCACCGATGGTGTAAAAACCAGCGAAGAACCAGACAGCAACAGCAATAAGCGCAATCACACCAAAACCAATTGCACTACCACCACCGCCGAGTGGAGAACCACCGCCGCCTTTTTTACCAAACTTTCCGCCCAGCTTCTGACTCAGTTTATTGAACACTTCATCTAAATCTGGCGGACCTTGATCTCGGCCACCAGGACGCTGGTCACCACGATTATTATTACCCCAAGGGTCTTTATCGCGGCCATCATTGCCGTTGTTATTTCCAGGCTCATTCCACGCCATTAGAAAGCTCCATCATTTGATATGACGTTATACTGTAGCAGTCCTTTAAGTGACTATAAAGCCAGTCAAAACTGCCCCTTCTCTTTTCTCAAGTCTAGACCAATCTACTTGCTGCATTCGAATATCGATCAACAAGTTACCATCCTGGTCGTATTCTTCACGTTGAATACAATTCATTTGGAAGAATGTACTACGGAACCGTCCTTGATACTGTGGAGGAATACACAACCGATGCTCAACCATTTGCGACGCCAGACGTTCCGTCAGCGCTTCAAACAGGAGCTCTATGCCCACCCCTTCCATTGCAGATACCCAGACCGAACGAGGTACGCCTTCCTCATCACGCTCTATACGCGGATTCTGCGATTCTAGATTGTCGATTTTGTTCATGACGACCAGACTAGGCACTTCGTGTGCATCGATCTCTTCTAGCACTTCATGAACAGCTTGAATATTCTCACGAAAACGCTCATCACTGGCATCAACAACATGTAACAAAATGTCAGCTTCTTGCGTTTCTTGCAAGGTTGCTTTGAAGGCAGCAACTAAATCGTGAGGCAAATGTCGAATAAAACCAACCGTGTCAGCAAGTATGGCCGACCCAACGTCCGCTAACTCGATCTTACGTAATGTAGGGTCCAAAGTAGCAAATAACTGGTCTGCGGCATACACGCCTGCTTCGGTAATGCGGTTAAACAGTGTCGATTTTCCCGCGTTGGTGTAGCCCACGAGTGAAATGGTTGGTATTTCAGCTCGACTTCGGGCGCGACGCCCTTGTTCACGTTGCTTGGCCACTTTTTCTAAGCGGCGCAGAATGGCTTTAATTCTATCACGCAATAATCGACGGTCGGTTTCCAACTGGGTTTCACCAGGACCACGTAAACCGATACCCCCTTTCTGCCTTTCAAGGTGCGTCCAACCACGAATCAAACGAGTAGAGATATGACGAAGTTGAGCCAGCTCTACCTGTAGCTTACCTTCGTGTGTTCTGGCTCGTTGAGCAAAAATATCGAGGATGAGACCAGTGCGGTCGAGAACTCGACATTGGCACAGTGTTTCGAGGTTACGTTCTTGGGCAGGAGAGAGGGCGTGATTAAAAATCACAATTTCAGCGCCAGTTAATTGTACTGCTGTAGCAATTTCCTGAGCCTTACCCTCTCCGACATAGTATTTCGGGTGTGGGGATTGACGACTACCAGTTACCACTTGTAGCGTCTCTACCCCAGCGGAAGAAACCAGCATTTCGAACTCAGCCAGATCTTCCCATTCACCTTCTTGCGTGAAGTTGATATGAACAAGTACGGCTCGCTCACCGGATTCATAACGGTCAAACAAGCAATCAACTCCTTACTTTATAACTATTTGATGAAGAATTAATCTTCAGATTTCTCTTGTGGACGATCACCTTGGCTACGTTCACCGCTGTGGTGGCTCACTGGGCGAGCCGGTACAACTGTTGAGATTGCGTGCTTGTACACCATTTGGTTAACCGTATTTTTCAAAAGGATCACGAACTGATCGAATGACTCGATCTGACCTTGTAGTTTAATACCGTTTACAAGGTAGATAGAAACTGGGATACGCTCGCGGCGTAACGCGTTTAGAAATGGGTCTTGTAGAGATTGCCCCTTAGCCATTTTTATTTTCCTTATTTAATTTGTAGTTGTAATTATTTAGCTAGTGGTGCAATGCAAAAAAGTACTGCTTTTGCATCTGAGCTAAACGAGTAAAAAATGCACTCTAAGTAATTAGCAGCATAGTCTAAAAACTGCCAACTACTGTTCCTTCGAGAGCGCTTTCACGCAAAAACGATCACATTATACACAGCTATCTCAATCAGATGCTATTGCTTGCGAAATGGTTTCGAGAGCCTGTTCAATGTTCTCACTATCCAACCAAGTTAAGTCATCCCAGCTGCGTAACCAGGTGATTTGACGCTTGGCCAATTGACGAGTTGCACATACACCACGAAAAACGGCGTCTTCGCGAGTACAGTCCCCATCTAAATACTCCCACATCTGTCTGTAACCGACACAACGTATCGACGGAAGATCTGGGTGAAGATCCTGACGCGCATATAACGCTTTCATTTCATCTTCAAAGCCCGCTTCCATCATTTTTTCGAAGCGCAGTTCAATGCGACGGTGAAGTTCTGCCCTATCCTTGGGAGCTATTGCAAACTGCTTGACTCGGAACGGCAGGCTTTCGCCTTTGGTTTGAGTCAACTCAGTTAAAGTTTTACCTGAAATTCGAAAAACTTCCAATGCCCTAGATAAACGCTGAGGATCATTAGGGTGGATTCTTTCGGCAGAGACAGGATCAACGACTTTGAGCTCATCGTGCAACACCGACCAGCCTTTAGTCAATGCTTCTTGTTCAATTTGCTGACGAATTTCAGGATTTGCAGCAGGAAGAGGTGATAAGCCTTCAAGTAATGCCTTGTAATAGAGCATTGTACCACCAACGAGCAACGGGATTTTGCCTTCTGCAACAATGTCATCCATTGCCTTTAGCGCGTCGCGACGGAAGTCCGCTACGGAGTATGACTCGCTCGGATCTAAAATATCAATCAGTCGGTGAGGGGCTAAGGCTAATTCACGCTCATCAGGCTTAGCAGTCCCGACATCCATTCCTTTGTAGATCAAAGCCGAATCGACGCTAATGATCTCAACTGGAAACTTCTGACGAAGTCTAATCGCAAGTTCTGTTTTACCTGATGCAGTTGGCCCCATTAAAAATAGAGCCAAGGGTAGTTTTTCTGTCATGGTATTAATTTGGCTATCGTAGCAGAGAAATCAACAGCAGATACAAACTGAGTATCTTCTAATGGTAACTGACCGTGTCTTAGCTGTTCAAGTTCCGCAATAATTTGAATGGCTTCGGAAAGAGTATAATGGCTTTTTACTGTCGTTACCTGCAAAGCAAGCCAATCGATCAGCGCTGAAAGCATCTGAGTCGCCGTATTTTCTCTCGTTACCCACGTTTGCGCGTAAGATAACAGATCTGGTATCAAATTTTGTAAGTTTTGTTGGCGTAATGGCGCAGGTACACCCATAACCATCACTGCTTTGTCATTTCTCGCTTTCAGTTGTATACCAATCTGGGCGAAATCTTGTTGATAATCCGCAGCTAACTTGACTAACGCTGTATCCAGCTTTAGCGACAAAGGTACCAGTAAAGGTTGTGCTTTTAGCGCGCCTTCACTTGGCGTTAGCTGCCCTTTGACTCGGTAGAGTTCCGCGCGTGGTAATGAAACTAATGCAGCGCCACTGTCACTGCTCATCAGAGCAAACTGCTCATCTACCACTGCCAATGCTTTCCCTAATGCCGTCACTTGAGGCAAATTTGTTTGATTGATCGATGTAGAAGGAGCAGCACTCGCTGTCATTTGCGGTTCAAAGTCTGGTGTTTTCAATAGCTCATGATATGCACGGACTTCTTGCTTGGTCGGAGCGGGCTCGATATGGCGCTCTTTGTTCGGCGTCGGTTTAGAAGCTGGCTTAGATTCAACCCAGTCAGAGCGATGATAAGAATCTGACTGTCGGGCTTCTCGCAGTGAAGACTCAGAAGAGGCGCGCTCACGTGGTTTCTTCTCGTAGTCACTTCGGCCGGGATAAGCAGGCGTTTTGTCTATCGCTTGATAAACTTGCTCAGGGACGGGGGACGAGACTTTGTCTTCTTTCGTTGAAGGATCTGGAGTAAGCTCGCTTTCCAGGCCCGATTGAGATGGCTCAGCGTGATGAAACGCAGATTCATTGACATGTGGCTTTTCGATCACTGCACTTTGTACTAGTGCGTCCGCTAGTGCCTGATAGATAAAGTCGTGTACCAGCCGCGACTGATGGAAACGTACTTCATGTTTAGCGGGATGGACATTCACATCCACCTGATGTGGATCGAGCTCGATAAACAGCACGTATGCCGCAAATTGATCGGGTTTCAAACTCATTTCGTAACTCTGACGAATCGCATGATTTATCAGCTTGTCACGCATCATGCGTCCATTCACATAACAATATTGCAAATCGCTTTGCTGCCTTGCACCATCAGGGGTGGTAATCCAGCCATGCAGTTTTAAACCTTGATGCTCCAACTCGATACGCAGCATATTGCGGACAAAAGTATTGCCACATACCGCAGCGATGCGCTTTTCAGTTTGCAATTGGTTCTTTGCCGCTCGATATTGGCGAATAATTTTCCCATTATGACGAACGTTAATCGACACATCAAAACGGCTCAGTGCGATACGTTTTAACAGTTCATCAATATGAGAGAATTCCGTTTTCTCGGTGCGGAGAAACTTACGACGTGCGGGTGTATTGAAGAACAGATCTAACACTTCTACCGTAGTTCCAATAGGGTGTGCAGCAGGTTGCATTTTGACCTGCATTTCACGGCCTTCAGAGTACGCACTCCACGCTTCTTCTTGTGCCGCGGGGCGAGAGGTTAAAGTCAAGCGAGAGACCGAGCTGATACTCGCTAATGCCTCACCACGGAACCCCAGGCTCATGATCGCTTCTAAGTCATCTAAGGTATGAATCTTAGACGTTGCATGACGACTTAATGCCAAGCCTAGCTCATCCTTCGCGATCCCTTTGCCGTTATCACGAACCCGGATGAGCTTAGCACCACCTTTCTCAATATCGATATCAATACGGGTGGCGCCCGAATCGAGACTGTTCTCAACCAACTCTTTGATAACAGAGGCGGGTCTTTCAACCACCTCCCCTGCCGCTATTTGGTTAGCGAGTCTGGCTGGCAGAATTTTGATCGTCATAATGCGTTAAAGCTCACTTACTTGTTCGGAATTATCAACACTTGTCCTACGGCGAGTTCATCTGAGCGTAAGTTATTCGCTTCACGAATGCTCTGCACGCTCACACCGTACTTCGATGCGATCTTACCAAGGTACTCACCACGTGAGACTTTATGTTTACGGATCGGCTTGTCTTTCACCGCAACCGTCACCTTCAACTTCTGACCTACCCACAACGTATCCGATTTGAGATTATTTTCGCGGCGGATATCAGAAACTTTCACTTTGTAATGATTGGCAATCTTACCTAAGAACTCTCCCGATTTAACGGTGTGAGTGATCGTTTCAGTCTCAACTGTGATCGGCTTGCTTGGTACTTTAATGCTACCAGCAGACGGAATTCGCAGTTTCTGACCTATCGCTAAGCCGGTTGATTTCAAGTTATTCTCAGTCATCAACGCTTTCGAACTTGTCCCGTATTTATTCGCAATCACCGATAAAGATTCACCGCGCTTAACAGTATGCACCATCGGCTTCGATGAAGGTGAGAATACCGTACCTTCTGGCGGGTTATCCTTCAGATACTTGACCACCGCTTTAGATATCGACTGTGCTAACTTGTCTTGGTGTGCACGCTGGAACAACAATTTCTCTTCAGTTGGGTTTGAGATAAAACCTGTTTCGACTAATACCGATGGGATTTGCGGAGAGCGCAACACGGCCAAGCTGGTATTGATAGGTTTCTTGTTATGCAGGTGAGCGACACGCCCCATTCCACCAAGAATTTCTGTTGCCAGCTTATAACCTTCTTTCTGTGAATGACTAAACTGCAGATCCAGCAAAGTTTGGTTGACGTTACGGTCTTTGGTATTGCTGACAAAAGCGTTGCCAGATCCGCCTAAAAGTTCAGACTGCCTTTCATGGTTCTCTACCCAACGGGCAATTTCCGTATTCGCACGACGTGTATTAAGTACGAACACTGAACCTCCGCGAGGTTTTGGAGAGGTGAATGCATCCGCGTGAATTGAAATCAGCAGGTGAGCATCATTCTCTCGTGCAATTGCAACACGTCGGTTAAGGTTGACAAAATAGTCTCCGGTACGAGTCAATCGAGTCTTGATTCCAGGTGTCGCGTTAAGCTGGGCAGCAATCTTACGAGAAATACTCAATACTGCGTCTTTTTCATATTTACGACGAGACGGACCAATTGATCCCGGATCTTCACCGCCATGACCAGGGTCGATAACAATCAACACCTCTTGAGCTCGCTGCACGGAGCTCATGTCTTTACTGGTTGTGGTTTTTTGTTCTGACTTAGCAGCGGCTGTCGCCGTTTTCTTACCATGCGGAAGATCGATCACCAAACGATGGCCATATTGTCCGCCTGGAGTCGGGCTCAATTTGAACAGCTCGGCTTGAACACTTTTTTTCAGCTCAAAGACCAAACGATAAGTGCCAGTTTCCGGAGGTGAGCTTTTTCGTACCCTTGTCAAAACCGGGCTATCGGAGACCGTTACTGGTAATTTCGCTTGCATCGTAACGTCTTTCAAATCCACAACCAGTCTATCCGGCCCAGACAATGAAAAGTAGGAGTAATCTGCTTCCGAGCCTAAATCGATGACAACACGAGTCTCATCTGGTGAAGGCCAAACTCGAAAGCTTTTAACGACGTTAGCAAACGCTAAACTGGGGATGATAAGGAGAAAAGTGGCGACAAACGTCGCCACTACTCTAAAATTTGAAAAACTCAACATAGCTCCAATCGACTGAGTAACTGCACACCATAAGCATTATTCGCGATTAGTTCAGCGATACGCGCTTCACCTTGGTAGCGGATGTTCACATCAAGATCTGGCTCAGGCAATAAGCCTTGCCCCTTTTCCGGCCATTCAACTAAACAAATCGCATCATCAGTGAAATAGTCTCGAATCCCCATGAATTCTAACTCTTCAGGATCGGCAAGACGGTAAAGGTCAAAATGGTAAACCTGCCACTTATCCAGTTGGTAAGGTTCAACCAAAGTATAAGTTGGGCTTTTTACATTTCCCTGATGCCCAAGAGCACGGACAAAGCCACGACTAAAAGTTGTTTTACCTGCGCCCAAATCACCATGCAGATAAATTGTCGTTTGTTGAGAACAAAGCTGAGCCAGAGCGGTGCCCAGTGCTACCGTTTCGTGCTCATCTTTTAAATTAAATTGTTTCGTGCTCATTAATGCTTCTCTTACTAATGATCGTTGACTATATAAAAATCAAAAGAACAGGAATAGTAAACTGTGTTGGTTTTGATAGACAAGCTTTCAAATGTCATATGTGCGAAAAAAGTAGCCACAAAACGGTATCTTATTTGTCAGCACTCTACTTCAAGCAATATGAGTTTAGCTCTCCAATATAAGAAAGCAGTAGATTGCAAAAGGTTCCATTATAAATATCACTATTTATCGTATTTTTATAAGTTCGACTTTACGCTAGAACCAATACAAGAGATCCGTTAAGATCCGCCCCCCATTTATCTCGGTGGTAACCATGAACTACGAACAACTCGCACAGCAAATTAAAATTTGGGGAAAAGAACTCGGCTTTCAAAAAGTAGGGATCTGCGACGTTGACCTAAGTGAACATGAAGCCGCACTGCAACATTGGCTGGATGCTGGCTATCATGGTTCTATGGATTGGATGGCTCGCCATGGCATGATGCGTGCGAGGCCACATGAATTACTACCGGGTACCGTGCGTGTTATCAGTGCACGTATGGATTACCTACCACCAGAAGCACAATTTGCATCTAACCTTGCCAATAAAAACCACGCCTATATCAGTCGCTATGCCTTAGGACGTGACTATCACAAACTAGTCAGAAAACAGCTCAATAAGCTTGGAAAATTAATCGAAGAAGAAGTTGGTAAGTTTGGCTACCGCCCGTTTGTTGATTCAGCCCCGATATTAGAGCGACCACTGGCTCAAAAAGCAGGGCTAGGTTGGACCGGGAAACATTCTCTGATCTTAGATAAAGAGTGTGGGTCTTGGTTCTTTCTCGGCGAGTTACTGGTTGATTTACCATTGCCAGTTGATCAGCCAAGTGTCGACCAATGCGGAAAATGCAAAGCGTGTATTACCTCATGTCCGACTCAAGCAATTGTAGAAGACAAAGTGGTGGATGCGCGACGTTGTATCTCTTATCTGACCATCGAGTTCGATGGCATCATTCCAGAAGAATTCCGAAAACCAATGGGTAACCGAATATATGGCTGTGATGATTGCCAACTGGTGTGTCCATGGAACCGGTATGCAGATATCACCGAGCAAGAAGACTTTCACCGCCGTGATAGTTTTCAACACCCAGATTTAGTCAATATTTTTGGTTGGGATGAAGCAACTTTCTTAAAGAACATGGAAGGCTCCGCGATTCGCCGAATTGGTCACTTACAATGGCTGCGTAATATTGCTGTCGCACTTGGCAATGCAGAATACAGTCAACGTGTCATTGATGCGCTTGCCTCTCGTCAGGGAGAAAGCGACTTACTCGATGAACATATTATCTGGGCATTGGATCAGCAGCTGAACCAAACTCCGGTCAATGAGACTGAGTCAGTTGAAACGAAGAAAAACCGTTTAATCAGAATTGTAGAGAAAGGCTTACCGAGAGATGCATAAGGCGTAGTCTATATGCAAAAGATTGAAATGCTTTTTACGTACGCAATTCATGACCTCGTTCTCAATTTTGTAATGTGGAAAAAAATTTGAGATTCGATAAAAAAGAGGTTGAAAAAAAAAGTTAAACACAATCCCAGTAAATGACTAGGATCAAAAAAACGCAATGTAATGATCGTATTTCAACAGCCAGGATCTATGCATTATTCCATTTTTTCTTTATTTAACAGTGGTTTAAATTAAAAATAAGCCACTATAAAAACAGTTTAAAAAGAAAAGATCTTCGTTTACTAACAAATAATGTCAAGCTAAAAACACTTTATCAACCAAGTTATCCACAGAACGCTGTATGTGGATAAGTCTGTTAATGAAAGGTAGTACAACCCTCTGCATACCAGAGCACTCTTGTGTCTGCAGATTCATATTACGTTTTCAACACAAACGAAAAAGTCCGACATTATATAATGCGGATTAAAATTTATTTTAGGGGGGTTATGCTTCACAGCATGATGAAAAGAGCGATGTGGATTGGTTGCGGGGGCTGGATTTGATCCGAGCGGCGCATCCGTCGACGGCCTGAGGGTTATGATAAATAACAATCAGACTGTCTTGAATTTGGTTGCGGGGGCCGGATTTAAACCGGGCGGCGCATCCGTCGACGGCCTGAGGGTTATGATAACTAACAATCAGACTATCTTGAATTTGGTTGCGGGGGCCGGATTTGAACCGACGACCTTCGGGTTATGAGCCCGACGAGCTACCAAGCTGCTCCACCCCGCGTCCGTAATCATCATTCAAAGCATGATGAGCGCTATATACTTTCCACTTAACAAAAAGTGCAGCGACACACGAGGTTCCCTATTCATAAACAGAAAGGCGTGACCTCAACCTTGGTAAGGTAGTGCTCAATAAACTGAGCTAGTGTCGTATTCATCACCGTTAAGCACGGTTAGGGCTAGGCTTTCCACTTAAAGAAAAAGTGGAGCGACACACGAGGTTCGAACTCGTGACCTCAACCTTGGCAAGGTTGCGCTCTACCAACTGAGCTAGTGTCGCATTTTGTCACTGTTAAGCACAATGAGGGCTATTACTCTCTATTTAAAAGAAAGTGGAGCGACACACGAGGTTCGAACTCGTGACCTCAACCTTGGCAAGGTTGCGCTCTACCAACTGAGCTAGTGTCGCATGATTAACCGCTATTGCGTTCAATCTAAATTTGGTTGCGGGGGCCGGATTTGAACCGACGACCTTCGGGTTATGAGCCCGACGAGCTACCAAGCTGCTCCACCCCGCGTCCGTATTGTGTCACCGTTTAAAGTACCGTGAGAACTTTGAATCTGGAGCGACACACGAGGTTCGAACTCGTGACCTCAACCTTGGCAAGGTTGCGCTCTACCAACTGAGCTAGTGTCGCATGATTAACCGCTATTGCGTTCAATCTAAATTTGGTTGCGGGGGCCGGATTTGAACCGACGACCTTCGGGTTATGAGCCCGACGAGCTACCAAGCTGCTCCACCCCGCGTCCGTATTGTGTCACCGTTTAAAGTACCGTGAGAACTTTGAATCTGGAGCGACACACGAGGTTCGAACTCGTGACCTCAACCTTGGCAAGGTTGCGCTCTACCAACTGAGCTAGTGTCGCATGACTAACCGCTAATGCGTTTAATCTAAATTTGGTTGCGGGAGCCGGATTTGAACCGACGACCTTCGGGTTATGAGCCCGACGAGCTACCAGGCTGCTCCATCCCGCGTCCATAATCACCATTCAAAGCATGATGACAGCTTTTCAAATTGGAGCGACACACGAGGTTCGAACTCGTGACCTCAACCTTGGCAAGGTTGCGCTCTACCAACTGAGCTAGTGTCGCATGACTAACCGCTAATGCGTTTAATCTAAATTTGGTTGCGGGGGCCGGAATTTGATCCGGGCGGCGCATCCGTCGACGGCCTGAGGGTTATGATAAATAACAATCAAACTGTCTTGAATTTGGTTGCGGGGGCCGGATTTGAACCGACGACCTTCGGGTTATGAGCCCGACGAGCTACCAAGCTGCTCCACCCCGCGTCCGTATTGTGTCACCGTTTAAAGTACCGTGAGAACTTTGAAGCTGGAGCGACACACGAGGTTCGAACTCGTGACCTCAACCTTGGCAAGGTTGCGCTCTACCAACTGAGCTAGTGTCGCATCAACAACGTTTCCGTTGTTCAGGGCTGCGAATTATAAGAGCATTTTTTTGTGATGCAAGTCCTTCCTTCAAAAAAACTTTAATTTTTTACTGAATGATGAAAAAGCAAGCAAAACAACCATGAATGACAACTATTTAGATCGCAGCCTTAACAATTAAATCTTAAAGATTGTCTCGCGGTAGTACTTCAGTTCAGCAATAGACTCACGAATGTCATCTAAAGCCAAATGTGTACCTTGTTTAGAAAAACCATCCAGCACTTCTGGTTTCCATCGACGAGTAAGCTCTTTCAGCGTGCTGACATCCAAATAACGGTAGTGAAAGTATTCTTCCAGCTCTGGCATGTGCTTGTAAAGGAAGCGACGATCCTGGCCAATGCTGTTACCACAAATTGGTGAAGCCCCCTTCGGCACCCATTGCTCCAGAAACGCAATAGTTTGAGCGACCGCATCTTGTTCAGAAGTTTTGCTATTACGGACACGCTCAACCAAACCACTTGCCGTATGTGTATTGGTGCACCAGTCATCCATTTTAGCCAGTTCATCATCTGGCTGATGGACAGCAAGTACCGGCCCTTCAGCCAGAATATTTAATTCGCTATCGGTGACAATAGAAGCAATTTCTATGATTTTGTGCGTTTCAGGATCGAGCCCCGTCATCTCTAAATCAACCCATATCAGGTTTTGATCGCTAAAGGACATGGTTACGCCGCCTATTTGTTTATCGATAAAAAAGGTACTATACCTCAAATTACTTGAAACACGATACTCACTAACTTGAGCCGGTAGCGAGCTCAATAGCTTGAGTTAACTCATATTAAGTACAAAATTGTGGCGAAAAAGAAAAAGTTAACCAAAGGTCAGGTACGACGCGTTCGTAACAACCAACAGAAACGTTTGAAGAAACAAGATGAGTCCATCCAATGGGATGAGGCCATGCTAGGCGCGAGTAAACAGGGCTTAGTGATCACCCGTTTTGGCCAACATGCTGATATCGAAGACTTAGAAACGGGACAAGTTCAACGCTGTAATCTTCGTCGCGGTGTCGAATCTCTGGTTTCTGGAGACCGAGTATTATGGCGCGAAGGCCTGGAATCAATGGCCGGAATTTCTGGTGTTGTGGAAGCCGTTGAGCCTCGCACTTCAATGCTGACTCGCCCGGACTACTACGATGGACTAAAACCTGTTGCGGCGAACATTGACCAAATGGTGATCGTTTCTTCCGTATTGCCTGAACTTTCACTTAATATCATCGACCGTTACCTGGTTGCGGCAGAGACACTCAGCATTGCGCCTTTATTGGTTCTTAACAAAGTCGATCTGCTCGAAGCTGACGATCGTGCAATGTACGAAGAGTGGCTCAAAGAGTACCAACGCATTGGCTACAAGGTGATGTTTGTCAGTAAAAAGTCTGGCGAAGGCATCGAGGAACTGGAAGCTCAATTGCGTGATCGTATCAATATCTTTGTTGGTCAATCTGGTGTGGGTAAATCCAGCCTCGTCAACGCACTCATGCCAGAACTCGATCAAGAAGTGGAAGAAGGCGAAGTTTCTGAAAACTCAGGATTAGGCCAGCACACCACGACGGCTGCGCGTCTGTACCATATTCCTACCGGTGGTGATCTGATTGACTCTCCAGGGGTGCGTGAGTTTGGTCTATGGCATTTAGAGGCCGAGGAAGTGACCAAAGCATTTGTTGAATTCCGTCCATATCTTGGCGGCTGTAAATTCCGAGACTGTAAACACAATGATGACCCTGGCTGTATTCTGCGTGAAGCCGTAGAGAAAGGTGAAATCAGTGAAGTTCGATTTGAAAACTATCATCGAATCCTCGAAAGCATGGTGGAGAATAAGGCAAACCGTCAATATTCACGCAATAAGAAAGCGGATCTGTAACCGGATTGTCGCTGCAACTGTGTAATAATTCTTCACCGGATACTGACAAGTAAATTAAATTTCAGTAACATCACGCGCCCTAACGCGTGTATCTAACAGAAGTATCGGAATTAAAGATGGACAAGATTAAAGTTGGACTGCAGTACTGGATCCCACAACATGGCTTAACCCGCCTGATGGGTAAACTGGCTTCAGCAAAAGCTGGCGGTCTGACAACAGCAGTCATTCGCTGGTTTATCAAACAATACAATGTCAACATGGACGAGGCGAAGTACTCCGACCCTAAGCACTTTAAAACGTTCAACGAGTTTTTTGTTCGTGAACTTAAACAAGGCGCACGTCCGATTACTGAAGACGAAGCGGTGATCACTCATCCTGCGGATGCTTGTGTCAGTCAATTTGGCCCGATTGAAAATGGTCAATTGATCCAGGCAAAAGGTCACTACTTTTCGGCTCAGGAACTGCTTGGCGGTGATGCAAAGCTGGCAGAAGAGTTCCAAGACGGCTCATTTGCAACACTGTACCTGTCACCTCGTGATTACCACCGTGTGCACATGCCATGCGACGGTACACTACGTCAAATGATTTACGTGCCGGGCGATCTGTTCTCAGTAAACCCTCTTACAGCGGAAAACGTACCAAACCTATTTGCACGTAATGAGCGCGTCGTTTGTATTTTCGATACCGAGTTTGGCCCAATGGCTCAGGTTCTGGTTGGTGCAACCATCGTAGGCAGTATTGAGCAAGTTTGGGCTGGTACTATTACGCCTCCTCGCGGCAATACCGTTTACAAGTGGGACTACCCAGCGGAAGGTAACAAAGCGGTAATCCTTAAAAAAGGCGAAGAGATGGGTCGCTTTAAGCTGGGCTCAACTGTTATCAACTTGTTCGCGAAAGATACCATCGCCTTCGATGAAAGCATGGAAAATGGCAAGACAACGGTAATGGGCACTCCTTACGCTCACAAACAGCAACCTTCCCTGTAAAATCAATGATTTCAATAGCCTCCACATTCGGAGGCTTTTTTATTGATAAAAAACAAAACTCTGTTCGAAATTTAGCCTAACATTTTCAAACTCATACCTGCCTCTAAGTACTTAAAAGCACGATCAATTACTCTGTGCAATGGAGTGACTATTTAAAGGGGCGACCAATGCCAAAGATGAGTGCGAGTACACTGGTTAAATTGCTGGTGTGTTTTTTGATTCCAATCGGTGTGTTAATGATGCCGATCGACGCCATTCCTATTGATGATCTGACTTTAATTCAACATCGTCTACTGGCTATTTTTCTTCTTGCAGCCCTGCTTTGGGTACTGGAACCCGTGCCCGTTTTCGCCACCTCCATCCTGATCATCGCCCTTGAACTTATCATGATCTCCGATAAAGGATTACATCTCTTTCGAGCACCGCCAGCTGGTCACGATCTTGGCGAACTGATCGCCTACACCGACATTTTTTCCGCTTTCTCATCACCGATCATCATTCTCTTCATGGGTGGTTTTGCACTCGCCATTGCTGCCTCAAAGTACGATCTCGACAACAACCTTGCACGTGTTCTGCTCAAACCATTTGGCACGCAACCTAAATTCATCATGCTTGGCCTGATGCTGATCACGGCCGTATTCTCTATGTTTATGTCTAATACCGCGACAACGGTGATGATGCTGGCTTTATTAGGCCCGATCGTCGCTTCTGCGCCAAAAGGCGACTTAGGCATTAAAGCACTGGTGTTATGTATCCCGATCGCAGCAAACACTGGTGGTATCGCAACGCCTATCGGTACGCCACCCAATGCCATTGCCCTGCAGTATCTCACCGGTGAAAACACCATTGACTTCCTGAGCTGGATGATGATGGGCCTGCCGTTTGTACTAATACAACTCACCCTTGCCTGGTTCTTACTGCAAAAGCTTTTCCCTTCTAGCGAGGCAGAGATGAAACTCAAACTGGATGGGACGTTCAAGAGAAGTTGGCGTGCCTATGTGGTCTACGTGACGTTTGCAATGACGATTCTGCTATGGATGACAACCCAAGCCCACGGCATGAACACCTATGTGGTCGCGATTATCCCACTGGCGATCTTCACCTTAACTGGCATCATGGGCAAAGAAGAGCTGAAACTCATTAACTGGGACGTGCTTTGGCTGGTAGCTGGTGGTATTGCGATTGGTATTGCACTGGATAAAACCGGCTTAGCTGAAGCCTTAGCCCATGCGATAGACTACGAGTCACTCTCTCCATTTGCGGTTGTGCTCGCGCTATCGGTTGTCTGTTGGCTAATGGCAAACTTTATGTCTAACACCGCGACAGCTAACTTGTTGATGCCAATTGCTGCCGCGATTGGTGCATCCATGCCAAGCTTGGCTTCTATTGGGGGGCTCCAGGGTCTGTTGGTCGTGGTCGCCTTCTCAGCATCACTCGGCATGATTTTACCTGTATCTACACCACCAAACTCACTGGCTTACTCGACAGGCTTGATAGAAAGTAAAGACATGGCGAAAGTCGGCCTTATCCTTGGATTGGTCGGCTTGTTTATTGTTTATGGTGCCGTGCTTATTCTGTTTTAGCCATGAGGTTTGACTGCATTATCACGCAATCGAAGCTCTTCATTTTTATGATAAAAAACAGTTCATCGAGCAAATGTCAATCGCTGGAATGCCCCTTATGGGTCATTCCAGCGAGCCTTAGTGAGACTAGGAATCTAATATCAGCGCTTTGAAAAGTTTTAGGAATTGTCTCAGCAACAAAGCGCTCTAAAAGTAGATTCTGAATCACGCTCGTGCCTCGCTGTTCAGAATGACGAGGTGAATTGAGCGGCTTTTTCTTTGCCGCTAACTTGTTCTTTTACATCGATACAATTTAATGCATATTAGTGCTCCCTCCCGAACCAACAGGACTTTACTCAATCATGGGTTATGAATGGCTGGCACTTTGTGCTGCTTTTTTGTGGGCGATCTCTAGCTTAATTTCCGTCATTCCGGCGCAGCATTTGGGCGCTTTCGCTTATAGCCGTTGGCGTATGGGGTGTACAGCGGTAATACTTACGACCATGGCTTGGGTGACGGGTGGCTGGCTAAGTGTGTCGATGGAGCACATCACACCAATGATGGCTTCAGGCTTAATTGGTATCTTCATTGGTGATACTGCTCTGTTTGCCTGTATGAATCGTATGGGGCCAAGGCAAGCAGGGTTGCTGTTCTCCTGTCATGCTGTGTTCTCAACCATCCTTGGCTATTTCCTGTTTAGTGAAAGCATGACCAATACGGAATTGCTCGGCTCAGCGCTGGTATTCAGTGGGGTCGTAATGGCCATTTTCTTTGGCCGACGCGGGCAAACGAATAACGTTTTAGAAGAGGTCAAAGGCAATATCTGGCTAGGGGTAGGATTAGGGCTCACTGCTGCAATGTGTCAGGCGCTTAGTGGCATCATTGCCAAACCAGTGATGCAAACCAGCGTTGATCCTGTTGCTGCATCGGCGATTCGTATGATCAGCGCTTTTATTGCTCACTGCTTATTGCTTTTCGTCGGAGTCAAAGTCGCCAGACCGACACAACATATTACGTGGCGTGTTTTTGGCATTACCGCTCTGAACGGTTTTCTCGCCATGGCGGTTGGTATGACACTGATTCTTTACGCGCTTCGTGAGGGAAATGTAGGCATGGTCGCGTTACTGTCCTCTACCACACCAATCATGCTACTACCACTGCTCTGGATTTATACCAAGCGCAGACCAAATAGATTTGCCTGGCTAGGCGCTGCTCTCGCAGTGATTGGAGCAGGAATTTTGGTCCACTAGAGTTCAAAGAACATCAGAAACAAAAAAGCCCGAGATCAACTCGGGCTTTTATCATTCTGCATTTCCGTTAATTACTTAACCAGAATATCACCAGACATTTCTGCAGGAATTTCCAGGCCAGCAAGAGAAAGCATAGTTGGCGCAAGATCAGACAGTTTACCGCCGTCTTTAAACTCAACCGCTTTGTCACCTACGTAGATTAGAGGTACTGGTAGGTTTGTGTGTGCAGTGTGAGTACCGCCAGTTTCTGGGTCAACCATCATTTCTGCGTTACCGTGGTCAGCCGTGATAAGTAGCTGGCCGCCCGCTTCTTTGATAGCTTCAACCACTTTGCCTACGCTTTCGTCTAGCGCTTCGATCGCTTTTTCAGCCGCTTCGTAAACGCCAGTGTGACCAACCATATCTGCGTTCGGGTAGTTACAGATGATAGTGTCGTACTTACCAGATTTAATAGCCGCTACCAGCTTCTCTGTTAGCTCTGGAGAGCTCATTTCTGGTTGAAGGTCGTAAGTAGCAACTTTTGGAGAAGCAACAAGTTGACGCTCTTCTCCGTCAAATTCGCTTTCAACACCGCCGTTGAAGAAGAAGGTAACGTGAGCGTATTTCTCGGTTTCAGAGATACGTAGCTGAGTTTGACCTTGCTTAGACAACCACTCACCGTACGTGTTCTCTAGAGACGTAGGTGGGAACGCGATTGCTAGTGGGATATCCGCTGCGTATTGAGTCAGCATCACAAAGTGAAGTGTTGGGAATGCTTCGCGCTCAAAGCCATCAAATTCAGGTACGAATGCGCGTGTGATTTGACGTGCGCGGTCTGCACGGTAGTTCATAAAGATAACTGCATCGCCATCTTGCATGATTGCGTCTTCTTCGCCTTCCGCTTTGATTGCTGTCGCTTTCACGAACTCATCATTTTCTTCACGAGCGTAAGCCGCTGCCAAGCCAGCTACTGCAGTTTCAGCGGTGAACTCTGCTTTCGCTTGAGTCAGAAGATCGTAAGCTACCTGAACACGTTCCCAGTTGTTGTCACGGTCCATTGCGTAGTAACGGCCCACTAGAGAAGCAACTCGGCCTTTACCTAGTTTCGCGAATAGATCTTGGAAACGTTGTAGCGAGTTTTCTGCGCTACGAGGTGGCGTATCACGGCCATCCAGGAAGCAGTGTAGGTAGATTTTCTCTGCGCCACGAGCTGCAGCCATTTCAACCGCTGCGTAGATGTGATCTTCGTGAGAGTGTACGCCACCTGGAGACATCAGACCCATGATGTGTACGGCTTTCTCAGCTTTTACAGCGGCATCGATAGCTTCAACCAACGCTGGCGTTTCTGCGAATTCGCCGTCAGCGATAGATTTAGTAATACGAGTTAGGTCTTGGTATACAACGCGACCTGCGCCAATGTTAGTGTGACCAACTTCTGAGTTACCCATTTGACCATCAGGAAGGCCAACATCCATGCCTGAAGCAGAGATTAGAGTATTTGGGTTGTTCGCAATCAATGCATCCATTACTGGCGTTTTCGCATTTGCAATTGCGTTACTTGCTGTGTCTTCACGGTAACCGTAACCGTCAAGGATAACTAGAGCCAATGGCTTCTTAGCTGACATAGTGATGACCTCATCAAATTTAGTAACTTTTTGGCGTAGGGCTTCTCTGCCCCATCTAACCTTGAAACAAAACTAGCGTAATTTTACTACACTTTTTAACCAAAACTGTAGGTTAAGATCAAATATTGTTTGCGATTTATTGTTGCTATCTTACAAGTTTAGCGAGCAACGTGTCTCTGTCAGCAAACCTGTCCAACAAGCATAGTCACTCCCCACAAGCTTTGTATACCCGGTCGATATTCGATTTTTACGTCCGATTTTGGCTGTAGAACTTACTAAGCTTGTCGAATATTAGACATGACTTGTTGCCGTAAAAGATAAAACCTATTGCTTATTGTTCTCCTTTTGCTGAAAAACAGAAGTCACTTAGACCAATAGCTACAATAGGAAATGTTGATGAATAAAGCCGCGACCAGTGACAGGAGTATTCAGGCGGGATGAATTTGTAGAGATCTCAATTATTGGTTAGAAAATTTTAACCCTCTCGCCTAAGAGGCCTAACCTCGCTATACTCCTGCTTTAATTTTCCGCCAACAGTGCAAGAGCTCAAGACATGCAAGAGTACATTGAATTTTTCCAACAAAACATGATTCTATCTTTGGTTTGGGTAGGTCTTCTTATCGCATTTATCCTGAATATCGTTAAGTCAGCGACAGCGGCGTACAAAGAAATCAACGTAAACCAACTGACTCACCTTATTAACCGTGAAAACGGTGTTGTGGTAGACACTCGTACACAAGATGAATTCAAAAAGGGTCATATCACCGATTCACTTCACATTTTACCGTCAGATATCAAATCAGGTAGCTTCGGTAGCCTTGAAAACCATAAATCCGACCCAATCATCCTAGTATGCAAGACGGGCCAATCCGCTCAGGAGAGCGCAAACCTACTAGCAAAAGCAGGATTTACAAACGTAAGCCTACTTAAGAATGGTTTGACTGCATGGAACGAAGCGAACCTTCCTTTAGTACGCGGTAAAAAGTAGTACTAAGGTCGCCTTCATCGCGATTGAGAGCTTAGTGGATAAAAAACTGAGCAAATAAAAAGCAGTTGAAGCCCTAAGTTGTGACGCTTTGCACGTAATACACGCTTCATCTAGTCACGGTAAATTTGCTCAGTTAGTCTCAGGACAAACCAGATTTCTGGGTTTAGGCGTTCTAAGCCCAACCAATGTTTATTAAGGATTTAAAAATGGCAGAAGCTACACCACAAGACGCACAACAAAACTTCGCAATTCAACGCATCTTCCTAAAAGACGTTTCTTTCGAAGCACCTAACTCTCCAGTAGTCTTTCAAAAAGAGTGGAACCCAGACGTTAAACTAGACCTAGACACTCAAAGCCGTGAGCTTGGTGAAGGCGTTTACGAAGTGGTTCTACGTCTGACAGTTACTGTTAGGAACGAAGAAGAAACAGCGTTCCTATGTGAAGTTCAACAAGGTGGTATCTTCACAGCTGAGCAAATGGAAGCTGGTCAACTAGCACATTGCCTAGGCGCATTCTGCCCTAACATCCTATTCCCATACGCTCGCGAAACTATCTCAAGCCTAGTAGTTAAAGGTACGTTCCCTCAACTGAACCTAGCACCAGTAAACTTTGATGCTCTGTTCATGAACTACCTACAACAGCAAGCTCAACAAGGTGAAGGCGAAGCTGAAGCGTAATTCACGTTTGTAAGTGACGTCTCTGGTTGAAGACAACCAAAAGCGTCACATACCTAAGAAAATGCACAAAGCGTCCACCGAGCGATGCGATGTGCATTTTTTATTTCTGAACAAGTTGCTAGACAAACCCTAGTTCCTAGCCTCTATAGAGCGTAAAATCTGGCGGTAATGAACTAGATTCTACAAGAAGAATAACGATTAGGCGGTAGTATGACACAAGCAAATACCAACAATGCTTACGGTAAAGACATCGCAATGACTGTAATTGGCGCGGGCTCGTACGGAACCTCGCTGGCAATTTCTCTTGCTCGTAATGGTGCAAACATCATCCTTTGGGGTCACGAGCCTGAGCATATGGCACGCCTTGAAGCAGATCGCGCTAACCATGAATTCTTACCTGGCATCGACTTTCCAGAAAGCTTGATTATTGAATCGGATTTGGAAAAGGCGGTTCAGGCAAGTCGTGACTTGTTGGTTGTCGTTCCTAGCCATGTATTTGGTATCGTTCTGAAAAGCTGCAAACCTTTCTTACGTGAAGATACGCGCATCTGCTGGGCGACCAAAGGCCTGGAGCCAGAAACGGGCCGCCTGCTCAAAGACGTTGCCTTTGACATCATCGGAGAAAACTACTCGCTGGCAGTATTGTCAGGCCCAACTTTCGCAAAAGAGCTGGCCATGGGGCTACCAACTGCAATTTCTGTTGCCTCACCGGATGCTGAATTTGTTGCTGATCTGCAAGAGAAAATCCACTGTAGTAAAACGTTCCGCGTATACGCTAATAGTGATTTCATTGGTATGCAACTTGGTGGCGCAGTGAAGAACGTCATTGCCATTGGTGCTGGTATGTCAGACGGCATTGGGTTTGGTGCAAATGCACGTACTGCCCTCATCACACGAGGTTTAGCCGAAATGTGTCGTTTAGGTGCCGCTCTGGGTGCGAAGCCAGAAACCTTTATGGGTATGGCTGGTTTAGGTGATCTTGTTCTCACCTGTACCGATAATCAATCACGTAATCGTCGTTTTGGTTTGGCATTAGGTCAAGGGAAAGACGTCGATACCGCTCAGGAAGAGATTGGTCAAGTTGTGGAAGGTTATCGCAACACCAAAGAGGTATGGATGCTCTCTCAGCGTATGGGTGTTGAGATGCCGATTGTTGACCAAATTTATCAAGTATTGTATCAAGGGAAAGAAGCGCGCCTGGCAGCACAAGATTTACTTGCTCGTGACAAAAAGTCTGAAGGTAAATAGCACCCTAACACCTCATCTGAGAAGAATATAAGTTGTCGGATCACGGAAGAAGAAACACTCAGGATATTGAGAATGAAACACTGCGAAAAACAAAAAGTCTGGAACAAAATTGTGGCAGAAGCCCGCGAAATGTCAGAGCAGGAGCCAATGCTGGCCAGCTTTTACCACGCGACTATCATCAAGCATGAAAGTCTCGGTGCTGCCCTGAGTTACATTTTGGCCAACAAATTAGACACAGCCTCGATGCCAGCTATGGCAGTGAGGGAAGTGATTGAAGAGGCATTTATCGCCGATCCAAACATTACCGACTGTGCGGCTTGCGACATTTGTGCCACAGTGAATCGTGACCCAGCAGTTTCTATGTACTCTATGCCTCTGCTGTATTTGAAAGGCTACCACGCGCTACAAGGATATCGTGTCGCAAACTGGTTGTGGTCACAAGGTCGTCATGCATTAGCGACTTACCTGCAAAACCAAATTTCGGTCGCGTGTCAGGTTGATATTCACCCTGCGGCGCGAATTGGCTGTGGGATCATGCTCGATCACGCTACTGGTATCGTGATTGGTGAAACCGCCGTTGTAGAAGATGATGTATCTATCCTGCAGGACGTTACTTTAGGTGGTACGGGTAAAGAGTGCGGTGATCGTCACCCGAAAATCCGTGAAGGCGTGATGATTGGTGCTGGTGCCAAAATTCTCGGTAACATCGAAGTGGGTGAAGGTGCCAAAATTGGCTCTTGCTCCGTGGTTCTACAACCGGTTCCCCCTCACACGACCGTGGCTGGGGTACCAGCAAAAATTGTGGGCCGACCAAAAACAGATAAGCCATCACTCGATATGGACCAAGGCTTCAATGGCAAATCTCAAAGCTTTATCCATGGAGATGGTATTTAATCGCTCTCTAATTTTTATATAACAACAATGTGGTAGGTAACTCTCAAGTGCGAAAACAAAATCATCCTGTGCTCCGCTCGGCTATTTTATTAACTTGTGCTTTATCTGCCACGTTCCCCCTCACCTCTTCCGCTGTGAGTCAGCAAGAGTTGAAAGGGGTCTCCAGCGAAATCAATCGCCAGAAGAAAGCCCTCACCTCTCAAGAAAAGCAACTGAATGAACTGCAAAAATCTTTGAAAGACCAAGAACTAGGGATCTCATCCTTAGAACGAGAGATCAAACAGACCAAAGCAGACCTCACTCAAGCCGACAAAAACATCAATAACTTAGAAGAAAAGATCGCCTTACAAGAAGGTCAGCGACAGACTCAGGAAGAGGAGCTAAAGCAGCTTCTGCAAACCTATTACGTGACTGAGCGTGCTAAAGCCAATGGGCACTTGCTCAATCAAGGCGTCGAAGAAGATCGTATCAGCCAATACTTTCAACACTTGGCAAAAACGCGCTCTGAAATCATTGATGCCATTACCCAAACCACTCAAAAGCTAGAACATAATAAGAACCAACTTGAGTTGGAAAAAGCGCAGATTGAAACCCTGCTAAAACAACAATCTGAAAAACGTACTGCTCTGGCCAGTACCCAATCGAAACGTAAACAAACACTGAGCAAAATTCAGGGCAGTATAAAAAACGATAAACGCTATCTGGCAGAGTTGCAGCGCAATGAAACTCGCCTTAAAGCAGAAATCGCTAAAGCGGCTAAACGTAATGCGGTACCAATGGACGGTTTAAGTAAGCAACGGGGCAAGTTGCCGTGGCCAATAAACGGCAGTGTTCTGCATAACTTCGGCACGCGTCAGACTGGTCAAGTTAATTGGAAAGGCATGGTGCTCTCCGCCAACTATGGTCAACAAGTGAAAGCGGTTTATCCAGGCACTGTCGTATTTGCCGAGTACTTACGTGGTTATGGTTTGGTGGTCCTGCTTGACCATGGTAAAGGAGACATGACCCTCTACGGATATAATCAAGCGCTGACGAAAAAAGAGGGCGATAGAGTGACCGCTGGTGAAGTCATTGCGCTTGCTGGTGACACTGGCGGCCAAGACAGAGCATCCCTCTACTTTGAGATTCGTCGTAACAGTGAAGCGCAAAACCCAAAATCCTGGTTAAAGCGACTGTAAGAAAAATAACCGAAAAAGAAAAAGGAGCCGATGGCTAATGCCGATCAGTTAAGCAATAAATGATCGGTTGAACGATCCTCCAACTCGTTTATAAAGGCTCTAAGAATTCAATCTTAGAGCTTTTTCTTTTGCAATTAACTACAGCCTTATCACTTGCTAATCGCTATGCACCAAACACTGAACAGCTGGGAAAGCTAAGTGATATTCTCTCCCCCGATTTTATTAACCAATGCCTTGAAACTACTGGTGTAGCAACTATTCGTAAGCGTCGAATCCCCCTTGATATGGCTGTCTGGTCTGTGATTGCCATGTCTTTGTATCGACAAGAGCCTTTATGGAGCATTGTGTCAAAAGCCCAACTGATGCTACCAGGTAAGAAATCGTTGGTAGCCCCAAGCGCTATTGTTCAAGCTAGACAACGACTAGGAGATGAAGCGGTAAAGCAAGTTTTTCATCAGAGTCAAAGGCTTTGGAATCAAGAGGCACAACACCCCACATGGTCAGGGTTGAAGTTGCTTGCCGTCGATGGTGTGCTTTGGAGAACGCCGGATAGTGATGAAAATCGACAGGCCTTCAAAGCCCCTTCAAATCAGAATGGCGACGCGAGCTTTCCTCAAGTTCGCATGGTATGTCAGATGGAAGTGACCAGTCATATGCTTATTGCTAGTGCTTTCGATAGCTATAAAACGAATGAAATGAAGCTGGCAGAAAACCTAATCGAAACCACTCCAGACAATAGTTTAACGATGTTCGATAGAGGCTTTTTCTCGCTTGGTCTGTTGAATCGCTGGGCTTGCACTGGTCGCGAGCGTCACTGGATGATCCCCATGAGAAAAGGGACTCAATACACGGTAATAAGTAAACTTGGAAGAAACGACAAGCTTGTTGAGTTGAAATCTAACCCTCAAGCCAGGAAAAAGTTCCCAGACCTACCAGAAGCCATACAAGTACGACTGATAACTCGAACAATCAAAGGGAAAGAGGTCAATATCTTCACATCCATGACAGACGCAATGCGTTACCCAAGTTCAGAAATAACGGACTTGTATAGCCATCGTTGGGAGATAGAGGTAGGTTACAGAGAAATGAAATCAGCGCTTCTTAAAAATGAATTTACACTAAGAAGTAAAAAGCCAGAGATGGTTCGCCAAGAGTTATGGGGACTGCTTTTAGCCTACAATATACTGAGGTATCAGATGGTTAACATGGCCTCCAGCATACCTGGTTTATATCCAAACCAACTGAGTTTCACGACTTGTGCTCACGCCATTATTCATCTAATCCATGGCTTCTGGCTAGAATCAGCAGGAACGATACCAAAGAGGATCACTCACTTGATAGAAGAGACCTCTCACCATGTATTGCCTATCAAACGAGAAGATCGGATATACCCGAGGGCCGTCAAAGCAAAAGTCAGAAAATACCCTAATAAAAAGAATGCCAGTCAGCTTAACTGACTGGCATTAAGCCGATGGCTCCTTTTTACACAAATGAATGACTATAAATCGTTACGCGTAATACGTTTCAACCGCATCAATAAATGCGCTCACATCATCTTTGCTTAACGCATTGATTCCCGCTGCAGCCTCTCGACCACCGCCTGTCGGGAACTGTCCACAAACCGTAACCGCACCTTGTTTATTATTCAATGGCGCGCGCAGTGATACCGTATAAGTACCATCGGTGTTTTCAGTTAAAACTGCATGAGCCGAATCCGGGTTCTGGTTCGCCAACCAGTTGCCATAAACCCCGCTGATGCGGCGTGACGCTGCATTATCTGGCAATTCAAACAGCTTCAGTTTTTCGCTTTCATGAGTCGCTGGAATCGCTTGGGCGGCATCCATATCTTGCTGATAAGCTGCTTGAAGTTGGTAGAATGGTGAAGCCGTATCAGTAATCACATCAAACGGTGAGGCATATTGCTTCAACGCTTGATATAAATCCGCCGGATGAAAATGCAAGTCATCCACTTTGGAGCCATAGCCGTTGTAATTGATCAGAGTGCCCAGCTCTTTGAGTTGCGATTTTTGTTCCGCCGAAAAACCAGCAAGGTCAGCCAGTTCATCCGCTTTAGCGATAAGGTTATCACCGTAAGCAGCGGTGATGGCCCAAGCATGAAAGCGCCCCTGCAACAGTTTATCCACAATCAAAGCGGTACACATATTCGCATCGAGATCGATGTGCGCATCTAAATTACCATGCTGTGGAATGTCACCCGCTTTATGGTGATCGGCGTAAAAAACATGAGCGCCCTGAGCCAAAGCATGCTCCAGACCTGCCATGTTCTTTTCCATCGAAACGTCTAACACGGTCAGTTCATCACCCGCTTGTACATCCACGGTTTCCACCAGCTTAATATCGCGTTTTACACCCGTTACTAGCTTGGCTTCGAGAGGATCAGCTAAGCGCAGTTGTAACAGAGCAATAATACCGTCTGCATCACCATTAAAAATATCGTAATTCATTGAAAGATAATTCCTTTATCGAGAAGTTTTTGCCCAGCTATCACTTGGGAGATTTCACCTATTGTGCGCAGCGTGTGCCACAAGTCAACTCAAGGTACGACTCGAAAGTGAGAGAGTTACTCGAAATTAAGCTTAAAATAGTACGCAATTAGCCCTGCATCGCACTTACGCCATCTTCCAACAGCAATAGCTGCTCCAACCCTTGCTCCGTTGCGACTGGTTTGACCACATTGATCATCTGAAGCATGCCTTGTCGCACCATTTGCTCGGTAATATTGGATTTAGGTAGCATCGCAGACTGATAAGACAACCAACTGCAAGCAATTAAATGCAGCGTGCATACTAGCGAGGTTAACTGCTGCTGATCAACATCAAGCAACTTGAGGGCAACGAACTCCTGCATAATCGCAATCAGATTGGCTTGCAGTTTGTCCTGCACCTCGATGTACTGCTCGTGAAGTTGTTCATCACGCGACAAAATCTCTGGCAAATTGGCGTAGAAAAAACGGTACTTCCACATCAGCGTGAAGGTCGAATCTAGGTAGCTCTTCAGCATAGTCAGACTCTCTTGCGAGCCTTTAAGAGGGGTAAATCTTTCTAAAAGTTCTGCTGAATAAAGCGCAAAGATTTCGCGGACGATTTCTTGCTTATTGCGAAAGTGGTAATAAAGATTACCTGGGCTGATTTCGATGTGATCGGCAATGTGATTAGTGGTGATATTTCGCTCACCATGTTGGTTGAACAACTCCAGTGCCGCGTAGACTATTTTGTCGCGCGTTTTCATTATTATCGTATTTCCTTTTCGTTAACGAATCGAGTATAGCGACTTCACCAACCTAGGTCGATAGAGGCTCCAAATACGGTAACATAGCAGACCAGTCAGAATCCCCGAGCCATTTGCTACAAGGTCTAACCATGAGGTTTCTCTACCGACATAACCTTGCAGCCATTCGATCATTGCGCTGAACAACAGAATACTTATCGCTACCGTCCAACGTTGACGCCAATGGCGAACACAACAACAGGCAACAAAAGCGAAACTCGTGTAGGCCATTAAATGCTGTAGCTTATCGAGGTAAGTAAAAGTCCCCCACTTTTGCAGCTCTCCTGAGCTGAGCGATAAATACGCAATCACGGCAGCGCAACCGAAAATAATCAAACGCCCGACCGTTCGGTTCATTGGATATCCTTATGCAATAGGGAATGGGAATGCGGTTACCTGATCAATATGTTCACAGCCTAATCCCAACATGATGAGTCGATCAACCCCTAACGCTACACCAGCACAATCTGGCAACCCGGCCTCTAGTGCCGCAATAAGATGGTAGTCAATCGGCTGAGGCTTCAAACCCATCTCTAAGCGTTTCGCATTGTCTTGTTCAAAACGCGCAAGTTGTTCTTTAGGATTGTCTAACTCATGGAAACCATTGGCTAGCTCTATCCCTTTAAAATACACTTCAAAGCGATCAGCGACACGGCCATCTTGAGGGTTTATTTTTGCTAATGCCGCTTGCGATGCAGGAAAGTCATAAACAAACACTGGCGAATCCTGACCGATCTTATTCTCAATACCAATACTAAACAGCAGTTGTAGCAAAGTATCGCGGTCATCTTCCGTATCGGCAATATCACTCAGCCCCAGCTTTCCGGCGACAACTTTAAGCTCAGACATTGAGCCTTCAAGCGGGCACACACCAAGAACGTCAAGAAACGCCTGCTGATAAGTCATACGATGAGCCGAGCCACACTTCAGCACTCGCTGTAGCAACTCATTCATCTCTTCCATTAACTGATGATGGTCAAAACCTACTCGATACCATTCCAGCATAGTGAACTCAGGGTTGTGGTAACGGCCATTCTCTTCATTGCGAAACGCTTTATTGATCTGGTAGATACAGCCACTACCCGCCGCCAATAAACGTTTCATATGGAATTCAGGACTGGTCATAAAGAACAGCTTACTGCCGTCAGCATAGCCAGGGCCAACAAACTCGGTTTGAAAGGTATGCAAATGAATATCCGTCACCGTCGCGTGGCTCATGGCAGGCGTATCCACTTCCATCACCTGTCGTTCGGCAAAAAATTGGCGAATAGTGGCGATTAACGCCGCACGTTGACGAAGTTGTTCAATAGAAGCGGTCGGTTGCCAGTTGGTTTGCATAACAAGTCTCTCGAAGCTTGGGGCTAGCGGTCAAAGCTGACATTCTACATGCTTTTTCCTTTTCGACGAGAAACGATTTTCACCTGGGAATAACGGAACCTGAAGCCCGAACTTTTTGCGCCACAAAACAAAAACAACACTCACTACAAAACTTGTTATCAACACCACCAACAGTCAGCAACACTCCATTAACATTCGATAATTTGAGGTAGAAGTTACAAATTGTCTCGCCGTGATTGCAATCACATAACCTATAATTTTTATGCTCTTAAGTGCATTACCAAAGAAAAAACCTAAATACATCAATATTTATCTCATGTAGCTCCACTACACTGATCCCTACTACTTTTGGGGAACTCCTCTTCGAGGCCCCCTCACTATCACAATAACAAGCGGATTTCCGCAATCACTCACTGGAGGATAACTGTGCAAACTATCACCACAGATATCGCAGTCATCGGCGCTGGCGGCGCTGGTCTTCGTACTGCTATTGCAGCAGCAGAGGCAAACCCTGATTTAGAAGTTGCTCTAATTTCTAAAGTGTATCCTATGCGCTCACACACAGTCGCAGCGGAGGGTGGCTCAGCAGCAGTTATCAAGGATGAAGATAGCTTAGACAATCACTTCAACGATACCGTTGGCGGTGGCGACTGGCTATGTGAACAGGACGTCGTTGAATATTTTGTAGAAAACTCAACCCGCGAAATGATCCAAATGGAACAATGGGGTTGCCCTTGGAGTCGTAAAGAAAACGGGGAAGTTAACGTTCGCCGCTTTGGTGGTATGAAGGTTGAACGAACTTGGTTTGCAGCGGATAAAACCGGCTTCCATATGCTTCATACCTTATTCCAGACTTCAATGAAGTACAGCAACATCAAACGTTTTGATGAGTACTTTGTGTTGGATCTGCTGGTTGATGACGGTGAAGTGCAAGGCCTAATCGCCATCCACATGTCCGAAGGCGAACTGGTTACCATCAAAGCTAAGTCTGTGGTACTTGCTACCGGTGGTGCAGGACGTGTTTACCATTGTAACACCAACGGCGGCATCGTAACGGGTGACGGTATGGCAATGGCTTACCGTCATGGTGTTCCACTGCGTGATATGGAATTTGTTCAGTACCACCCAACTGGTCTTCCTGGTACCGGTATCCTGATGACTGAAGGTTGTCGTGGTGAAGGCGGTATTATTGTCAACAAAGACGGTTACCGCTATCTGCAAGATTACGGCATGGGCCCAGAGACGCCAGTGGGTCAACCGAAAAATAAATACATGGAACTGGGTCCACGTGACAAAGTTTCCCAAGCTTTCTGGCATGAGCAACAAAAAGGCAACACCATCAAGCACCCACTGGGTGATGTTGTGCATCTCGACCTTCGCCACCTTGGTGAAGAGTACCTGCAAGAACGTTTACCTTTCATCTGTGAGCTAGCGAAAGCTTACGTGAACGTTGATCCTGCAAAAGAACCTATTCCAATTCGTCCGACCGTGCACTACACCATGGGCGGTATCGAAACGAATGGTGGCTGTGAGACTCGTATTAAAGGCCTATTCGCGGTTGGTGAATGTGCATCAGTTGGTCTGCATGGCGCGAACCGTCTTGGCTCTAACTCTCTGGCTGAGTTCGTGGTATTTGGCCGAGTTGCGGGTGAAAACGCAGTGAGACGTGCAGCCGAGTTCAAAGGCTGGAACGACGACGCTATCGCGGCTCAAGTGAAGTCTGTAGAAGAACGCATTGCCAGCCTGATGAACCAAGAAGGCAATGAAAACTGGGCAGACATCCGTACTGAAATGGGCCACACCATGGAAGCGGGCTGTGGTATCTACCGCCAAGAAGATCTGATGCAAGCAACCATCGATAAGATCACGGAACTTAAACAACGTTACAAACGCATCAGCATCAAAGACAAAGGCAAAGTGTTCAACACTGATCTTCTGTACGCAATCGAAGTCGGTTACGGCCTGGAAGTGGCAGAAGCGATGGTTCACTCTGCAATCCTGCGCAAAGAATCTCGCGGTGCGCACCAACGTCTAGACGATGGCTGTACTGAACGTGACGACGTGAACTTCCTGAAACACTCACTTGCTTTCTATCAACCAGACGCAGCGCCTAGCATCGACTACAGCAATGTAACCATTACTAAGTCTCAGCCTAAAGCGCGTCTATACGGTGAAGCTGCAGAAAAAGCCGCAGCAGAAGAAGCAGCGAAGAACGCAGAGGAGCAAGCATAATGTCAGCAAACCGCATCCAGAAAGTAGACATTCTGCGTTATGACCCAGAAAAAGACGCAGAACCGCACTTACAAGCTTTCGAAGTACCATTCGATGAAACAATGTCTGTGCTCGACGCGATTGGTTACATCAAAGATAACCTAGACAAAGACTTGTCTTATCGTTGGTCTTGTCGTATGGCGATCTGTGGCTCGTGTGGCATCATGGTCAATGGCGTGCCTAAACTAGCGTGTAAGAGCTTCTTACGAGACTACCCAAATGGTCTGAAGATCGAACCATTAGCTAACTTCCCGATCGAGAAAGACCTGATCGTCGATATGACGCCGTTTATTGAGCGTCTTGAAGCCATCAAGCCTTACATCATTGGTAACGACCGTAAGCCTGAAGACGGCACTAACATACAAACGCCTGAGCAAATGGCGAAATACAAGCAGTTTGCTGGCTGTATCAACTGTGGCCTGTGTTACGCAGCGTGTCCTCAATTCGGTCTCAACCCAGAGTTCATCGGCCCTGCAGCGTTGACATTAGCGCACCGTTACAACTTAGATAGCCGTGATAACGGTAAAGCTGAGCGTATGAAGCTGATCAACGGTGATAATGGTGCCTGGGGTTGTACGTTTGTCGGTTACTGCTCTGAAGTCTGTCCAAAGAGCGTGGATCCTGCCGCAGCAGTAAACCAAGGTAAGGTAGAGTCTTCTATGGACTTTGTAATTGCGATGCTGAAACCAGATGGTTCAGCCAACACAGTGGAGGCAAAGGATGAGTAATCGTAAACCTTACGTTCGTGAAGTAAAACGCACTTGGTGGAAAGATCATCCGTTCTACCGCTTCTACATGGTGCGAGAAGCGACCGTTCTACCGCTGATTCTATTTACTATCTTCCTGACTTTCGGTTTAGGTTCATTAGTGAAAGGTCCTGAAGCTTGGCAAGGTTGGTTAGAATTTATGGCAAATCCAATCGTAGTCGCGATCAACATCGTTGCCCTACTTGGTAGCTTATTCCACGCACAAACCTTCTTCAGCATGATGCCGCAGGTGATGCCAATTCGCCTCAAAGGCAAGCCTGTAGATAAGAAGATCATCGTACTGACTCAGTGGGCAGCCGTGGCGTTTATCTCACTGATCGTTCTCATCGTGGTGTAAGGAGCTGAACAATGAAACCAAATTATAGTGTAAATACCGCACCAAAACGTTCGGATGAGCCAATCTGGTGGGGACTGTTTGGTGCAGGCGGTACCTGGTTTGCCATGATCACTCCTATCACCGTACTTATACTTGGTATCCTCGTTCCACTGGGCGTGATTGATGCAGAAGCAATGAGCTACGAGCGGGTATCTGAATTCGCGACCAGCATCATTGGTGCGCTATTTATCATCGGTACACTAGCGCTGCCAATGTGGCATGCAATGCACCGTGTTCACCACGGTATGCACGATCTTAAGTTCCACACTGGTGTAGTGGGTAAAGTGGCATGCTATGCGTTCGCTGGCCTAATTAGCGCACTATCCGTTATCTTTATCTTCATGATTTAAGACACTTTTATAAATGAAAAAAGCTGGCTTTATGCCAGCTTTTTTGTTTTTGGTCACCTATGATCTTTTTACTAATAGAGCGGTACTCTCCATTGTTCACATTGCCCTATAAGCTGATAAATTACAGGCAATAAAAAAGGCCGCCGAAGCGACCTTTTTATTCGATACGTTTAAGTGAATTACTTCACACGACCTACGTATTCACCAGTACGAGTGTCAACTTTGATCACTTCGCCAATTGCGATGAACAGTGGAACACGTACAACAGCGCCAGTTGATAGTGTCGCTGGTTTACCACCAGTACCTTGAGTATCACCTTTCAGACCTGGATCTGTGTCAGTCACTTCCAGCTCAACAAAGTTTGGTGGCGTCACTGAGATTGGGTTACCGTTCCAAAGTGTGATCATGCAAGTGTTGTTTTCTACCAACCACTTAGCGTTCTCACCAACTGCTTTTGCATCAGCAGCGATTTGCTCAAACGTCTCATTGTTCATAAAGTGGTAGAATTCGCCGTCTGAATATAGATAATCTAGGTCGATATCCATTACGTCTGCCACTTCACAAGTGTCACCAGACTTGAATGTTTTCTCTAGCACTTTACCAGAAAGAAGTTTACGAATTTTCACGCGGTTGAACGCTTGGCCTTTACCTGGTTTAACGTATTCGTTTTCCAGAATTACGCAAGGCTCGTTATCAAGCATTAACTTAAGACCGCCTTTAAATTCATTGGTGCTAACTGTAGCCATTTTTTCCTCTTACATTCTTAGAGCTAAATTCAATGCCGCACATAATAACCCGAAAAGTCGATTCTGTTGAGCAAAACTGGCTCAAACAGTTGGCGAATGGGATCTCTGATCCTGCAAAATTGCTCGAAAAACTGGAAATAGATCCCTCACCGTGGCGAGACGGGTTTGCCGCGCGCAAGCTGTTTGCACAGCGTGTACCGCAAAGTTTTGTCGATCGAATGGAAAAAGGCAATCCCAAAGACCCTCTTTTACGTCAGGTTTTACCGTTAAGTGAAGAGTTCGAAGTGCATAAGGGCTACTCCAGCGATCCACTTGAAGAGCAAGACAACGAAATTCCCGGCTTGCTGCACAAATATCGCAATCGTGCGCTGATGATTGTTAAAGGAGGCTGTGCGGTGAATTGTCGCTACTGCTTCCGTCGACATTTCCCGTATCAGGATAACAAAAGTGGTAAACAAGCCTGGGCTCAAAGTCTCGAATATATTGCGCAGCAACCCGAGCTGAACGAAGTGATCTTCTCTGGTGGTGACCCATTAATGGCGAAAGATGATGAACTTCAGTGGCTGATAGAGCGGATTGCACAAATTCCGCATATCAAACGTCTTCGAATTCACAGCCGCTTACCTGTGGTAATCCCAGCGCGTATAACCGATGGGCTATGCCAGATACTTCGCGACTCCCGCTTGCAGGTTATCTTGGTCACTCACATCAACCATGCAAACGAATTAAGTAGTGAGCTCGCCTCACAGCTGTTCAAACTCAAACAGTCTGGTGTGACTCTACTCAACCAAAGTGTGCTGCTTAAAGATATCAATGACTCTGTGGATGCCCTAGTCGACTTGAGTGAAGCCTTATTTGATGCGGGAGTGTTACCTTATTACTTGCATGTATTAGACAAAGTTCAAGGGGCTGCGCACTACTTTGTTTCCGATGAGGAGGCAAAAACGCTCATGCGCGAAGTGATTACACGTGTGTCTGGTTATCTGGTGCCAAAACTTACGCGAGAAGTCGGTGGCAGGCCAAGTAAAACACCACTGGATCTGCACTTAGAGTAAGCGTCCCGCTAGATCAAATAAGCTAAAACATGAAATATAAAAAGACCCCGACATCGGTTCGGGGTCTTTTTGTGTTAAATCTTATTTTGCTAACTTCAGATTATTTCGCGAAGTTAATCAGTGGGAAACACTTCAAGAAACCGTTATCCGCACAGTTAAGCAGACCGATTTGAATACCGTCAATTTGGTCTGTCATGTTAAAGAAACCTAGCTGGAAGTTAGACTTTTTAGAAATACTAGCCAGACCGACATCCGCCATTGTATAACCTTCAGAGTAGTTCACCGCACTCCAGTTAAGACCGTTCACATTGTTCGTAATATTAACCGCACCCAGGTTGAGACCTGTTGTTTGGCCGCGGTTCCAGTTAACCAAACCAAGTGAAGCACCTTTCATTTCTTGGTTTACTTTTGCAGCGCCAAAGAACAAACCAAAGTTAATGCCTGTAGTACGATCGGTTTCTGACATACCAAGTAAAGAGAAATCAACCCCTTTCACTTCGTTAACCTGACCATGTAGAACAGCTAAGCGAACACCACCCACTTCAGAGCGAGATGGTGCATTCGTGTGATCGATAGTAGAAAACATCACAGGAGTACTGTCAGCAAGCGCAACAGGTGATGTAACCGCGGATACCACTGCCAAAGACGTCAAAAGCTTTTTCATTCTAATCTCCGTTATATTAAGCATTATTTACAACATAGCGTATGAATTCTCATTTTCTAGTTGCTAAGCTAAAAAACGTTACTCGCACGTCATATTTAACAAGTTGACTATAATAGGAAAAATATAGACTGACTATATTTCACTATTTTCGGAAGTGTTTCTTGCACCAACCCCTCACAATACAGATGCTTTTAGCCCCATCGAAAAGTATTCACCCTCAAACACCAGGCACAAAAAAGCCGAGGTAAAAACCTCAGCTTTTTCTTGGTCTGGTCAGTTACCTTAACGCTATAAAAGGTTACAGCAACAAGGTAAGCAGCACTACATCATGCCGCCCATACCACCCATACCGCCCATGCCGCCCATATCAGGCATGCCTGCGCCGTCTTTCTGTGGTAGGTCAGTAACCATTGCTTCAGTTGTGATCATCAGACCTGCAACCGATGCTGCGAACTGTAGAGCGCTACGAGTTACTTTAGTTGGATCCAGGATACCCATCTCTAGCATGTCGCCGTACTCGCCGGTTGCCGCGTTGTAGCCGTAGCTGCCGTCGCCCGCTTTCACGTTGTTCGCGACTACTGAGTCTTCAGCACCAGCGTTCTTGGTGATTTGACGGATTGGCGCTTCCATTGCACGTAGTGCAACGCGGATACCAACGTTTTGCTCTTCGTTGTCACCTTGTAGGTCAACAATCTTAGATGCTGCACGGATTAGAGCAACACCACCACCTGCGACTACGCCTTCTTCAACTGCGGCGCGAGTTGCGTGTAGTGCGTCTTCTACGCGGTCTTTCTTCTCTTTCATTTCAACTTCAGTTGCTGCACCAACTTTGATTACTGCAACACCGCCAGCTAGCTTAGCTACGCGCTCTTGTAGTTTCTCTTTGTCGTAGTCTGAAGTTGATTCTTCGATTTGTTGACGAATCTGAGTGACACGACCCTGGATCATCGCTTCTTCACCGATACCATCGATGATAGTTGTGTTTTCTTTCGTGATCGCAACGCGCTTCGCCTGACCTAGGTCTTCTAGTGTTACTTTTTCAAGCTCTAGACCTACTTCTTCAGAAATCACTGTACCGCCAGTTAGAACGGCGATGTCTTGTAGCATTGCTTTACGACGGTCACCAAAACCTGGTGCTTTTACTGCCGCCACTTTCACGATACCACGCATGTTGTTCACAACTAGTGTTGCTAGCGCTTCACCTTCTACGTCTTCTGCGATGATTAGCAGTGGACGAGAGGCTTTAGCAACCGCTTCTAGTGTTGGTAGAAGTTCACGAATGTTTGAGATCTTCTTATCAACTAACAGGATGAATGGGTTTTCTAGATCAACAGAACCTGCTTCTTGGTTGTTGATGAAGTAAGGAGACAGGTAACCGCGGTCGAACTGCATACCTTCAACTACGTCTAGCTCGTCTTGTAGCGCCTGACCTTCTTCAACAGTGATAACACCATCGCGACCAACACGTTCCATTGCTTCGGCAATGATGTTACCTACGCTTACGTCAGAGTTCGCAGAGATAGTACCTACCTGTGCGATAGCTTTAGTGTCGTTACACTCAACAGACAGCTCTTTTAGCTGTTCAACTGCTGCTGCTACTGCTTTGTCGATACCGCGCTTAAGATCCATTGGGTTCATACCCGCAGCTACTGCTTTCAGACCTTCGTTTACGATTGATTGCGCCAGTACTGTTGCTGTTGTTGTACCGTCACCTGCAGCATCGTTTGCTTTAGATGCTACTTCTTTAACCATTTGAGCGCCCATGTTCTGGAACTTGTCTTCCAGTTCGATTTCGCGCGCTACAGATACACCATCTTTAGTGATTGTTGGTGCACCGAAAGATTTATCTAGAACGACGTTGCGGCCTTTAGGACCTAATGTCACTTTTACCGCGTCAGCCAGAACGTTTACACCTTCTAGCATCTTAACTCGTGCGTCATTACCAAATTTAACGTCTTTAGCAGCCATCTTTGATTTCCTTTCTACAATTCTTTAAGTTCGACTTGGTTTTTGAATCTGAGCAAAAAATTACTCAATGATTGCTATTATTCAACGATTGCCATGATGTCGTTTTCAGACATCACTAGCACTTCTTTACCGTCGATTTTTTCAGTCTTAGTGCCGTAACCTTCAGCGAAGATAACAGTATCACCAACTTTAACGTCCAGCGGTAGCACTGTGCCGTTCTCTAGAATGCGGCCTTTGCCTACAGCTAGAACAACACCGCGAGTTGATTTTTCCGCAGCAGAACCAGTCAGAACGATTCCACCAGCTGACTTAGATTCAACTTCTTTACGTTCAACGATAACTCGGTCATGTAATGGACGAATGTTCATTGGTCGTCTCTCCTGAAAATTTCCATGTTTATTTGATAATTGCCCTTCTGGGACACGTGATCACTATATAAGGGGTCCAATGAACGATCCCAAGGGGCGAGCATGATTTTTTTGTGACTTAGTTAAAAGATCGCAACGGTTTGCGTGAGAAATGCGCACTCGCTCACCTTCTTGCTTTCTTGTATCCTTGCAGTTTATCCACCAGATAGACGTTAAACATGCTGGAAAGAAACAAGCCGGAACACCAAGCAACAGATAAACATGGTTTGTTGAGCGCGCCCATTCCCGAAACACTGAGAAAAATGACGGTCCCGATGACGGTGGGCATGATCGCGATATTGATGTTCAATCTGGTCGATACATTCTTTATTTCTCTGCTCGGCACTCAAGCCCTAGCTGCCATTAGTTACACCTTTCCGGTCACCTTTGGTGTGAATTGCATTACGATGGGCATTGGCATGGGCCTTTCGACCAATATCGGCCGATTACTCGGACAGGGGCACTCTGCGCAAGCCGCGCGTTTTACTACTCATGGTCTACTGTTAGCTGTCATGCTAGTTGTGATTGCGTCATCAGTTGGCTTTGTGACCATCAGACCACTGTTTGGTTTTCTTGGTGCGGCTGACGATTTGCTGCCGCTTATCGAGCAATATATGCACGTGTGGTATCTCACTATTCCATTGCTGGTGATACCAATGGCTGGTAACAGTGCGATACGCGCGACGGGTGATACCAAAACCCCCGCTAAGATCATGATGCTTGCGGGTTTGATCAACGGAATATTAGACCCATTACTGATCTTCGGTTTAGGCCCTTTCCCTGAGCTTGGAATCCAAGGTGCTGCAATTGCGAGTGCCTTCAGCTGGTTGGGAGCGTTGTTGGGCTCATTCTACTTGCTCATAAAACGCGAACAGTTACTCGCTCAACCACAGTGGAAACGACTCAAACAAGATTGGCAGCAAACATTAAAAATTGGCACACCAGCCGCACTATCTACGGCAATGACTCCTCTGTCAGGTGCCATTTTGATGATGCTACTGTCAAGCCACGGCACCGCAGCGGTTGCCGCTTATGGAGCCGCTCAGCGAATTGAATCGATACTCCTTCTGGTACTGATGTCTCTGACCTCTGCACTGACCCCCTTTATGGCGCAAAATCTGGGGGCCAACAACCCACAGCGTGCGTTCGCCGGACTGTTTATCAGCATGCGTTTTGCGGTGGTGTTTCAAGGGCTGATTTTTCTGGCGATGGTGCCATTGAGCATTCCTCTTGCCGCTCTTTTCTCACAAGAAGAAGCAGTAAAAAGCCTGCTTTGGCATTATCTGCTTGTTGTGCCGTTCAGCTACGGTTTCCAAGGTATTGTGATGATATTAGTGAGCGGATTGAATGCGATGCATAAACCATTGCGCGCCTTCCAATGGAGCTTTATGCGCTTGTTCGTATTCACTTTGCCAGCAGCTTGGATTGGCAGCCACCTGTACGACGTGGAAGGGCTATTTATTGGTGTTGCGGTGGGTAATATATTAGGTGGTTTACTTGGTTACATGTTTGCGCTTCACGAGCGGAAATTAATGCTGATAGAATAAAGCCAGAGATTTTAGGAAAAAGTTTGGGGCTTACTGAATACTGAAAAGAAGACCTCCCGTAATCTGTAAGCGAAGCGCTCCGTCATCTGTAATCCAAACCAATAAAAATGCCGTTTACGGTTAAGCAAACGGCATTCAGTAATTGAGTTCAATACAAAGCGAATCGACTTTGCTTAGAACAGCTCTTCTGCAACCTTGTACAGGTCATTACGTACTGGGCGTTTCATGTTTTCAATCGCATCAATGATATCGTGATGTACAAGCTCTTCTTTTTGGATACCAACACAACGGCCACCGTGACCTTCCATCAGAAGGTGAACCGCGTAGTTACCCATGCGAGAAGCAAGCACACGGTCAAATGCAGTAGGACGACCACCACGTTGAATATGACCCAGTACGGTTGCTCGAGTTTCACGACCCGTTGCTGTTTCGATATCACGAGCAAGTTCGTTTGCATCCATCATCAACTCAGTAAGTGCGATGATTGCGTGTTTCTTACCTTTTGCAATACCGTCTTGAATGTTGCCGATCAGCTTCTCTTTATCAAGACCCGTTTCTGGTGTGATGATGTACTCACAACCACCAGCGATAGCAGACATCAGAGTCAGGTCACCACAGTGACGGCCCATGATTTCTACAATTGAAATACGTTGGTGAGATGAAGAAGTGTCACGTAGACGGTCGATTGCATCAATAACTGTGTTTAGTGCAGTTAGGTAACCAATGGTGTAATCCGTACCCGCGATATCGTTATCGATAGTGCCTGGCAGACCGATACATGGGTAACCCATTTCAGTCAGTTTCTTCGCCCCCATGTACGAGCCGTCACCACCGACAACAACCAGTGCATCGATACCGTGTTTCTTCAGATTCTCAATTGCTTTTTCGCGTACTGCCACTTCCTTGAATTCAGGGAAGCGAGCAGAGCCCAGGAACGTACCACCTTTGTTGATAACATCAGAAACACTAGAACGATCTAGTTTTGTGATGCGATCTTCATAAAGACCTAGGTAGCCGTCGTACACACCGTAAACTTCCAATCCCTCAGAAAGTGCTGTGCGTACCACGCCGCGTACTGCAGCGTTCATACCAGGTGCGTCACCGCCACTTGTTAAAACACCGATCTTCTTAATCATGCTCACCCTCGATCTTTGGCAATCAATTATATAATTTTCTTTTAGGCCCCTTGTCACCAAGCAACCTGCATAATCCAGAACTGTGCGTTATGTTACATTTCCTATACCGGATTACCAATGAAAACACACATTTTTATGTAACTTTTCTACTTATGTAAGAGTATTACAGCTTCTCTTAGCAACTTCGTTGATTCACATCAGTATCAGGATTCTTAAAACGTATTGATGGAAAGATAGACAATAAGCGCCCGTTTGTCGTCAGACGTCTTACTATTTTTCGAGCGCTACCAGTCTTGTTGTTTCTGTTCTTTCTCTGGTCCATAAATGACAGATATAGGATCCTGATGGATCAGCACATCCGCTTCAGGGAACACTGCAAGTAAATTTTCTTCTACTTTATCAGCAATATAGTGAGCTTCGATTAAACGTAAGTCGTCGTCTAGCTCAAGGTGTAACTGAATAAAACGCGTCGGCCCGGACATTCGGGTTCGTAGTTGATGAACCCCTCTCACCCCTTTCACACTCAAGCACTGCGCGCGGATTTCTTCTAACTCGGTATCCGGCAGTTTTCTGTCTAGTAAAGTCTGAGTCGCTTCATTGACCATTTTGACAGCGCTGTACAGAATGAACACACCAATGCCAATCGCAAACACCGCATCAGCTTGTGTAACGCCAAAATAACTCAACCCAAGCGCAACCATAATCGCCGCATTCATATAAAGGTCGGTTTGATAGTGGAGAGAATCGGCGGCAATCGCTTGGCTACCAGTCAACCGCACAACATGTTTCTGAAAAGTCACTAAGCCGAACGTCACTGCCATAGCAAACAATGAGACATAAACCCCTAGCTCGGGAGCATGCAAAGCATGAGGACGGAAGAAACGATCGACCCCGTTGAGGATCAAAAATACCGCAGATCCGGAAATGAACATCGCTTGCGCCAGAGCCGCTAATGACTCTGCCTTGCCATGACCAAAAGTATGTTCTCTGTCTGCAGGCTGCAAGGCGTAACGGACCACAACTAAATTCACTACTGATGCGGCAATGTCCAACATAGAGTCAATAAGGGAGGCTAATAGGCTGACCGAACCTGTCACCCACCAAGTGACAACCTTAACCAGTAATAAAACCGTTGCCGTGATTGTCGCAGTCCATGCTGCCGTCGTCACTAAGCGTGCATATTGATGTTTCATAATCAAAGAGTTAACTCAAACCATATCCAGAGTATACCTCGATAATTATTGAATGAGTATGAAATAGCCAGATCAAAAAGAGGCTACCTTTGGCAGCCTCTTCAGATTATTTCAGTGTGATGGTTAGTTACTGTTTGGTTTTTCCATGCGTTTTTGCATTCTTTCACCACACTGCTGCATACGTTCGTTTTGCAATTTTACAAACTCTTCTTTTTGCTCAGGAGTCAGAACACTCAACATCTGGTGTTTTTTCTCCAGCATTTTTACACGGCGCTCAGTTTGTTTTTCTACCATTTCTTTCGCTAATGCAGTGGCTTGGGCTTCATCAAAGTTGTCCGCTAGCACGAGAGCTTGCATTCTTGCATGGTAAGCTTGGCGCTCCGCTCTGCGAGCATCACGGTCTGCCGAATTTTTGCCTTTCATTTCAGCGCGGTTAGCATCACGGAAAGATTGCAATTGCTCTTTTTGTGCGTCAGTCAGATCCATTTGGCGCATGATACCGCGCTCCATACCCGGTCCACATTCGTCACGAGGCCCTTTTTGATGGTCTTTACCACCATAAGCAAAAGCACCTGCTGCACCAAGAGTCAGTGGTAGAACAACGGCAGCTAACACAATTTTTTTTGCAGATTTCATAATTTGATTCCTCATACATCTGATTGCTTCTTCTGGGCTGTTCTCCCAGCGCTTGAGTATAGAATAGGACGCGCTAAGTAAAGTGATGTATAGGGAGCGTAAAGATTCGTAAAGAGTGATTTTTATACTCTTCGTCACCCATCATTCCAATGTAATATTAAATAAAAGGTAATTGATGGTAGGTCCCTAAATGGCAAACATTCTTTTAATTGATGACGATATAGAGCTAACTAGCCTGTTAAAAGAAGTACTCAGCTTCGAAGGATTTGAAGTCAGTGAAGCGAATGACGGAGAAGCAGGTTTAGCTGCCGTGACAAGTGAAGTCGATTTGATTTTGCTGGATGTCATGATGCCTAAACTCAACGGCATGGAAACATTAAAGCGCTTGCGTGAAAACTGGGAAACCCCGGTACTAATGCTGACCGCTAAAGGCGAAGAAATAGACCGAGTGATTGGCTTAGAACTAGGGGCAGACGATTACTTACCGAAACCGTTTAGTGACAGAGAACTACTGGCTCGCATTCGCGCCATTTTACGTCGTACCAGTGCAACGCAAAAAGACAGTAAAAACAGTGACTGCATTGAGTATCAAGAGCTTCACCTTTATCCAGGCAAGCAAGAGGCTTACTGCGATCAGCTGCTGCTTGATTTAACGGCAACAGAATTTGCTTTGCTCACACACTTTGTACAACACCCAGGGCAAGTCCTGACGAAAGAAACTCTAAGCTTAGATGTGCTTGGCAAGCGACTCGCCGCTTTTGACCGCGCGATTGATATGCACGTCTCCAACTTACGTAAAAAACTGCCCGACCAAAGTAACGGTAAACCACGTATCAAAACCTTACGTGGCCGAGGCTACATGCTGCTTGAGGAAGATTAATGAGCCAAATATCACGCATCAAACTGCCGAATATTAACAGCTTGTATGGACGCATATTTGCCATCTTTTGGTTCACCATGCTGTTGGTATTAATCGCTGTGCTATCGCTACCGCATCTGGATCCACGTAAACCTCGTGATATTCCAAGTGGACCCTATCAGCGCATGCTAGAAGTGCGTGATGAAATTCAGAATCAATACAATCAAGAAACTGACCTTGGCCGCATCCTATTTAGTATCGAAGGACGTCGTCAAAATAAAAACGACCCTAGGCCACGGATGTTCTTTTCTGACTATAGCGGCAAAATATTAACCACGGACCACCGCAACAATTTTCAAATGCGGGCCATGCAGAACTTTGTTTCCATTATTGAAGACAATAACCAACCGAAACAAAAACTCTATGGCCGATATATGATTGCAGGTCCGGTACCCATTACCTTGGCCGATTCGGATCTGCTGATGTACGTTGGCTTTAAATGGAATGAACCACCACCACTATTACTGAGACTATTTGATCATCCTGTTCAGTTATTACTGGCTGTGATGCTGGCGAGTACACCTCTTTTGCTCTGGCTCGCATGGGCATTGAGTCAGCCAGCACGTCGGCTAGAAGCCGCTGCACAGCGAGTAGCCAAGGGAGAGTTTGTGATTGATCCCACCCTGGAGAAAGGCACGTCAGAGTTCCGTCAAGCAGGTAGCAGTTTCAACCAAATGGTCGAAGCAGTGAATCAGATGATATCCGGTCAACAGCGTTTACTATCCGATATATCTCACGAGCTGCGTTCTCCGCTCACTCGCCTACGCATGGCCAGTGCGTTAGCAACGCGAAAACAGGGAGAAAGCCCAGAGCTCATACGGATTGATACCGAGGCTCAAAGGCTTGAGCAAATGATCAGTGAGTTACTAGAGCTGTCTCGCATGCAGGCGAATAGCCACATGACACGAGAAACTCAACCGATTCAAAGTTTGTGGGAAGAGATCATCAAAGACGCTCAGTTTGAAGCCGAACAAATGGGCAAAAAGCTGCGTTATTCTCAGCTACCGAAAGGCAGTATTTCAGGTAATCCGAAACTACTGATGAGCGCAGTCGAGAACATCATTAGAAACGCGATTTACTACGGCAAAGATGAAGTTGAAGTCGATGTGAATACGCAAGGGAACACCTTACACATTACGGTAGATGATAACGGTGAAGGTGTTCCGGATGAAGAATTAGAAGCGATTTTCCGTCCGTTTTATCGCGTTTCTACTGCACGTGATCGCCACTCTGGCGGAACAGGGTTAGGACTAACCATCACTGAAAATGCCATTCGCCAACACAGCGGTACGATTGTCGCGAGCCGCAGTCCACTGGGAGGCTTGCGCGTCACCATCACTTTACCTTTGATCAAAGTGGTAAAATAACCCTACAAGATTACAGTTGATAATGATTTTCATTAGCACTAAAGTAAATCCTCCGATTAAGGAGGATTTACTATGTCGCATACATTTCCCGCTCTGCCTTACTCATACAATGCGTTAGAGCCATACATCGACGCAAAGACTATGGAAGTGCATTACAACAAACATCACAAAACCTACTTCGACAAATTCGTTACTGCAGTGCAAGGAAGCCATCTTGAGACTCAATCTTTGGATGAAATCTTCGCGACCGTATCGCAACACAGCCCTGCCATTCGTAATAATGGGGGTGGGTACTACAATCACATTATCTACTGGAATTGCATGTCTCCAGATGGTGGTGGTGAACCACAAGGCGTGCTTGCCCAAGCTATCGACGAGACGTTTGGGAGCTTCGATAAATTCAAAGACGCGTTCGCACAAGCGGCCATTAACACCTTTGGATCCGGCTTTGCCTGGTTAGTCGTAACGGACGGTGAAATTCATATCACTTCCACCAGCAATCAAGACAACCCATTAATGGACGTGGCAGATATCCGCGGTGAGCCCATCCTTGCACTAGACGTATGGGAACACGCTTACTACATCAGTTATCAGAACCGTCGACCTGAATACATTGACGCCTGGTGGAATGTCGTAAACTGGCGCGCTGTTGAAGAAAGCTATGCTCGTGCGCTCAGCTAATTGCAGCTACGAGTATAGGGGCGACGACTATTCAGTGCTCAGCGCTCTTTTATACCCAAGTCGCTGCACTTGGGTATATACTGGGCCTCTCTTTTGACCAACTCTATTTCAATACCATGTTTGATATCGCTTTATATGAACCAGAAATCGCGCCGAACACTGGCAACATCATTCGATTGTGTGCCAACTGCGGTGCAAATCTTCATTTGATTGAACCGCTGGGTTTCGATTTAGAAGAAAAGAAAGTCCGCCGCGCAGGTTTGGATTATCACGATTTGGCTCGCGTGACGCGCCATAAGAACTATCAAGCATTCTTGGAACATCTCGATAAAGAAAAGCAAGGTGGCTACCGCCTGTTCGCTTGTACTACCAAAACAACAGGTCACCATGTGGATGCCCAGTATCAAGCAGGCGATGTGTTGTTATTCGGCCCAGAAACGCGTGGTTTACCGGCAGAGGTGATTGAAAGCTTACCAATGGAGCAACGCATTCGTATTCCAATGATGCCAGATGCTCGCAGCCTAAACTTGTCGAATGCCGTCGCCATTATTGCCTTTGAAGCATGGCGTCAGATGGGCTTTGAAGGCGCTCAATAATAGCGTAAATAAAGACACAAAAAGGGCGCTTGATGCGCCCTTTTGTTTTCTGCTGGAACTGACTATTGATCAGTTGAGCTTATTTCGGTCATTACGATCATCGTCGTCTTTACGCTCGTATTCACCTTCGAAGGTGTTACCATTATCCGAATGAGAATCGAATGGACCACGACGGAATGAATCATCGTCAAACGGCCCCTGCTGACCAGAAAAACCACCGTGGAAACCACCACCGTGAACCGTTTTTACCACCATTTTACTCATCAGGTATTTTGCAATCGCAGCACGAGGCGCAGGCAACAATACCAACATACCAAGTGCATCCGTCATGAACCCTGGAGTTAACAGCAGCACGCCAGCTACAGCCAGCATGACACCTTCAAAAATCTGCTGAGCAGGAATTTCACCTTGCTCAAGACGCCCCTGCACTGACATCAGAGTCTGAATGCCCTGACTACGCACTAAAGACGCCCCTACTACCGCCGTGATCAACACCAAGGCAATGGTCGGCCAGAGCCCTAAAAATCCGCCCACCTGAATAAACAAGCCGATTTCGATGATCGGAACAAAAATAAACGCCAATAATAAGATAGGAAACACACGCCCTCCTTTGTTTAATTCAGTGTAATGGTAAAAGCCAACCAAGCTCAAACGAATCGTTGTAAAAAAGCGTGTTCAGCCCTTCAGATGAGTTAAATGATGTCTTTCTGTTGGCACGATACAGATGGCAATAATCAAAAAATATGAACAGTAAAAACACTCGCCTGAAACCTAAGACAATGACCCGTTCATACTTTGCACACTATTGATGCATAAAAAGCCAAAAAGGTGATCTAGTTACTATTTTTATGTGCTAGGTAAAGTATGATGTGCCACATAAGTCAGGACGGATTTTCCAGCCCAAAATTCTGATGAATGGATTCTAGATTGCAGAATAGGCTAATACTCAACCATATTATTAGAATTATCATCTAAGGATCCTGTTATGGCTACTCTATCTGATACTCAAAAAGCAGTAAACTCAGCCACTCGCATTGAAGAAGATCTATTAGGTCAACGTCATGTTCCTGCAGATGCGTACTACGGTATTCACACCCTACGTGCCATCGAAAACTTCAACATCTCAAATGTAACCATTTCTGACGTACCCGAATTTGTACGTGGCATGGTGATGACCAAGAAAGCCGCGGCACTCGCAAACAAAGAACTTGGTGCGATTCCAAAAGATGTTGCTAACTACATCATCGAAGCATGTGATTTGATCCTGGAAACAGGCAAGTGTATGGATCAATTCCCTTCAGACGTATTCCAGGGTGGTGCTGGCACTTCTGTCAACATGAACACCAATGAAGTAATCGCCAACGTTGCTCTTGAAATCATGGGCAAAGAGAAAGGCCAGTACGAATTCGTTAACCCGAATGATCACGTCAATAAAAGTCAGTCTACCAACTGTGCTTACCCTACCGGCTTCCGTATTGCGGTTTACAACAGCGTACATAAGCTGATGGAAGCCATTGAGTACCTGAAAGGCGCATTCGAACTTAAGGCGATTGAGTTCAAAGATGTGCTTAAAATGGGCCGTACTCAGTTACAAGACGCAGTGCCAATGACGGTTGGTCAAGAGTTCCACGCTTGGGCGGTAACATTAAACGAAGAAATTCGTGCCCTGGACTACACATCAAAGCTACTGCTAGAAATTAACCTGGGTGCGACCGCTATCGGTACGGGCCTGAACACACCTACAGGTTACCAAGCGCTATCTGTAAAACACCTGGCAGATGTGACAAGTCTGGATGTGGTTCCTGCAGAAGACCTTATCGAAGCGACTTCAGACTGTGGTGCTTACGTGATGACGCACAGTGCACTAAAACGCTTGGCTGTGAAACTGTCTAAGATTTGCAACGACCTGCGTCTGCTTTCTTCAGGCCCGCGCGCTGGTCTGAATGAACTTAACCTTCCTGAAATGCAAGCCGGCTCATCTATCATGCCTGCGAAAGTTAACCCTGTGATCCCTGAAGTCGTAAACCAAGTGTGTTTTAAAGTACTGGGTAACGACAACACAGTATCTTTTGCAGCAGAAGGCGGCCAACTACAGCTAAACGTAATGGAACCCGTGATCGCACAAAGCATGTTTGAGTCCATCTCACTGCTACAAAATGCGTGCATCAATCTGCGTGACAAATGTATCGATGGCATCACGGTGAACAAAGAAATCTGTGAGAACTACGTTTACAACTCCATCGGTATCGTAACCTACCTGAACCCATACATCGGTCACCATGAAGGCGACATAGTCGGTAAGATTTGTGCAGAAACTGGTAAGAGTGTTCGTGAAGTCGTGTTAGAGCGCGGTCTGCTAACAGAAGAAGAACTTGACGAAATCTTATCGGTTGAAAACTTCATGCATCCAACTTACAAAGCAAAACGCTACGAGTAAGTCATCTTCCATAGGGGCCTTTAAGGCCCCTTTTTAGGATCTCATACTATTAACCACAATTTTTATAAGCTTTTTAAATTCTATAGCTCTTGAGAGCTGATTTTCTGAACATTTACTCCTGTTCCTGAGTGTTCAAAAAATCAGAATCTATACAAACTAAAGAGGTATCTATAATGGTCATGGTCGAACTCTTCGTGGTTCTGCTCTTTATCTATTTGGGAGCGAGAATCGGCGGTATCGGCATCGGTTTTGCCGGTGGTGCGGGTGTCATTGCATTGTCTTTGATCCTAGGCGTTCCTACTAGCCAGGCTTACATCCCTGTTGATGTAATTTTGATCATCATGTCAGTGATTACCGCTATTGCAGCAATGCAAGTTGCAGGTGGTCTGGACTGGATGGTGCAAGTTGCCGAAAACTTTTTGCGTAAACACCCTGAACGCATCACCTTCTATGCGCCAATCGTGACATACATAATGACACTAATGGCGGGTACTGGTCACACTGCGTTCTCCACTCTGCCAGTCATTGCCGAGGTGGCTAAAGGTCAGGGCGTTCGACCTTCTCGTCCTTTGTCTATCGCCGTTGTCGCATCGCAAATCGCCATCACAGCGTCTCCAATTTCTGCGGCTGTGGTCGCTTTCGCAGCCATGCTTGCTCCATTTGGCGTCGATTACCTCACTCTACTCGCTGTGTGTATTCCAACCACATTCATCGCTTGTATGGTCGGTGCGTTCATTGCGAACTTCATGGGCAGTGAACTAAAAGACGATCCTGAATATCAACATCGTCTGGAAAATGGCCTCATCAAACTCAGTACTGAAGAAAAACGCAAGATTCTACCAACAGCGAAGAAAGCAACGTTTATCTTCCTTGGCGCTATCGCATTCGTAGTGTGCTACGCAGCCGCAATCTCTGGCTCTGTGGGTCTTATCGAGAACCCAGCACTGGGTCGTAACGAAGCGATCATGACAGTCATGCTTGCGGCAGCAGCAGCCATCGTAATGAGCTGTAAGATCGACTCGAGCAAAATCCCAGCGGCGGCAACATTCCGTTCTGGTATGACAGCGTGTGTTTGTGTACTTGGTGTTGCATGGCTAGGCTCTACATTCGTGAACGCTCACGTTGATGGCATTAAGGAAGTGGCTGGTGCACTTCTCGAAGATTACCCATGGATGCTTGCATTGGTGCTCTTCTTCGCTTCTATGTTGCTTTACTCACAAGGCGCAACGACTGTTGCACTGATGCCTGCAGCATTAGCGATTGGTGTCGCACCACTGACTGCGGTTGCATCATTCGCGGCGGTAAGTGCGCTGTTCGTACTACCAACTTACCCGACGCTACTTGCCGCGGTTGAGATGGACGACACAGGCTCAACACGTATTGGTAAGTACGTGTTCAACCACCCATTCTTCCTACCAGGTGTCGCAACCATCGCGTCAGCAGTGACATTAGGCTTCATCTTCGGTGGCCTGCTGATCTAGCAGAAACAGAGTCTTACTCGGGGAGCTTCGGCTCCCTTTTTTATTGCCAGAATTTGAACGTATTGATTAACAAATCTTCACTTTGATGAAACTTATCGGTTAGTCAGCAGGTCTGATTGGGTTACACTTACGGCAATTATCTAAGACGAATTGAACATTTTATGCGTGCATTACTTTCCGTATTACTCTTAGGGTTGATGACCTTTTCTGCACCTTCGCTTGCCCTATTTGGCAAAGACCAGTTTAACAATAGTCAGAACAACAATTTCGGTAATAGCAGCGATAGCTTTGTGCCTGTCGACCAGGCCTTTCCGTTTAATTTTTATCAGCAAGGTGACAAGCTGATGCTCGACTGGCAAGTACGTGATGGCTACTACCTGTACCAGGAACGTTTGTCAGTATCAGGAGAGAACGTCACGCTTGGCGAGTTAGACATGGAGCGCGGCACACCACACAACGACGAATTTTTTGGTGAGGTACATATCTACACCATGCCTCTGTTTGTCAATGTAGCGCTTTCAGATCGGCAGGAAGGTGCACGTGTTGTCGTGCAGTATCAGGGCTGTGCTAAAGCAGGTTTCTGCTACCCACCAGAAACCCGTGTCATTCCTATCCACGCCTTTACGTCACCGACAAACTCATCAGATAAAACGGCGACCACTTCATCGCAAGAGCCAACGATAAAACCAACAACACCAGAACCAAAAGCAACAAGTACAGCGCCTGTTACGCAGCAAGACAGCCTCGCGGCCAACCTGGCTGACAGTTGGTGGACACCACTGCTGTTCTTAGCTTTGGGTGTTGGCCTTGCTTTTACTCCTTGCGTACTGCCTATGTACCCGATTCTGACCAGCATTGTGCTTGGTAGCGGGAAACTCAGCCAACGACGTGCACTTGGCCTATCGTTTATTTACGTACAAGGTATGGCGCTGACTTATACCCTGCTTGGTCTGGTCGTTGCCTCTGCTGGCATGCAGTTCCAGGCGGCAATGCAGCACCCATATGTACTTATCGGTCTGAGTGTCTTATTCATCGCGTTGGCAATGTCGATGTTTGGCCTGTATTCGCTGCAACTCCCAAGCAGTGTCCAAACCTGGCTCAATAACCTAAGTAACAAACAGCACGGAGGCAGCGGTACTGGCGTGTTTGTAATGGGAGCCATTTCCGGTTTGGTATGCTCACCATGCACCACTGCACCGCTCTCTGGTGCGCTGCTTTACGTCGCGCAAAGTGGCGATCTGCTAACCGGTGGTGTTGCTCTGTACGCTCTGGCCATGGGGATGGGGATTCCTCTGATTCTGGTTGCGGTCTTCGGCAATAAACTGCTGCCGAAAGCGGGTAACTGGATGGGTCGGGTTAAAACGCTATTCGGGTTCATTCTGCTCGCAGCACCTATCTTCCTGCTTGAACGCCTGTTACCTGAAATGTGGTCAACGTTACTTTGGTCTGTGTTGGGTGTCGCTGCTTTTGGCTGGCTATATCACGTAAAAAATAGCCTCGAGTTTGGCGGCTGGAAACAGAGTGCCGTTGGAATTATTGCCGTTCTGGGATTATTCGCTTCTGCACAACCTGCGCTGAATTATTGGTTTGGTCACAACGAAACCCATGCTCAGCAAGCCAGTGTCAGTTTCACACGGATAGCGAATGTCGCAGAGCTAGAAGAACAACTGGCGCTAGCAAAAGTGGCAGGTAAACCGGTCATGCTCGACTTTTATGCCGACTGGTGTGTGGCATGTAAAGAGTTTGAGAAGTACACCTTCCATTCGCCAAAAGTCGAAGAAAAGCTGCGAGATTTTGTACTACTGCAAGCGGATGTGACCAAAAATCAGGTTCAAGATATTGAATTACTCAAGCGTATGAATGTCCTTGGCCTACCAACGATTGAGTTTTGGAACAGTAAAGGAGAGTACGTTTCAAACGCTCGTTTAACAGGTTTCATGCAGGCAGAGCCTTTCTTAGAGCACATCAATCAGTTCTAATCAGACAAATTCAAACGCCAGTAATTTTCTACTGGCGTTTTTATTGCACAAAACAAAAAAATAAAATGAGGGTTATATGCATTTTCTCTAATAAAAGTCGATTTGGTTCAGACTTTTAGCGAATAAATATTGTCCACAATCTCAAAGCTGGACAATAATAAATTTAACCAAATAGTCAAAAGTGTTTAACGTCATGGATTCGACCTACACCATCATCATTGCTGATGATCACCCTCTCTTCCGTAATGCTTTGTTCCAATCGGTACACATGGCGGTGAGTGGTGCAAATCTTCTCGAAGCTGACTCACTCGATGCCTTACTTGCGTTATTGGAGAGGGAAGAGGAGCCAGACTTAGTGCTATTGGATCTCAAGATGCCTGGCGCAAATGGTATGTCGGGTCTGATTCACCTGCGTGCCGAATACCCTGACTTACCTGTAGTTGTCGTTTCAGCCAGTGAAGAGCCAGCTATCGTAACTCAGGTAAAAAGTCACGGCGCTTTCGGCTTCATTCCTAAATCAAGTGATATGCGTGAACTCGTTAATGCTATCAATCAGGTGCTTAACGGCGACCCCTACTTCCCTGAAGGTCTGATTACCAATAATGCCGCATGCAGTGATTTAGCAGAGAAGATTGCTACGTTAACGCCGCAGCAATACAAAGTGTTGGGGATGTTGTCAGATGGCTTGCTGAACAAACAAATCGCTTATGAGCTGAATGTATCAGAGGCCACCATCAAAGCGCACATGACGGCGATTTTCCGCAAACTAGGCGTGAAGAACCGCACTCAAGCTGTCATCATGCTAACGGAAATGAATAGTTAAACTCTACTCGTCTTCCGTCAGTTCATCTTGTTCAGTAGGCAAGCGTAAGCCTACTTTGGTCACTTGCTGATCGACCACATCAGCAATAATCCAATGTAGCCCTTGCCATTCAAATTGGTCACCCAGAACCGGAGCTGTTCCCAAGTGTTCCTCCACCAGCCTTCTCAAGGTGAAGTCCAGTGACTCCTCGCCAAGGTCTAAGCCATACATCATGGCAACATCGGATAGTCTGACTTCAATATCCAAAAAGAAATCACCAAAGAAACGAGTCATTGACGCTTTTTCTGGCGCTTCACTGAACAGCAGGCTCAACGCATCTAAATCTTTCTCTTGAGCAAAGACACACAAAGTATCATCTTCTTCCAGCTTGGTACTTCCTGATGGGTGCATCAATTCCTGGTGGCGAAAGACCGCCGCAATACGCGTGCCTTCCGGCATAGACAAACTACGCAATGGTTCCCCAATGCACCATTTGTCTGCTTTCAATCGATAGATAAATAGCTCCCACTCACTGGTAGGATAAACCTCAACACCAATTCGCGATATTGGCTCCGGTTTTGGGGGCAGTTCTACTTTGGCTAGCGACATTGCTTTGGTCAACGTGCCTCCCTGAACAATCAGCGAGACCATAACGACGAAGAACGCGAGGTTAAAATAAAGTTGTGCATCAGGAAGGCCAGCCATCATCGGGAACACCGCCAAAATGATCGGCACGGCACCACGCAACCCCACCCAGGAAACAAACCACTTTTCACGTGGCATAAAACTTTTGAATGGCAGTAAGCCTACCCACACAGAAATTGGACGCGCAAACAGAATCATACCAAAGGCAAGTGCCAGCCCCGGTAGCGCTATCGACAACAGATTCGAAGGCGTGACCAGCAAGCCCAGCACTAAGAACATGCCAATTTGCGCTAACCAGGTCATGCCATCTAAGACATGCAGAATCGAGTGGCGGCTGCGCGTTGGACGATTACCAAGTAGCAAACCCACCAGGTAAATGGATAGGATGCCGCTGCCACCGAGTGTATTCGATAAAGCAAAAATCAGCAGGCCACCACTGACGGTCAAAATTGAGTACAAACCATCTGGCAGTTGATTGCGGTTAATGATCTTCCATAGTACCCAGCCACCAGCAATACCAAGCAATGCACCAATACCAAACTGTTTCACAAAGCTCAGAGCTAAGAAGCCGACGCTTAACTCCGCACCTGAGCTCGACAAAATCGCAATTAAGGTCACGGTGAGAAAGACTGCCATCGGATCGTTAGTACCGGATTCAATTTCCAGAGTCGAGCCCACACGTTCATTGAGACTGCGTCCTTTAAGCAGAGAAAATACCGCAGCCGCATCCGTAGACCCCACAATGGCTCCAACAAGGATGCCTTGCAGTAAATCCAGATCAAACAACCAGGTCGCCATCAGTCCGGTTAAGAGCGTCGTCATTGCGACACCCAACGTGGCCAATGACACCGATGGCCATAATGCCACCCGGAAACTTGCGACTCTTGTTCTCATGCCACCATCAAGCAATATGATGGCTAAGGCTAAGTTACTGACTAAGTAAGCAATCGAGAAATTATCAAACAGAATACCGCCTAAGCCGTCTTCCCCCGCCAGCATACCAACGGCAAGAAAGACAAGGAGAATGGGAATACCCAACTTAGAAGAGACAGGGCTAAGAAGAACGCTCAGTGCAATCAGCAATGCACCGACAAGAAAAAAGCTGTTAATGGTGTTTGCGTCCATTCCCCCTCCCAAATATAAAAGTTATAACCAACGTAGGTATCATCGTTAGTCTACCGCTTTATTGTGTCTCAGCGCTCTAGTTAAAACGAAAACTTTATGTAAACAAATAACTTGTGGTCACCAGCATAGGTTTCACCAAATCAATGAAGAAAAGATAACGCCAGCAAAAATAAATTGTGAATAGTGTCATTTCGCATTAGACCTTAGGCTAATTTAACACTGCGTTAACATGGTAAAATTCTCTTACAATCTCTTTAAGCGCCCATTATACGGGCGTTTTTTGTTTTTCATGCCCCGACTAAAGTTGAAAAGAGTTCTTGCCAACACCTTGCTAATGTACATGGTGAAACATTTTTTTAACAACAATACCGATCGTAAGGAGACGGCAATGGCATTTGAAAGTGAAGAAAGAGCCAAAGCCTATTGGGACAAAAACGTGAAGCTCATGATTGGCCTAATGGTCATCTGGTTCGTTGTGTCTTTCGGCTGCGGCATTTTATTTGTCGATGTACTAAATCAATTTCAACTAGGTGGATACAAGCTTGGTTTCTGGTTCGCTCAACAAGGCTCCATCTACGCCTTCCTGGGTATTATTTTCTACTACGCGTGGAAGATGCGCAAAATCGACCGTGAATTCGGCGTAGATGAGTAAGGAGTCACTCAGATGGATTTGAAAACTATTACTTACCTGGTTGTTGGTGCAACCTTCATCCTGTACATCGGGATTGCGATTTGGGCGCGCGCAGGCTCGACCAAAGAGTTCTATGTTGCGGGTGGCGGTGTAAACCCAATCGCGAACGGTATGGCGACAGCAGCAGACTGGATGTCAGCGGCTTCGTTTATTTCGATGGCAGGTCTGATTGCCTTCATGGGATACGGTGGTTCTGTATTCCTCATGGGTTGGACTGGCGGTTACGTGCTGCTTGCTCTGCTTCTTGCTCCTTACCTACGTAAGTTCGGTAAATTTACTGTGCCAGAGTTTGTCGGTGAGCGTTTCTACTCCAAGACGGCTCGTATCGTAGCGGTTATCTGTCTGATCATCGCATCGGTAACTTACGTTATCGGTCAGATGAAAGGCGTTGGCGTTGCATTCGGTCGTTTCCTGGAAGTTGATTACTCAACGGGTCTACTGATCGGTATGTGTATCGTATTCATGTACGCTGTACTTGGCGGCATGAAAGGTATTACTTACACGCAGATTGCTCAATATTGCGTACTCATTCTTGCTTACACTATCCCAGCAATCTTTATCTCTCTGCAATTGACTGGTAACCCAATTCCTCAGATCGGTCTTGGTAGTACGATGGCGGGAACCGACGTCTATCTACTCGATCGGCTCGATCAGGTGGTGACCGAACTCGGCTTTAGTGAATATACCACCCAGGTTCGTGGTGATACGCTAAACATGTTCGTTTACACCATGTCACTGATGATCGGTACAGCGGGTCTGCCACACGTAATCATCCGTTTCTTTACGGTACCTAAGGTTCGTGACGCACGTACATCTGCAGGTTGGGCACTCATTTTCATTGCTATTCTTTACACTACTGCTCCAGCAGTATCAGCAATGGCACGTCTAAACCTTATGAATACGGTTAACCCGGCGCCTGGTCAGCATCTTGTTTATGACGAGCGTCCAGCTTGGTTCAAAAACTGGGAAACAACAGGCCTACTAGGTTTTGACGATAAAAATGGTGACGGCAATATCCAATACACCTCAGATGCGGCGACTAACGAGCTACGTGTAGATAACGACATCATGGTACTGGCAAACCCAGAGATTGCTAAACTACCAAACTGGGTAATCGCATTGGTTGCGGCAGGTGGCCTGGCGGCTGCGCTATCAACCGCTGCGGGTCTGTTGTTGGCCATATCGTCGGCAATTTCCCATGACTTAATCAAGGGGGTTATCAACCCTAACATCTCCGAGAAGAAAGAGCTGCTTGCCAGCCGGATTTCCATGGCGGTGGCAATCGCTGCAGCTGGTTATCTAGGTTTAAATCCGCCTGGGTTTGCAGCAGGTACCGTTGCACTGGCCTTTGGTCTGGCGGCATCCTCTATCTTCCCAGCCTTGATGATGGGTATCTTCAGTAAAAGCATCAATAAAGAAGGCGCAATCGCAGGTATGATCGCAGGTATCAGTATCACCCTGTTCTACGTATTCCAGCACAAAGGCATCCTATTTGTCGCTGATTGGAAATACCTGGAAAGCTGGGGTAGCAACTGGTTCCTAGGCATTGAGCCTAATGCGTTTGGTGCAATTGGTGCAGTCTTCAACTTTATTGTCGCGTTCGCAGTATCGAAAGTCACTGATGAAACGCCTCAAGAAGTGAAAGATCTGGTTGAACACGTACGTGTCCCAGTTGGTGCAGGCGAAGCTGTCGATCACTAATTATAATTACAACCTCAAAGCCCCGTCTGGGAACACCTGTTCGGGGCTTTTTTATTCTAATTTTTCAGTTACTATTTAGAAATCTGTCGTTGCAAGGAAGCCAAGATGTTCAAAAACAAGCACTTAATTATCGCTCTGTTAATCGCTCCGATCCTATCGTTAATTGCCTACTTCGGTACCGATATGGCATTAAGCGAAAAGCCTCATGCCGCGAAAGAAGGTGAAAGTTATAAATTGGCCAGCAAGTCAAATTGTCGCTACACCAGTGGTCTGTGTGATATGGAAAATGGCGATTTTAAAGTGAAGTTTCGTTCAGAAAAACTTACTAAAGACCGTTTAGAATTGTCTCTGAATGCCGCTTATCCCCTGGAAGGCGTAAAAATTTCTGTGGTTGCCAACCAGGAAAAAAATGCGAAACCTGTGGATATGGAACCTGCGGATCAAGCAGGTAAAAACTGGTACATCACCCTGCCTAGACCAAAATCAGCAGAAAGTTGGTTAAGAGTGGTCATTCAGTCGGAAGGAACACTCTATTACGGCGAGACGCAAACCGCTTTCGTAAAATACGAAACTCTGTTTACTGAATAGCGTTTGATTACTGAACAGACTTTTCTGAGTAGACAAACTGGCGACAATTTACACCCGATGCCAATCTGAATAAGTAAGAGATCCTTTTTGCGCAGGAAAATCGCTTACAGCAAGAGACTGCAGTAATTGGTTATCCTAATTGCAAAATGGTGATACAGCCATTGGCAGTTTTGGCTTGCAAGGATACTTAAGTAGGTTAATGGAATGGACCCTCTCTACCTAATCGGCTTCAAATGAGCCATATTGATTGATGAAAAGGCAATCAAGAAAAGTAAGAGAGGGTCCATATATGGTATTAATACATCCCAATAACGCTAATATTCAGCGCGTTGCCACCGTGTGGTTGTCACAAAAAATTTGTGCCATTGACGCTCCTCTCCTCCTTCCTAACGGATACGAATCCCGACTCTATCTCGCTAAATTCTCGTCACTTGCCCTTTATTCAAACCTGGCAAAATATTTGGTTGCTAACTGATCATTTATTGATAATAATTATCGTTATCTTTTGAGTGAGGAATACCATGGACAGTAGCAACGTAATCTTTAACGCATTCTTTAAAGCGCAAGATCGCTTCCTTCATGCTCACGCACCAAGTGGCTTTGAGCCCGATGTGATTTATGACTATATTCACTGGGGAATGGTACTTGCGTCGGAATATGAACACGAAGCAGAAGATGAAAATTTACTGCTGTGTGAATTGTTTTTACGCCAAGTGTATTTCCACCTGCTCGATGCAATTCAAGATCAGAGACGCAGCCGAACTTTTCGTCGCGTGTGCCTTGATTCAATCCACACTCCGCTATTTTGCCTTAAACGTTTCTATTATCAGTTTAAGCGTGGCAACGTGAAATATCTCTCCTTGCAACAACAATTACGTCTGATACAGATGCAATTAGATTAAACAAAAGGACCTACCATGACCTCGGAATTCCGTATCGAAACTGACAGTATGGGCGAAGTACAAGTCCCATCAGAAGCCCTATACCAAGCTCAAACCCAACGTGCCGTGGATAATTTTTCTATCAGTAAACACACCATGCCACAAGGCTTTATCCACGCCTTAGCCTATATCAAGCAAACCGCAGCTCTCACCAATGCACAGCTAGGTTTGCTTGAAGGGGATATTGCGAATTCGATAGCGGATGCCGCACAGACCATCATCGACGGAAAGTACCTTGAACAGTTTCCAATCGATGTCTTTCAAACCGGCTCTGGAACCAGCTCAAATATGAATGCCAATGAGGTGATCGCTACCCTTGCCTCAGACAATTTAGGCGGGAACGTCAGTCCAAATGATCACGTCAATATGGGCCAAAGTAGTAACGATGTGGTACCAACCGCGATTCAAGTGAGTACCGCACTCTCTATCGAAAAACAGTTGCTCCCAGCGCTCAACCATCTTATCCAGACACTTAGCACTAAACAGCAGAATTTGAAAGACGTGGTCAAAACAGGCCGAACTCACCTGATGGACGCGATGCCAATTACCTTCGCACAAGAACTTGGTGGCTGGCAGTTTCAGATTGAGCACGCCAAAAAAGCGATAGAGCATACTCTGCCCGCTATAAAAGCCTTGGCACAAGGTGGCACTGCTGTAGGGACTGGGATCAATGCTGATCCACGTTTTGCCGCTTTATTTGCGGATAACCTGTCTCAGTCCACAAAAGTGGTCTTTTCATCCAGCCCTAATTTCTTTTTTAATCTCAGCAGTCAGGATGCGATCGTGGCAGTCTCCGGACAGCTTAAAACAGCAGCAGTTGCGATCCTGAAGATCGCAAACGATCTTCGCTGGATGAATTCCGGTCCACTCGCAGGGTTGGGAGAAATCGAATTACAGGGCCTACAGCCGGGCTCATCCATCATGCCTGGGAAAGTAAATCCTGTGATTCCAGAAGCCGCAGCCATGGCCAGTGCTCAGGTGATTGGCAATGACACCACGATTACTATTGCGGGCCAGTCAGGTAATTTCCAACTCAACGTAATGCTGCCAGTGATTGCTCATAATGTACTGGAAAGTATCGAACTATTGTCGAATAGTGCTACAGCATTGGCAGACAAAGCGATTGCAACGTTTGAAGTCAGGCAAGACAACCTCGATGTTGCATTAGCCAAGAACCCCATTCTGGTGACCGCACTTAATCCGGTGATCGGCTACTTAAAAGCAGCAGAAATAGCAAAAAAAGCCTATAAACAAGGACGTGCTATCATTGATGTCGCTGAAGAGGAAACCGACTTAGATCGTGCGACACTGGAGAAACTGCTGAATCCAACCAAATTGACGCAAGGCGGGGTGGCTGAGTAATTCATCCAGCCTCAAAGATAAAGATCTCCAACTGGAGGTCTTTATCTAACTATAAGATAACTAAAACTAGGCCACTCTGTTTAGTACCGAACGTAACTTCAACGGTTTAACGGGTTTGGCGATAAAGCTAAATCCATTCGCTTTGATGCCATCGAGCATATCGTCAGTCCTATCCGCACTGATGATGACACCTTCAAAGCGATTACCCAGACGAAGGCGGCACTGTTGCAGCACTTCCAATCCAGTGCGTCCGTTATCCAATCGATAATCTGAGAAAATCACATCAGGTATCCAGCCATCATCCAACGCTTGTAGACTTTCGACCAAGTCGGTGGCCAGCCGAGTATCGCAGCCCCAACGTGACAATAAGTTTTCCATGCCAACCAAAATATCAGGCTCATTATCGACACAAAGAATTTTCAGGTGACAAAGTTCAGACTGAGCACTGCTTGGCATCTTCACTGTGTTAAGAACCTGCACACTCTCGGCTCTGTCGAGCGTGATAGAGAAAACACTACCTTTGCCATGCCATGAACGCATCGAGATTTCATGTCCCAGCACCTGCGCTATTCCCTTTGATATCGCCAGCCCCAACCCTAGGCCCTGATCGGAGCGAACTTGAGAGCCTCGGTTAAATTCTTCAAAAATCTCCTGTTGTTTCTCTTCTTCAATGCCCATACCGTTATCCCAGACATCAATACGCACTCGACCTTTGACACGACGCACACCCAAAGCGACTTTGCCGTTTGGACTGTAGCGGAACGCGTTAGTAAGAAAGTTTTGCACTACTCGACGCAGAAGTTTAGGGTCAGAGTTCACCGTCAGTGAGGAAGGGATCATGGTAAATTCAATGCCCTGTTGTTTGGCTAATGCACTGAATTCAGCATTCAGATTGGCCAGCACATCATTCACAGCAAAACCGCACACATGCACTTCAAGCTTGCCCGATTCTAGGCGGGAAATATCCAACAAGTCGCCAATCAAATCCTCTGCTGCGCCGAGCGCGCTTTCGATATGAGAGGAGAGCTTTTTCACCTCATCGTCTTTGGCCACTTCAGAAAGTGAAGATGCAAAAAGTCTGGCAGCATTCAGCGGCTGCATCAGGTCGTGGCTCACCGCCGCCAAGAAACGTGATTTCGACTTAGACTCTAAATCTGAACGTTGTGTTGCCGCTACCAGTTGTTTGTTGAGCAGCTCTAGTTCGCGGGTACGAAGTCGCACACGTTCCTCAAGCGTCTCATTGGCTTCTTTTAGTGCTTGTTCGGCATCGCGGAACACGGTGATGTCAGTAAAGCTCATAACAAAACCGCCGCCCGGCATCGGATTCCCCTGCACTTCAATCACGCGTCCGTCAGGGCGAACACGCGAAGAGGTATGCCGCGTCCCTTGCTCAAGATGGTAAACCCGGCGACGAACATGGTCATCTGGATCACCTGGACCACATAGCCCTTGCTCCGCATTGTGGCGAATCACATCCGCGATCGGACGACCGACCTGAATTAACCCGGGAGGAAATTCAAACAACTCAAGATAACGCTGGTTCCATGCCACCAGCCGTAATTGCTTATCAACCACCGCGATACCTTGCCCGATGTGCTCAATTGCACCTTGCAGTAATCCCCGGCTGAAATCGTACAGTTCAGAAGCTTCATCAACAATGGTCGCGACTTCTTCCAACTGCATATTTCTTCCCTGCAAGGCAGAAGTAAGTACTAACTTAGCAGAAGAAGCGCCGAAGACCCCCGCGAGCACACGTTCTGTGTGTCGTATCAAGGAAGACGGAGCTTGCTGGTTCGGCATCAGCTCTTCACGTTGCTGGCTCCAATAGGCCTGAAACGCAACTTTAACGCGTGATCGCCCAACAAAACGAGAAGCGAGCATTTCCAGTTCAGCCACGGTCACGCGGCTCTGGTAAAGGCTCATATTTTCGCTTTCTGGTAACGGTGTACCAACAAACGAAGCCGATTGTAAGCGCTCACTTAGGCTTGGACGAGTAATCAGAGAAACGACGACAAAACAGGCGGTATTGGCCGCGACGCTGAGGATCATACCCCAGTCAGAAACCGCAATATTAAATTGACTTAGCATCTCGGGTGGCGTGATAAGCCAAATCAGGAAGTTACTGCTGGAGTTACCCGCCAGCATGTCAGTTTGGCTCATCAGAGTGATCAGCCAAATGGTAAAGCCAACCGCAAGGCCGACGTAAACGCCCTTCTTGTTTCCCTGACGCCAATACATCCCGCCGATCAGTGCCGGCGCAAATTGGGTGATGGCTGCAAACGAGAGAAAACCTATTGCAGAGAGTGAGTGGATACTATCAAGTGCCTGATAAAAGCCCCATGCACCAATCAAAAGAAGCAGGATAAGTGCACGACGGATACGCAGCAATAACTGAGAAAAGTGCTGATGATTACGTTGTGAAAGACGCATACGGCGCAGAAGCAGTGGCATCGCTAAATCATTCGACACCATGATGGCTAACGCGATAGTCGAGACGATCACCATTCCACTCGCCGCTGATGTACCACCAAGGAACGCCAGTAAAGCGATCTCACTGGCACCTACCGCCATCGGCACACTGATAACAAAGGTGTCTGGCGATGCACCACTCAACAACCCTTGCCCTACCCACGCAATCGGCAGTACAAAAATACCCATTAAAATCAGGTACAGTGGGAACAACCAACGGGCGACATGCAGATCCTGAGCGCGCTCGTTTTCTACCACCATGGTATGAAATTGACGCGGTAAACAAACGATCGCCAGCATGGTGAGTATGGTATGAATCAGCATGGTCGGAATATTTGGTGGCTGATAGGTTTGTGTCGCTACATCTATCAAACTGAGATTTTCTGCACTCATTGCCAACCAGACAATAAACACACCCACCACTAAAAAAGCTATCAGCTTGATGATCGACTCAAAGGCGATCGCCATCATCATGCCCCGGTGATGCTCGGTGTTATCGATATGGCGTGTGCCGAATAAAATGGTAAAGATAGCCAGTGCCATCACCACAAACCAAGAGACACTGTCGTTCTCATAACCGAAGTCTGACGCAAGCTCAGGCGCAATGATTTCCAGCCCCATGGTGATGCCACGTAACTGCAATGCGATATAAGGAAGAATCCCCGCGACGGCAATCAGCGTCACGGCAACCGCTAGTCCCTGCGATTTTCCATAACGTGCGCCAATGAAATCAGCAATAGAGGTTATGTGTTCGCGCTTGGCGATCAATATCAGTCTGGCAAGCACTCGCCAACCAAGCGTAAAGACCAGAATCGGCGCAATGTAGATCGGCAAAAAAGACCAGGGATTACTGCTCGCTTGGCCCACCGTGCCGTAGAACGTCCAGGAGGTACAATACACAGCAATAGACAAACTGTAGATCCAAGGCCGCCATCTGGCTAGCCACCTTCTCTGGTTGTCTCCATACCACGCGATTATAAATAGGGCTCCCAAGTACGCCAAAGAAACGGGAACCACCAGCCATCCTTGCATCCGATATCCTTTATGACCTTGCTTACAAAAAACAAAAACCTCTCCGTAAGGGAGAGGCTTCATTTAACACTGCTTTCACAACAGAGACAAAGATTAGTTTTTAACCTTTGTCACAGAAGTCTAATTCTGTGTTTCAAGTGTTTTATCAGACAGGTCAACAACATGCCTTGCAGGCTCTTGCGGATCCAGTTTTATAAACAGTGCAATCAATCCCATAACTGCCATCCCCCAGAACACAAGTGAGCCCCAATGCTCGTAAGCCCAGCCGCTAAGCACGGTCATGAGTGCGATAAACGCTCCCAGAGCAATCGCGTTGTACAACGCCTGCAAGGCGACCATCTTGTTCTCTTCAGAGTTCTGAATGTATTGGATGGCGGCAATATGAGCCGTCGCAAAGGTCACACCATGCAGCATCTGTACAACGACCAAAGCGACAATCGACGTTGTCCCGGCCGTGATCCCCCAACGCATCATCACACCAAGAGCGGCAATAACAAATAAAGTACGTAAAGACCAGCCCGCAAATAGGCGCTTACTTAATGCAAACACGGCAACCTCTGCTGCTACCCCTAGACTCCAAAGATAACCAATCACATCTTCAGAGTGCCCAGCGGATTTCCAGTGGATCGCACTAAAGCCATAGTACGCCGCGTGGCTACCTTGAATCAGCGATACAAGTACTAAAAACTTAAGGACGGATTTCTCGGTTAACAGTGCCGACAATTTTGGACGCTCAGCGTGCTGGTCACCGAGCGTTACCGGCATTGGGTTAGTCACACGCATCGCAAACAACCAAGCGACAACTAAACCCGCCATGGCGGTGTACAGAATCATATCCGCACCAAAACCTGCCACTAAGTAACCAACCACGGTAGAACCAGCGATAAACGCTATCGAGCCCCATAAACGCGTGCGCCCATAATCCAGCATGTTCAAACGAGCGTAGTAATTCGCCATCGCATCCGAGAGTGGGATGATTGGTCCGCAACATACGTTAAACAATACAGTTGCTAACGCCATCAGCCAAAAGTTTCCGCCGGTAAAAAAGTGAAATCCAACAAAAATAAGACCAGCGAAACTCACCCATCGTAAAGCTGGCATTAAGTGCTCTACTTTATGAATGCGCGGGGTTATCACTAAGTTCGCCACACAACGTGTTGCCAGGCCTAAACCAACTAGCAAACCAATATCGGTTGGAGAGACGCCCTGCTCTTTAAACCACAACGACCAAAATGGCAGATAGACGCCATACGCAAAAAAGAACCCGAGAAAGTACTGGGAGATCCAGCCATACGGAGAAGGTTTTAGCATTATTATTTTCCTAAAATGGGAACACCAACGTTATGAGCGAGGATTATGGATCGCGAAACGGAGTAGAAAAAGGGAAGAATCGGCAACTTACCGTTTCCTCGATGGAATACAAAGTATTAAAAATTAAAAACTTGGGTTTCAATGTTCTGAATTTAGACCAAAGTCGTCTGGCTAATAGAAAGAAATTTGTCAGACTTAGAATGTGTGTTCCTTTCCATTTTAGGGTTCCTTATGCCTGATAAATTCAATATGCATTCTCCACCGTTCGACCGCCTGACCAGCAAGCAACAAGCGCGACTGCGTTCGTCTCTCGACGTGGCATACTATCGAACTCGAGATGTGATTTTATCTTGTGGGCAATCCAACCCTCATTTGCATATTTTGATCAAAGGCGCAGTGGAAGAGCGCTCCAAAGACCAGAACGAAGTTTTCGCTCACTATGCCAACGACGATATGTTTGATGTCCGTTCTTTGTTTGAAGGGAGCGTTCGTCATCAGTATGTGGCACTTGAGGATACGCTGTCCTATTTGCTGCCAAAAGAAGTGTTTCTTGAACTCTATAACGAGAATGGGCAGTTCGCCGCATACTTCGATAACAACCTGTCTAAACGACAGGCATTAATCGAAGCGGCGCAGCAACAGCAGAATCTAGCTGAATTTATTCTGACCAAAGTCGATAAGGGCATTTATCATCCTCCTATGATCCTTGCACCAGAAACGCCTATCAACGAGGTAACAAAAACCTTAAAAGAAAATGGCATCGATGCCGCCTTAGTTGAGCTAAACCCTGACGACCCTCGTCTGGAAAAGTGGCCGTCTGAACACCCATATGCCATTGTCACGCGCACCAATATGCTTCACTCGGTGATGTTAGATGATCACGCTGTCGATACACCAGTGGGCGAGATCGCTACCTTTCCGGTTTACCACGTAGATGAAGGCGACTTCTTGTTTAATGCCATGATTACGATGACGCGTAACCGGATGAAACGCTTGATGGTATGCGATGGTAATCAAGCCATTGGCATGTTGGATATGACTCAGATCCTCAGTGCTTTCTCCACTCATTCGCACGTGCTCACACTCAGCATCGCCAGAGCCAGCAGTGTCGAAGAGCTTGCCCTTGCCTCCAATCGACAACGTCAGTTGGTAGAGAGCCTAGTGAGGAACGGCATTCGCACCCGCTTTATCATGGAGCTGATATCGGCTGTAAATGAACAAATTATCGAAAAAGCGTTTGAATTGGTTGTGCCACCAGCACTACACGACCACTGCTGCCTAATTGTTTTAGGCTCGGAAGGCCGAGGAGAACAAGTCCTTAAGACCGACCAAGATAACGCGCTGATCATTAAAGACGGTTTAGAGTGGTCACACAGTGAGCAGGTGATGCAGTCATTCACCCACACCCTGCAGCAATTGGGTTATCCGCTATGTCCCGGAAAAGTCATGGTCAACAATCCAAAATGGGTCAAATCTCAATCGGAGTGGATCAGAACCCTAGACAATTGGATTGCAAAGGCGCAGCCGGAACAAATCATGGACTTAGCCATCTTTAGTGATGCACAAGCCGTTGCGGGCAACCGAGATCTACTCACGGCCGTCACCACTCACCTCAGAGACGCCATGAAAGATCGCATGCTGATCTTATCTGACTTCACCCGACCAGCGCTGCAATTTTCAGTGCCACTCACGCTGTTTGGTAACGTAAAAAGTGCCAAAGATGGCTTAGACATCAAACGCGGCGGTATTTTCCCGATTGTACACGGCATTAGAACGCTGTCCCTAGAACATGCCATTGAAGAGAAAAATACCTTTGCCCGTATAGAAGCTTTAAGAAACAAACGAATTTTAGAGCCAGAAACGGCGGACAACTTAAACGAAGCACTCAAGTTGTTCTTTAAGCTGCGTCTCAATCAGCAACTGAATCAACAAGAGGCGCTGAACAATATCGACATTAAACGACTCGACCGAACAGAGCGAGACTTACTGCGCCATAGCCTGCACGTAGTGAAAAAATTTCAGCAGTTTTTAGGCTTCCACTATCAGATCCGTGATTAAGCCCGGTAAGTTGTACAAGAGGTATCTGGGATGAATTGGCTACAACGAAAATATTGGCACTATAAGCTGAAAGGCTCGCCTTATCAGTCGCTATTTTGTGTACCAAATAAAACCGAGCTGGTTTCTCTCGACTGCGAAACCACCAGCTTAGATCCCAATAGAGCCGAGCTGGTGACCATCGCAGCCACTAAGATCATTGATAACCGCATCATCACCAGCCAGCCATTTGAAGTGCACCTACGTGCACCACAATCGCTCGATTCCGGCTCGGTGAAAATCCATAAAATTCGCCATCAGGATTTAGTCGACGGCATCAGCGAAAAGGATGCCCTACTGAAGCTCATCGACTTTATCGGCAATCGACCGTTAGTCGGCTACCACATTCGCTACGACAAAAAAATCTTGGATCTCGCCTGTCAAAGACAACTGGGCTTCCCTCTGCCCAACCCTCTTATTGAAGTAAGCCAGATTTACCACGACAAGCTGGAGCGACATCTACCTAATGCCTATTTCGACTTAAGTCTGGATGCCATTTGCAAGCACCTTGAGCTACCAATTCAAGACAAGCACGACGCTTTGCAAGATGCGATATCCGCAGCATTGGTTTTTGTGCGTTTGACCAAAGGCGATTTACCGAGTCTCAGCGTGCCATACACTTAATTCCTGTTGACCTGGCTCCCAAAATTACTTTTATTTCAATCCTTTTTCGGTAGATCCCTCTCTATCATCCTAAAGTCTAATTGTGGAAATACGCGCTGTGACTGACAGTTATAAGCACAAGGTCAGTCTTGCGACGACCAACTGTTTAAAACAAATATCCGTTCTATTCATTATGTTTAAGAAAATCAGAATGTTTATAGAACGGGTAAATACAACAGCCCGACAAAGTAAAGATTCAAAGTCTTATGTAGATTGTTGTAAGGCCGAGAAATAAAGGCACAAGGAGAGAAGCCATGAGCGAAGCCCACGTTTATCCGGTAAAAGAAAACATTAAAACTCATACACACGCGGATAATGAAACCTACCTAGCCATGTATCAGCAGTCGGTAACCGACCCAGAGGGCTTCTGGAACGAGCACGGCAAAATCGTTGATTGGATTAAACCTTTCACCCAAGTAAAAAGCACCTCTTTCGACACGGGTCACGTCGACATCCGCTGGTTTGAAGACGGCACACTTAACGTCTCAGCAAACTGTATTGACCGCCATCTGGCAGAACACGGCGACGACGTGGCAATCATCTGGGAAGGCGATGATCCTGCAGACGATAAAACGCTGACGTTCAATGAACTACACAAAGAAGTATGTAAATTCTCAAACGCATTGAAAGATCAAGGCGTACGTAAAGGCGACGTAGTTTGTCTCTACATGCCAATGGTACCTGAAGCCGCCGTGGCAATGCTGGCTTGTACCCGCATCGGCGCAGTCCACACTGTGGTATTCGGCGGTTTCTCACCAGAAGCCCTTTCTGGCCGTATCATTGACTCAGACGCTAAAGTTGTCATCACCGCTGACGAAGGCGTTCGTGGCGGACGTGCTGTTCCACTGAAAAAGAACGTGGACGAAGCACTGACCAACCCAGAAGTGAAAACCATCAATAAAGTGTTAGTTCTTAAGCGCACTGGTGGCGATGTAGAATGGCATGATCACCGCGATGTCTGGTGGCATGAAGCAACTGCAAATGCTTCTGACGTTTGCCCTCCAGAAGAGATGAAAGCGGAAGACCCACTGTTCATCCTTTACACCTCAGGCTCTACGGGTAAACCAAAAGGCGTACTACACACCACAGGTGGTTACCTGGTTTACGCCGCAATGACATTTAAATACGTCTTCGACTACCAACCAGGTGAAACCTTCTGGTGTACCGCTGACGTGGGTTGGATTACGGGTCACACATACCTTATCTACGGCCCACTAGCAAACGGCGCTAAAACCATCTTGTTTGAAGGTGTGCCAAACTACCCAAGCACAAGCCGTATGAGCGAAGTGGTTGATAAGCATCAAGTGAACATCCTTTACACCGCGCCTACTGCTATCCGCGCGTTAATGGCAAAAGGTGATGAAGCGGTTGCAGGCACGTCTCGTTCCAGCCTTCGCATCATGGGTTCGGTGGGTGAACCAATCAACCCAGAAGCATGGGAGTGGTACTACAAGACCATCGGTAATGAGAATTCTCCGATCGTCGATACCTGGTGGCAAACTGAAACAGGCGGCATCTTGATTGCTCCACTACCAGGCGCTACAGATCTAAAACCAGGTTCCGCGACCCGTCCATTCTTCGGCGTACAACCTGCGCTTGTCGATAACATGGGTAACATCATTGAAGGTGCAGCTGAAGGCAACCTTGTGATTCTTGATTCGTGGCCAGGTCAGATGCGTACAGTCTATGGTGACCATGAACGCTTCGAGCAGACTTACTTCTCAACCTTCAAGGGCATGTACTTCACCAGTGATGGCGCTCGTCGTGACGAAGATGGTTACTACTGGATCACAGGCCGAGTGGATGACGTATTGAACGTATCTGGACACCGTATGGGTACCGCAGAGATTGAATCCGCCCTAGTCGCGCACCACAAGATTGCAGAAGCAGCCATTGTCGGTATCCCGCACGACATCAAAGGTCAGGCTATCTATGCTTACATCACGCTAAACGACGGTGAATTCCCTTCAGCGGAGCTGCACAAAGAAGTCAAAGACTGGGTGCGCAAAGAGATCGGTCCAATTGCCACACCCGATGTGCTGCACTGGACGGATTCCCTACCTAAGACTCGCTCTGGTAAAATCATGCGTCGAATTCTGCGTAAGATTGCAACTGGCGATACCAGCAATCTGGGTGACACATCAACGCTTGCAGACCCTAGCGTCGTAGACAAGCTCATCGCTGAAAAAGCTGAGCTGGCGTAAGCTAACTAGCCAGTTTTAAATACATAACAGAAAACCGCCACTTTGATGGCGGTTTTTTGCTTTGGGACGCAATTTGGCCACAATCTTGATGTGGTCATTAGGTTATTTTTGTTAACTTGGTTGCAGAAACAAGGTGAGCCATTGGGAGATTAGACCAGTAAATTGCTGCTAATTGCTGTGAATTAGCTATAATCTTGGTCGATTTTTTAAATTTTGCTCGGTTTTAACAAAAAAATCGTGTTGAATTATCGTATATTTGGGAATATAAACGTTCCACTCACGATAAGGGAAGATAGCAACATAATGTCTGCAAAGTCACGGATTCTTGTTCTAAACGGACCAAACCTTAATCTGTTAGGTCTGCGCGAACCGACACACTATGGTAATAACACCTTAGCACAAATTGTGAATACGCTAACGGAGCAAGCTCACAATGCAGGGGTGGAATTAGAACACCTACAATCAAATCGTGAGTACGAACTGATTGAAGCCATTCATGCCGCCTACGGTAAGATTGATTTCATCATCATCAATCCAGCTGCTTTCACTCATACCAGTGTAGCACTGCGAGATGCATTACTTGGCGTCGCCATCCCATTTATCGAGGTGCACCTATCAAACGTGCATGCACGTGAGCCGTTTCGCCATCACTCATACCTGTCAGATAAAGCTGAAGGGGTGATTTGTGGTCTGGGCGCACAAGGTTATGAATTTGCTCTGTCTGCCGTAATTAACAAACTTCAGACAAAGTAACCCTTACACTCTGCAATCCTACGGGGTTGTCTTAATCACAAGATAAAAGAGAAAGAAAAGATGGATATTCGTAAAATCAAAAAGCTAATCGAGTTAGTTGAAGAATCTGGCATTGCTGAGCTAGAAATTTCAGAAGGTGAAGAATCAGTACGCATCAGTCGTCACGGCGCTGCAGCGGCTCCAGCACCAGTTCACTACGCAGCAGCTCCGGTAGCAGCACCTGCACCAGCAGCAGCAGCGGCGCCAGTAGCCGAAGCACCAGCAGCTGAAGCACCAGCAGCTGAAGCTCCAGCGGCAGCAGTACCTGCGGGTCACCAAGTTCTTTCTCCAATGGTTGGTACTTTCTACCGCTCTCCAAGTCCAGACGCAAAATCATTCGTAGAAGTAGGCCAAAAAGTTAACGCTGGCGACACTTTATGTATCGTTGAAGCAATGAAGATGATGAACCAAATCGAAGCGGACAAATCTGGCGTTGTTACAGCAATCCTAGTTGAAGACGGCCAACCAGTTGAATTCGACCAACCTCTAGTTGTAATCGAATAAGCGAGGCTTGCCTTATGCTAGACAAAGTAGTCATCGCGAACCGAGGTGAAATTGCACTTCGTATTCTTCGCGCTTGTAAAGAGTTAGGTATTAAGACCGTTGCTGTTCACTCAACAGCTGACCGTGATCTTAAGCACGTACTACTTGCAGATGAAACCGTATGTATCGGTCCTGCTCGTGGTATCGACAGCTACCTAAACATTCCACGTATCATTTCTGCAGCAGAAGTAACGGGGGCAGTAGCTATCCACCCCGGTTACGGATTCTTGTCAGAAAACGCAGACTTCGCAGAGCAAGTTGAGCGTAGCGGCTTCATCTTTGTTGGTCCAAAAGCAGAAACTATCCGCTTGATGGGCGACAAAGTATCAGCGATCAATGCAATGAAGAAAGCTGGCGTTCCTTGTGTGCCTGGTTCTGACGGCCCACTGGACAATGATGAAGATAAAAACAAAGCGTTTGCTAAACGCATTGGTTACCCAGTCATCATCAAAGCATCAGGCGGCGGCGGCGGTCGTGGTATGCGCGTTGTTCGCTCTGAAAAAGAGCTGATTCAAGCCATCGCTATGACACGTGCAGAAGCGAAAGCGGCGTTCAACAACGACATGGTTTACATGGAGAAATTCCTGGAAAACCCTCGTCACGTTGAAGTTCAGGTTATTGCTGACGGCCAAGGCGGTGCTATCCACCTAGGCGAGCGTGACTGTTCAATGCAACGTCGTCACCAGAAAGTGGTGGAAGAAGCACCAGCACCAGGTATCACTGAAGAAATGCGTAAGTACATCGGTGAGCGTTGTACTCGTGCATGTATCGAAATCGGTTACCGCGGTGCAGGTACGTTCGAGTTCCTATACGAAAACGGTGAGTTCTACTTCATCGAAATGAACACTCGTATTCAGGTAGAGCACCCAGTAACAGAAATGGTTACAGGTATCGACCTCATCAAAGAGCAGCTACGTGTTGCAGCTGGCCAGCCTCTGTCATTCACTCAGGATGATATTAAGATCCGCGGCCATGCGATTGAGTGTCGTATCAACGCAGAAGACCCCGAGCGCTTCCTGCCATCTCCAGGTAAGATTGAGCGTTTCCACTCTCCAGGTGGCATGGGCGTACGTTGGGAATCACACATCTACACGGGTTACTCAGTACCACCGCATTATGATTCAATGATTGGTAAACTGATCACTTACGGTGAGAACCGTGATGTAGCGATTGCACGTATGAAGAATGCACTTGGTGAGATGATCATTGAAGGCATCAAAACTAACGTGCCACTGCAAGTTTCAATCATGAATGATGAGAACTTCCAGCACGGTGGTGCCAACATTCATTACCTAGAGAAGAAACTAGGCCTGCAATAAGCCTTGATTGAACTCCTGAAAAATGCCCACATCTGTGGGCATTTTTGTTTTGTATATTATCTATACTCAAACAAATCGCAGAGTTCTGGTAAACTCTGCGCCACTTCATTTACTGTAAGAGCAAAAACCAATGCCTTGGATTCAAATCAAACTCAACGCGACCAATGAAAACGCTGAGCAAATCGGCGACATGCTAATGGAAGAGACTGGTGCGCTGTCTGTAACGTTCCTAGACGCGCAGGATACGCCTGTATTCGAACCTCTGCCTGGCGAAACTCGCTTATGGGGCGATACTGATATTCTGGCACTGTACGATGCAGAAGCCGATACCAACTTCATCATCGACCAAATCAAAGCAAGTAACATGCTTGCAGACAATTTTGCTTACAAAGTAGAGCAGCTAGAAGACAAAGACTGGGAACGCGAATGGATGGAAAACTTCCACCCAATGAAATTTGGTGAGCGCCTTTGGATTTGTCCTAGCTGGCGTGACGTTCCTGAGCCAGACGCTGTAAACGTTATGCTCGATCCTGGCCTGGCATTCGGAACGGGTACTCACCCAACGACAGCACTTTGTCTGGAATGGCTAGAAGGCCTGGACCTGACGGGTAAGACAGTCATCGACTTTGGTTGTGGCTCTGGCATTCTGGCGATCGCCGCGATCAAACTAGGCGCAGAAAAAGTCATCGGGATCGACATTGATCCTCAAGCCTTACAAGCCTCTCGCGACAACGCAGAGCGTAACGGTGTTGCCGACCAACTTGAAGTTTACCTACCTCAAAATCAGCCTGAAGGCCTGATCGCTGACGTGGTGGTTGCCAATATTCTTGCAGGCCCTTTGCGTGAACTTGCTCCTGTCATTAAAAGTCTGGTGAAGCCAAATGGTGACCTTGCTATGTCGGGCGTTTTAGACACCCAAGCAGAAGACGTTGCTAACTACTACCGTGATGAGCTTCACATAGACCCTATCATTGAGCAAAAAGAATGGTGTCGCATCTCTGGTCGTAAGCAAGGCTAGACAAGGATTTAAAGGCTAATTGATTGAAATTCATACTATTTACAAAAACAATTTGTAAATGCTCAAATATTAGTCTTTTCACGCAGTAAAAAAATGCGTAAAATGCGCGCCCTTGCTAGTACAGAACTGTGATGACGTTTTGAAAATTGGAAACTATCAACTTAAGAACAATCTAATCGTGGCCCCAATGGCTGGTGTAACGGATAGACCGTTTCGCGAGTTGTGTCTTCGGTATGGTGCAGGAATGGCGGTCAGTGAAATGATGTCTGCTAACCCGAAACTATGGAAAACGTCAAAGTCGAAACAGCGCATGGTACATGAAGGCGAATCGGGCGTTCGCTCTGTACAGATTGCCGGTTCCGATCCACAGCTTATGGCAGATGCAGCTCAATTCAGTGTTGAAAACGGTGCGCAAATCATCGACATCAACATGGGCTGCCCAGCAAAGAAAGTGAATAAAAAGCTGGCGGGTTCTGCACTGCTTCAATACCCAACCATTATCGAAGAGATTTTGAAAGCGGTAGTGAATGCTGTTGACGTTCCTGTAACGTTGAAGACCCGAACTGGCTGGGATACAGAAAACAAAAACTGTCTCCAAATCGCTAAATTAGCCGAAGACTGCGGCATACAGGCTCTTGCACTGCACGGTAGAACAAAAGCATGTATGTACAAAGGTGAGGCCGAATACGACAGCATTAAAGCGGTAAAAGAGGCAATTTCAATTCCGGTTATCGCGAACGGTGATATCGATAGCCCGGAGAAAGCCAAATTTGTACTGGAGTACACCGGTGCGGACGCTTTAATGATTGGACGCCCTGCCCAGGGTCGTCCTTGGATTTTCCAGGAAATCCATCACTATTTGGAAAACGGCACCACGATGGATGAGCTTCCGGCAGAGGAAGTGAAAGCCATTATGCTTGGCCATGTGAATGCTCTGCATGAATTTTATGGAGAGTACTTAGGCCCACGTATCGCGCGTAAGCACGTTGGTTGGTATCTAAAAGAGCATGAGCAAGCGAGTGAGTTTCGCCGTACCTTCAACGCTATCGATGCAGCCCCGCTGCAAATAGAGGCGTTAGAAGGTTATTTTGATAACGTTGCATCATAATTAAGAGAAGAGCTAGACCGAATATGTTCGAACAAAATCTGACTTCAGAAGCATTAACAGTAACTACAGTAACGTCACAAGACCAGATTACTCAAAAGCCTTTACGTGACTCTGTTAAAGCATCTCTTAAAAACTACCTTGCTCAACTAAACGGCCAGGAAGTCACAGAGCTATACGAATTAGTTCTAGCTGAAGTTGAACAGCCACTACTAGATACCATCATGCAATACACTCGCGGTAACCAAACTCGCGCAGCAACTATGATGGGTATCAACCGCGGTACTCTTCGCAAGAAACTTAAAAAATACGGCATGAACTAAGACCGTAATTAAAAATTGTTATAGAACAAGCCGCTACCTTTTTAGGTCGCGGCTTTTCTTTGTATATGACGAAGAACCTCCTTGGCTAACCTCGACAGGCTTTCTACAAAGCTCCATATTGCCAAGAAACTCGATACCAGCACCATCCCCCTAGTTGTACCGCTAATATCCCTCTTGAGAGTAAATAGGACGTATGCATGAGCATTGAGCAACGATTTTCAAGATAATGAAGGACTGCAGGAAAAGCCAAGAACAGGAAGCCCCCCCCCTTAACTTCCGAGCAAAGAGATCAATTGAGCCAATACACCAATGACACACAAGGCGGACGACTGACTGGGACTGACTGGTGCCGATATCCACGCTTATATCGTGAAAGAATTTGGCAAGCAGACTCTATCTATTACCTACTCGACCACATAGGCTTTTCATAGATAACTTCCCGCTCAAAACACCCTAAACAGCCTCAAGAAATCCAGGAGGATTTAAAAAATTCAAAATCGAAACGATCCTTAAGATCCCCGGCCATATGGGCTGAAAAGGGAACGCGTCCAAGAGTCGTGAAGTAACAACAATTTGAGTATGCCTATCTGTTCGGTTCAGTCTGTCCCAGCAAAGGAATTGGTGAGGCTATCGTCGCCCCTTGGGTCAATAAAGACATCATGATAGGGCACTTAAAACAAATATCGACAGTCACAGAGAAAGGACGTCACGCAGTTGTTGTTATGGATGGCGCAGGACGGCGTCCAGAAGACATTGCCAATGTAACGTCAGTGTCATCAAACTGCCGCCCTATTCTCCAGAGTTGAACCCAATAGAACTGGTATGGCATTGGATGAGGCAACGCTATTTATACCATATATGGTATAAATGGCGGAATGGCCGGGCTTGCGCGCAATTGGACTTGCACACAAGCGGGACTCGATTTCCCTGAAAGGGAAACCATGTGCCATAAACGACAAAAGCCTAGTCTTTCGACTAGGCTTTCTAATAAGTGGCGGAGAGGCTGGGGTCGCACACGACCGGGACTCATTGGTCGAAGACCAACCTAACTGAACACAAACAAAAAGACCTCAGCATTTCTGCTGAGGTCTCGAATAAGTGGCGGAGTGGACGGGACTCGAACCCGCGACCCCCGGCGTGACAGGCCGGTATTCTAACCAACTGAACTACCACTCCGCAGTGGTATCATCCGCATAAGCAGATGTCCAAAATGTAAAGCCTGGTGATGTCCTACTCTCACATGGGGAAACCCCACACTACCATCGGCGCTAATTCGTTTCACTTCTGAGTTCGGAATGGAAATCAGGTGGGTCCAAATCGCTATGGTCGCCAAGCAAATTCTTACTCTCTATTTCTAGAGAAAACTTGGAAAGCTGTTGTTAATTCTCGTTTTTACACATTCAATGTTCTTTCATTGAGTCCATCAAAACCCCTTGGGTGTTGTATGGTTAAGCCTCACGGGCAATTAGTACAGGTTAGCTCAACGCCTCACAACGCTTACACACCCTGCCTATCAACGTCGTAGTCTACGACAACCCTTTAGGATACTTAAAGTATCAGGGAGAACTCATCTCAAGGCTCGCTTCCCGCTTAGATGCTTTCAGCGGTTATCGATCCCGAACTTAGCTACCGGGCAATGCGTCTGGCGACACAACCCGAACACCAGAGGTTCGTCCACTCCGGTCCTCTCGTACTAGGAGCAGCCCCTTTCAATTCTCCAACGCCCACGGCAGATAGGGACCGAACTGTCTCACGACGTTCTAAACCCAGCTCGCGTACCACTTTAAATGGCGAACAGCCATACCCTTGGGACCGACTTCAGCCCCAGGATGTGATGAGCCGACATCGAGGTGCCAAACACCGCCGTCGATATGAACTCTTGGGCGGTATCAGCCTGTTATCCCCGGAGTACCTTTTATCCGTTGAGCGATGGCCCTTCCATTCAGAACCACCGGATCACTATGACCTGCTTTCGCACCTGCTCGAATTGTCATTCTCGCAGTCAAGCGGGCTTATGCCATTGCACTAACCTCACGATGTCCAACCGTGATTAGCCCACCTTCGTGCTCCTCCGTTACGCTTTGGGAGGAGACCGCCCCAGTCAAACTACCCACCAGGCACTGTCCTCATCCCCGATGAGGGGACCAAGTTAGAACATCAACACTACAAGGGTGGTATTTCAAGGTCGGCTCCACCAACACTGGCGTGCTGGTTTCAAAGCCTCCCACCTATCCTACACATGTAGGGTCAATGTTCAGTGCCAAGCTGTAGTAAAGGTTCACGGGGTCTTTCCGTCTAGCCGCGGGTACACTGCATCTTCACAGCGATTTCAATTTCACTGAGTCTCGGGTGGAGACAGCGTGGCCATCATTACGCCATTCGTGCAGGTCGGAACTTACCCGACAAGGAATTTCGCTACCTTAGGACCGTTATAGTTACGGCCGCCGTTTACCGGGGCTTCGATCAAGAGCTTCGACCGAAGTCTAACCCCATCAATTAACCTTCCGGCACCGGGCAGGCGTCACACCGTATACGTCATCTTACGATTTTGCACAGTGCTGTGTTTTTAATAAACAGTTGCAGCCACCTGGTATCTGCGACTCTCAATAGCTCCATCCGCAAGGGACTTCACCGTCGAGAGCGTACCTTCTCCCGAAGTTACGGTACCATTTTGCCTAGTTCCTTCACCCGAGTTCTCTCAAGCGCCTTGGTATTCTCTACCCGACCACCTGTGTCGGTTTGGGGTACGATTCCTTACAATCTGAAGCTTAGAGGCTTTTCCTGGAAGCATGGCATCAATGACTTCACATCCGTAGATGCTCGACGTCGTGTCTCAGCCTTAAAGAGAGCCGGATTTACCTAACTCTCAAGCCTACGCACTTGAACCTGGACAACCGTCGCCAGGCCCACCTAGCCTTCTCCGTCCCCCCATCGCAATTGTAAGAAGTACGGGAATATTAACCCGTTTCCCATCGACTACGCCTTTCGGCCTCGCCTTAGGGGTCGACTTACCCTGCCCCGATTAACGTTGGACAGGAACCCTTGGTCTTCCGGCGAGGAGGTTTTTCACCCCCTTTATCGTTACTCATGTCAGCATTCGCACTTCTGATACGTCCAGCATGCGTTACCACACACCTTCAACCGCTTACAGAACGCTCCCCTACCCAATATACAAAAGTATATTGCCGCAGCTTCGGTTTACTACTTAGCCCCGTTACATCTTCCGCGCAGGCCGACTCGACCAGTGAGCTATTACGCTTTCTTTAAATGATGGCTGCTTCTAAGCCAACATCCTGGCTGTCTGAGCCTTCCCACATCGTTTCCCACTTAGTAGTAATTTGGGACCTTAGCTGGCGGTCTGGGTTGTTTCCCTCTCCACGACGGACGTTAGCACCCGCCGTGTGTCTCCCGGATAGTACTTACTGGTATTCGGAGTTTGCAAAGGGTTGGTAAGTCGGGATGACCCCCTAGCCTTAACAGTGCTCTACCCCCAGTAGTATTCGTCCGAGGCGCTACCTAAATAGCTTTCGGGGAGAACCAGCTATCTCCAGGTTTGATTGGCCTTTCACCCCTAGCCACAAGTCATCCGCTAATTTTTCAACATTAGTCGGTTCGGTCCTCCAATTGATGTTACTCAATCTTCAACCTGCCCATGGCTAGATCACCTGGTTTCGGGTCTATATCCAGAGACTGAACGCCCAGTTAAGACTCGGTTTCCCTACGGCTCCCCTAGATGGTTAACCTTGCCACTGAATATAAGTCGCTGACCCATTATACAAAAGGTACGCAGTCACACCACGAAGGTGCTCCTACTGCTTGTACGTACACGGTTTCAGGTTCTATTTCACTCCCCTCACAGGGGTTCTTTTCGCCTTTCCCTCACGGTACTGGTTCACTATCGGTCAGTCAGTAGTATTTAGCCTTGGAGGATGGTCCCCCCATATTCAGACAGGATATCACGTGTCCCGCCCTACTCGATTTCACTGAATATGCGTCGTCAGTTACGGGGCTATCACCCTGTATCGCCAAGCTTTCCAGCTTGTTCACCTAACGCCTATAAAGCTTAAGGGCTAGTCCAATTTCGCTCGCCGCTACTTTCGGAATCTCGGTTGATTTCTTTTCCTCGGGGTACTTAGATGTTTCAGTTCCCCCGGTTCGCCTCGTTATGCTATGTATTCACATAACGATACTTACTTATGTAAGTGGGTTTCCCCATTCGGAAATCCCAGACTCAAGTGGCTTTTACTGCCTAATCTGGGCTTATCGCAAGTTAATACGTCCTTCATCGCCTCTGACTGCCAAGGCATCCACCGTGTACGCTTAGTCACTTAACCATACAACCCGAAGGAGTTTCGAATTGCATTTTGTCTTCACTTTAAAAAGTGAAATCAAACGGTCAAACAACCAAAGTTGCTGTCTCATTATTTGAATGAGCGAGACAGCTTTCGATTTTGCCGGACTCAAATATGAATAATCCGAAGATTATTCCCAAGAACACTTGAATGTGTTTTTAGTTGTATTCAAATACATGAATACTTTGAGAACTTTACAAACAACAATAAATTGTTGTTTTGTCAGCTTTCCAAATTGTTAAAGAGCTATGTTTCTTCACAAGGAAGTACATTTTCTAAAGACTTTCAGAGTCAAAAATGCCAACCAGTATCAATTGCTTGCTCTGGTTTGGATGTTTTATTCCAAAAATGCTTAGAGAATGGTGGGCGATACCGGGCTCGAACCAGTGACCCCCTGCTTGTAAGGCAGGTGCTCTCCCAACTGAGCTAATCGCCCATCGAATCAAGAATGGTGGAGCTAAGCAGGATCGAACTGCTGACCTCCTGCGTGCAAGGCAGGCGCTCTCCCAGCTGAGCTATAGCCCCATATCTTGAGATAATGGTGGGTCGTGCAGGATTCGAACCTGCGACCAATTGATTAAAAGTCAACTGCTCTACCAACTGAGCTAACGACCCAATGGTATCCCGTAGGGGAGTCGAACCCCTGTTACCGCCGTGAAAGGGCGGTGTCCTAGGCCTCTAGACGAACGGGACACTAAGTGAACATCTTGGGGGATGTTCTATCTCTTAAACTTTATAAACCGTATCAATCTGTGTGGACACTCATCGTGACGCATTTGTCTTCACTTTTAAAAAGTGAAAGCAAACTGTCCATCGTATAAGGAGGTGATCCAGCGCCAGGTTCCCCTAGCGCTACCTTGTTACGACTTCACCCCAGTCATGAACCACAAAGTGGTAAGCGTCCCCCCGAAGGTTAAACTACCTACTTCTTTTGCAGCCCACTCCCATGGTGTGACGGGCGGTGTGTACAAGGCCCGGGAACGTATTCACCGTGGCATTCTGATCCACGATTACTAGCGATTCCGACTTCATGGAGTCGAGTTGCAGACTCCAATCCGGACTACGACGCACTTTTTGGGATTCGCTCACTTTCGCAAGTTGGCCGCCCTCTGTATGCGCCATTGTAGCACGTGTGTAGCCCTACTCGTAAGGGCCATGATGACTTGACGTCGTCCCCACCTTCCTCCGGTTTATCACCGGCAGTCTCCCTGGAGTTCCCGACATTACTCGCTGGCAAACAAGGATAAGGGTTGCGCTCGTTGCGGGACTTAACCCAACATTTCACAACACGAGCTGACGACAGCCATGCAGCACCTGTCTCAGAGTTCCCGAAGGCACCAATCCATCTCTGGAAAGTTCTCTGGATGTCAAGAGTAGGTAAGGTTCTTCGCGTTGCATCGAATTAAACCACATGCTCCACCGCTTGTGCGGGCCCCCGTCAATTCATTTGAGTTTTAATCTTGCGACCGTACTCCCCAGGCGGTCTACTTAACGCGTTAGCTCCGAAAGCCACGGCTCAAGGCCACAACCTCCAAGTAGACATCGTTTACGGCGTGGACTACCAGGGTATCTAATCCTGTTTGCTCCCCACGCTTTCGCATCTGAGTGTCAGTATCTGTCCAGGGGGCCGCCTTCGCCACCGGTATTCCTTCAGATCTCTACGCATTTCACCGCTACACCTGAAATTCTACCCCCCTCTACAGTACTCTAGTCTGCCAGTTTCAAATGCTATTCCGAGGTTGAGCCCCGGGCTTTCACATCTGACTTAACAAACCACCTGCATGCGCTTTACGCCCAGTAATTCCGATTAACGCTCGCACCCTCCGTATTACCGCGGCTGCTGGCACGGAGTTAGCCGGTGCTTCTTCTGTCGCTAACGTCAAATAATGCATCTATTAAACACACTACCTTCCTCACGACTGAAAGTGCTTTACAACCCGAAGGCCTTCTTCACACACGCGGCATGGCTGCATCAGGCTTGCGCCCATTGTGCAATATTCCCCACTGCTGCCTCCCGTAGGAGTCTGGACCGTGTCTCAGTTCCAGTGTGGCTGATCATCCTCTCAGACCAGCTAGGGATCGTCGCCTTGGTGAGCCCTTACCTCACCAACTAGCTAATCCCACCTAGGCATATCCTGACGCGAGAGGCCCGAAGGTCCCCCTCTTTGGCCCGTAGGCATCATGCGGTATTAGCCATCGTTTCCAATGGTTATCCCCCACATCAGGGCAATTTCCTAGGCATTACTCACCCGTCCGCCGCTCGACGCCGTTAACGTTCCCCGAAGGTTCAGTTAACTCGTTTCCGCTCGACTTGCATGTGTTAGGCCTGCCGCCAGCGTTCAATCTGAGCCATGATCAAACTCTTCAATTTAAGATTTTGTTCGGCTCAATGAATACTGAACATTACATAACGTAATGTTTGAATTGACTGTGCTGAATCCGAAGATTCAATGGTCACTTCGTATCATTGAAACCTAATTTGATACCGAGGTATCTAATTGGATTATCATCAACGAGTGCCCACACAGATTGATAGGTCTATATTGTTAAAGAGCTTGGCTTTCAGTGCCTTAGCACTTAAGCGAGGTGCGTATAATACGCTTTCCACTTTGAAAGTCAACATAAAATTCTAAAAAACTTTAGAACCCTATGGTGACTTGCTTAAATATTAAGCAAGTGCAAAATAAAAGCCTGGCGATGTCCTACTCTCACATGGGGAAACCCCACACTACCATCGGCGCTAATTCGTTTCACTTCTGAGTTCGGAATGGAAATCAGGTGGGTCCAAATCGCTATGGTCGCCAAGCAAATTCTTACTCTCTATTTCTAGAGAAAACTTGGAAAGCTGTTGTTAATTCTCGTTTTTACACATTCAATGTTCTTGCTTTGAGTCCATCAAAACCCCTTGGGTGTTGTATGGTTAAGCCTCACGGGCAATTAGTACAGGTTAGCTCAACGCCTCACAACGCTTACACACCCTGCCTATCAACGTCGTAGTCTACGACAACCCTTTAGGATACTTAAAGTATCAGGGAGAACTCATCTCAAGGCTCGCTTCCCGCTTAGATGCTTTCAGCGGTTATCGATCCCGAACTTAGCTACCGGGCAATGCGTCTGGCGACACAACCCGAACACCAGAGGTTCGTCCACTCCGGTCCTCTCGTACTAGGAGCAGCCCCTTTCAATTCTCCAACGCCCACGGCAGATAGGGACCGAACTGTCTCACGACGTTCTAAACCCAGCTCGCGTACCACTTTAAATGGCGAACAGCCATACCCTTGGGACCGACTTCAGCCCCAGGATGTGATGAGCCGACATCGAGGTGCCAAACACCGCCGTCGATATGAACTCTTGGGCGGTATCAGCCTGTTATCCCCGGAGTACCTTTTATCCGTTGAGCGATGGCCCTTCCATTCAGAACCACCGGATCACTATGACCTGCTTTCGCACCTGCTCGAATTGTCATTCTCGCAGTCAAGCGGGCTTATGCCATTGCACTAACCTCACGATGTCCAACCGTGATTAGCCCACCTTCGTGCTCCTCCGTTACGCTTTGGGAGGAGACCGCCCCAGTCAAACTACCCACCAGGCACTGTCCTCATCCCCGATGAGGGGACCAAGTTAGAACATCAACACTACAAGGGTGGTATTTCAAGGTCGGCTCCACCAACACTGGCGTGCTGGTTTCAAAGCCTCCCACCTATCCTACACATGTAGGGTCAATGTTCAGTGCCAAGCTGTAGTAAAGGTTCACGGGGTCTTTCCGTCTAGCCGCGGGTACACTGCATCTTCACAGCGATTTCAATTTCACTGAGTCTCGGGTGGAGACAGCGTGGCCATCATTACGCCATTCGTGCAGGTCGGAACTTACCCGACAAGGAATTTCGCTACCTTAGGACCGTTATAGTTACGGCCGCCGTTTACCGGGGCTTCGATCAAGAGCTTCGACCGAAGTCTAACCCCATCAATTAACCTTCCGGCACCGGGCAGGCGTCACACCGTATACGTCATCTTACGATTTTGCACAGTGCTGTGTTTTTAATAAACAGTTGCAGCCACCTGGTATCTGCGACTCTCAATAGCTCCATCCGCAAGGGACTTCACCGTCGAGAGCGTACCTTCTCCCGAAGTTACGGTACCATTTTGCCTAGTTCCTTCACCCGAGTTCTCTCAAGCGCCTTGGTATTCTCTACCCGACCACCTGTGTCGGTTTGGGGTACGATTCCTTACAATCTGAAGCTTAGAGGCTTTTCCTGGAAGCATGGCATCAATGACTTCACATCCGTAGATGCTCGACGTCGTGTCTCAGCCTTAAAGAGAGCCGGATTTACCTAACTCTCAAGCCTACGCACTTGAACCTGGACAACCGTCGCCAGGCCCACCTAGCCTTCTCCGTCCCCCCATCGCAATTGTAAGAAGTACGGGAATATTAACCCGTTTCCCATCGACTACGCCTTTCGGCCTCGCCTTAGGGGTCGACTTACCCTGCCCCGATTAACGTTGGACAGGAACCCTTGGTCTTCCGGCGAGGAGGTTTTTCACCCCCTTTATCGTTACTCATGTCAGCATTCGCACTTCTGATACGTCCAGCATGCGTTACCACACACCTTCAACCGCTTACAGAACGCTCCCCTACCCAATATACAAAAGTATATTGCCGCAGCTTCGGTTTACTACTTAGCCCCGTTACATCTTCCGCGCAGGCCGACTCGACCAGTGAGCTATTACGCTTTCTTTAAATGATGGCTGCTTCTAAGCCAACATCCTGGCTGTCTGAGCCTTCCCACATCGTTTCCCACTTAGTAGTAATTTGGGACCTTAGCTGGCGGTCTGGGTTGTTTCCCTCTCCACGACGGACGTTAGCACCCGCCGTGTGTCTCCCGGATAGTACTTACTGGTATTCGGAGTTTGCAAAGGGTTGGTAAGTCGGGATGACCCCCTAGCCTTAACAGTGCTCTACCCCCAGTAGTATTCGTCCGAGGCGCTACCTAAATAGCTTTCGGGGAGAACCAGCTATCTCCAGGTTTGATTGGCCTTTCACCCCTAGCCACAAGTCATCCGCTAATTTTTCAACATTAGTCGGTTCGGTCCTCCAATTGATGTTACTCAATCTTCAACCTGCCCATGGCTAGATCACCTGGTTTCGGGTCTATATCCAGAGACTGAACGCCCAGTTAAGACTCGGTTTCCCTACGGCTCCCCTAGATGGTTAACCTTGCCACTGAATATAAGTCGCTGACCCATTATACAAAAGGTACGCAGTCACACCACGAAGGTGCTCCTACTGCTTGTACGTACACGGTTTCAGGTTCTATTTCACTCCCCTCACAGGGGTTCTTTTCGCCTTTCCCTCACGGTACTGGTTCACTATCGGTCAGTCAGTAGTATTTAGCCTTGGAGGATGGTCCCCCCATATTCAGACAGGATATCACGTGTCCCGCCCTACTCGATTTCACTGAATATGCGTCGTCAGTTACGGGGCTATCACCCTGTATCGCCAAGCTTTCCAGCTTGTTCACCTAACGCCTATAAAGCTTAAGGGCTAGTCCAATTTCGCTCGCCGCTACTTTCGGAATCTCGGTTGATTTCTTTTCCTCGGGGTACTTAGATGTTTCAGTTCCCCCGGTTCGCCTCGTTATGCTATGTATTCACATAACGATACTTACTTATGTAAGTGGGTTTCCCCATTCGGAAATCCCAGACTCAAGTGGCTTTTACTGCCTAATCTGGGCTTATCGCAAGTTAATACGTCCTTCATCGCCTCTGACTGCCAAGGCATCCACCGTGTACGCTTAGTCACTTAACCATACAACCCGAAGGAGTTTCGAATTGCATTTTGTCTTCACTTTAAAAAGTGAAATCAAACGGTCAAACAACCAAAGTTGCTATCTCATTATTTGAATGAGCGAGATAGCTTTCGATTTTGCCGGACTCAAATATGTTTTGCTTTCGCAAAACCCAAGAACACTTGAATGTGTTTTTAGTTGTATTCAAATACATGAATACTTTGAGAACTTTACAAACAAATCTTTATTTCTAAGAAACAAAGTTTGTTTTGTCAGCTTTCCAAATTGTTAAAGAGCTAATCACTTCAAAGAAGTAACCATTTTTAAAAGCACTATTGCTAATGCGCTTAAAGATGGTGGAGCTAAGCAGGATCGAACTGCTGACCTCCTGCGTGCAAGGCAGGCGCTCTCCCAGCTGAGCTATAGCCCCATCAAGGTGTGTCGATACTGTATGCCAACTCCTTGGGAAGGGAATTGGTGGGTCTGAGTGGACTCGAACCACCGACCTCTCGCTTATCAGGCGAACGCTCTAACCACCTGAGCTACAGACCCAGTATCGTCTCTTTTACATAAACCGTATCAATCTGTGTGGACACTCATCGTGACTCATTTGTCTTCACTTTTAAAAAGTGAAAGCAAACTGTCCATTCGTATAAGGAGGTGATCCAGCGCCAGGTTCCCCTAGCGCTACCTTGTTACGACTTCACCCCAGTCATGAACCACAAAGTGGTAAGCGTCCCCCCGAAGGTTAAACTACCTACTTCTTTTGCAGCCCACTCCCATGGTGTGACGGGCGGTGTGTACAAGGCCCGGGAACGTATTCACCGTGGCATTCTGATCCACGATTACTAGCGATTCCGACTTCATGGAGTCGAGTTGCAGACTCCAATCCGGACTACGACGCACTTTTTGGGATTCGCTCACTTTCGCAAGTTGGCCGCCCTCTGTATGCGCCATTGTAGCACGTGTGTAGCCCTACTCGTAAGGGCCATGATGACTTGACGTCGTCCCCACCTTCCTCCGGTTTATCACCGGCAGTCTCCCTGGAGTTCCCGACATTACTCGCTGGCAAACAAGGATAAGGGTTGCGCTCGTTGCGGGACTTAACCCAACATTTCACAACACGAGCTGACGACAGCCATGCAGCACCTGTCTCAGAGTTCCCGAAGGCACCAATCCATCTCTGGAAAGTTCTCTGGATGTCAAGAGTAGGTAAGGTTCTTCGCGTTGCATCGAATTAAACCACATGCTCCACCGCTTGTGCGGGCCCCCGTCAATTCATTTGAGTTTTAATCTTGCGACCGTACTCCCCAGGCGGTCTACTTAACGCGTTAGCTCCGAAAGCCACGGCTCAAGGCCACAACCTCCAAGTAGACATCGTTTACGGCGTGGACTACCAGGGTATCTAATCCTGTTTGCTCCCCACGCTTTCGCATCTGAGTGTCAGTATCTGTCCAGGGGGCCGCCTTCGCCACCGGTATTCCTTCAGATCTCTACGCATTTCACCGCTACACCTGAAATTCTACCCCCCTCTACAGTACTCTAGTCTGCCAGTTTCAAATGCTATTCCGAGGTTGAGCCCCGGGCTTTCACATCTGACTTAACAAACCACCTGCATGCGCTTTACGCCCAGTAATTCCGATTAACGCTCGCACCCTCCGTATTACCGCGGCTGCTGGCACGGAGTTAGCCGGTGCTTCTTCTGTCGCTAACGTCAAATAATGCATCTATTAAACACACTACCTTCCTCACGACTGAAAGTGCTTTACAACCCGAAGGCCTTCTTCACACACGCGGCATGGCTGCATCAGGCTTGCGCCCATTGTGCAATATTCCCCACTGCTGCCTCCCGTAGGAGTCTGGACCGTGTCTCAGTTCCAGTGTGGCTGATCATCCTCTCAGACCAGCTAGGGATCGTCGCCTTGGTGAGCCCTTACCTCACCAACTAGCTAATCCCACCTAGGCATATCCTGACGCGAGAGGCCCGAAGGTCCCCCTCTTTGGCCCGTAGGCATCATGCGGTATTAGCCATCGTTTCCAATGGTTATCCCCCACATCAGGGCAATTTCCTAGGCATTACTCACCCGTCCGCCGCTCGACGCCGTTATCGTTCCCCGAAGGTTCAGATAACTCGTTTCCGCTCGACTTGCATGTGTTAGGCCTGCCGCCAGCGTTCAATCTGAGCCATGATCAAACTCTTCAATTTAAGATTTTGTTCGGCTCAATGAATACTGAACATTACATAACGTAATGTTTGAATTGACTGTGCTGAATCCGAAGATTCAATGGTCACTTCGTATCATTGAAACCTAATTTGATACCGAGGTATCTAATTGGATTATCATCAACGAGTGCCCACACAGATTGATAGGTCTATATTGTTAAAGAGCTTGGCTTTCAGTGCCTTAGCACTTAAGCGAGGTGCGTATAATACGCTTTCCACTTTGAAAGTCAACATAAAATTCTAAAAAACTTTAGAACCCTATGGTGACTTGCTTAAATATTAAGCAAGTGCAAAATAAAAGCCTGGCGATGTCCTACTCTCACATGGGGAAACCCCACACTACCATCGGCGCTAATTCGTTTCACTTCTGAGTTCGGAATGGAAATCAGGTGGGTCCAAATCGCTATGGTCGCCAAGCAAATTCTTACTCTCTATTTCTAGAGAAAACTTGGAAAGCTGTTGTTAATTCTCGTTTTTACACATTCAATGTTCTTGCTTTGAGTCCATCAAAACCCCTTGGGTGTTGTATGGTTAAGCCTCACGGGCAATTAGTACAGGTTAGCTCAACGCCTCACAACGCTTACACACCCTGCCTATCAACGTCGTAGTCTACGACAACCCTTTAGGATACTTAAAGTATCAGGGAGAACTCATCTCAAGGCTCGCTTCCCGCTTAGATGCTTTCAGCGGTTATCGATCCCGAACTTAGCTACCGGGCAATGCGTCTGGCGACACAACCCGAACACCAGAGGTTCGTCCACTCCGGTCCTCTCGTACTAGGAGCAGCCCCTTTCAATTCTCCAACGCCCACGGCAGATAGGGACCGAACTGTCTCACGACGTTCTAAACCCAGCTCGCGTACCACTTTAAATGGCGAACAGCCATACCCTTGGGACCGACTTCAGCCCCAGGATGTGATGAGCCGACATCGAGGTGCCAAACACCGCCGTCGATATGAACTCTTGGGCGGTATCAGCCTGTTATCCCCGGAGTACCTTTTATCCGTTGAGCGATGGCCCTTCCATTCAGAACCACCGGATCACTATGACCTGCTTTCGCACCTGCTCGAATTGTCATTCTCGCAGTCAAGCGGGCTTATGCCATTGCACTAACCTCACGATGTCCAACCGTGATTAGCCCACCTTCGTGCTCCTCCGTTACGCTTTGGGAGGAGACCGCCCCAGTCAAACTACCCACCAGGCACTGTCCTCATCCCCGATGAGGGGACCAAGTTAGAACATCAACACTACAAGGGTGGTATTTCAAGGTCGGCTCCACCAACACTGGCGTGCTGGTTTCAAAGCCTCCCACCTATCCTACACATGTAGGGTCAATGTTCAGTGCCAAGCTGTAGTAAAGGTTCACGGGGTCTTTCCGTCTAGCCGCGGGTACACTGCATCTTCACAGCGATTTCAATTTCACTGAGTCTCGGGTGGAGACAGCGTGGCCATCATTACGCCATTCGTGCAGGTCGGAACTTACCCGACAAGGAATTTCGCTACCTTAGGACCGTTATAGTTACGGCCGCCGTTTACCGGGGCTTCGATCAAGAGCTTCGACCGAAGTCTAACCCCATCAATTAACCTTCCGGCACCGGGCAGGCGTCACACCGTATACGTCATCTTACGATTTTGCACAGTGCTGTGTTTTTAATAAACAGTTGCAGCCACCTGGTATCTGCGACTCTCAATAGCTCCATCCGCAAGGGACTTCACCGTCGAGAGCGTACCTTCTCCCGAAGTTACGGTACCATTTTGCCTAGTTCCTTCACCCGAGTTCTCTCAAGCGCCTTGGTATTCTCTACCCGACCACCTGTGTCGGTTTGGGGTACGATTCCTTACAATCTGAAGCTTAGAGGCTTTTCCTGGAAGCATGGCATCAATGACTTCACATCCGTAGATGCTCGACGTCGTGTCTCAGCCTTAAAGAGAGCCGGATTTACCTAACTCTCAAGCCTACGCACTTGAACCTGGACAACCGTCGCCAGGCCCACCTAGCCTTCTCCGTCCCCCCATCGCAATTGTAAGAAGTACGGGAATATTAACCCGTTTCCCATCGACTACGCCTTTCGGCCTCGCCTTAGGGGTCGACTTACCCTGCCCCGATTAACGTTGGACAGGAACCCTTGGTCTTCCGGCGAGGAGGTTTTTCACCCCCTTTATCGTTACTCATGTCAGCATTCGCACTTCTGATACGTCCAGCATGCGTTACCACACACCTTCAACCGCTTACAGAACGCTCCCCTACCCAATATACAAAAGTATATTGCCGCAGCTTCGGTTTACTACTTAGCCCCGTTACATCTTCCGCGCAGGCCGACTCGACCAGTGAGCTATTACGCTTTCTTTAAATGATGGCTGCTTCTAAGCCAACATCCTGGCTGTCTGAGCCTTCCCACATCGTTTCCCACTTAGTAGTAATTTGGGACCTTAGCTGGCGGTCTGGGTTGTTTCCCTCTCCACGACGGACGTTAGCACCCGCCGTGTGTCTCCCGGATAGTACTTACTGGTATTCGGAGTTTGCAAAGGGTTGGTAAGTCGGGATGACCCCCTAGCCTTAACAGTGCTCTACCCCCAGTAGTATTCGTCCGAGGCGCTACCTAAATAGCTTTCGGGGAGAACCAGCTATCTCCAGGTTTGATTGGCCTTTCACCCCTAGCCACAAGTCATCCGCTAATTTTTCAACATTAGTCGGTTCGGTCCTCCAATTGATGTTACTCAATCTTCAACCTGCCCATGGCTAGATCACCTGGTTTCGGGTCTATATCCAGAGACTGAACGCCCAGTTAAGACTCGGTTTCCCTACGGCTCCCCTAGATGGTTAACCTTGCCACTGAATATAAGTCGCTGACCCATTATACAAAAGGTACGCAGTCACACCACGAAGGTGCTCCTACTGCTTGTACGTACACGGTTTCAGGTTCTATTTCACTCCCCTCACAGGGGTTCTTTTCGCCTTTCCCTCACGGTACTGGTTCACTATCGGTCAGTCAGTAGTATTTAGCCTTGGAGGATGGTCCCCCCATATTCAGACAGGATATCACGTGTCCCGCCCTACTCGATTTCACTGAATATGCGTCGTCAGTTACGGGGCTATCACCCTGTATCGCCAAGCTTTCCAGCTTGTTCACCTAACGCCTATAAAGCTTAAGGGCTAGTCCAATTTCGCTCGCCGCTACTTTCGGAATCTCGGTTGATTTCTTTTCCTCGGGGTACTTAGATGTTTCAGTTCCCCCGGTTCGCCTCGTTATGCTATGTATTCACATAACGATACTTACTTATGTAAGTGGGTTTCCCCATTCGGAAATCCCAGACTCAAGTGGCTTTTACTGCCTAATCTGGGCTTATCGCAAGTTAATACGTCCTTCATCGCCTCTGACTGCCAAGGCATCCACCGTGTACGCTTAGTCACTTAACCATACAACCCGAAGGAGTTTCGAATTGCATTTTGTCTTCACTTTAAAAAGTGAAATCAAACGGTCAAACAACCAAAGTTGCTATCTCATTATTTGAATGAGCGAGATAGCTTTCGATTTTGCCGGACTCAAATATGTTTTGCTTTCGCAAAACCCAAGAACACTTGAATGTGTTTTTAGTTGTATTCAAATACATGAATACTTTGAGAACTTTACAAGTAATCTCCTATCTATTTAAAGACAAGGATTACTTTGTCAGCTTTCCAAATTGTTAAAGAGCTATGTTAGCTACAAGCTTGCGCTTGTGAACTATCAATCTGTGTGGACACTCATCACGATAATCATCGTATAAGGAGGTGATCCAGCGCCAGGTTCCCCTAGCGCTACCTTGTTACGACTTCACCCCAGTCATGAACCACAAAGTGGTAAGCGTCCCCCCGAAGGTTAAACTACCTACTTCTTTTGCAGCCCACTCCCATGGTGTGACGGGCGGTGTGTACAAGGCCCGGGAACGTATTCACCGTGGCATTCTGATCCACGATTACTAGCGATTCCGACTTCATGGAGTCGAGTTGCAGACTCCAATCCGGACTACGACGCACTTTTTGGGATTCGCTCACTTTCGCAAGTTGGCCGCCCTCTGTATGCGCCATTGTAGCACGTGTGTAGCCCTACTCGTAAGGGCCATGATGACTTGACGTCGTCCCCACCTTCCTCCGGTTTATCACCGGCAGTCTCCCTGGAGTTCCCGACATTACTCGCTGGCAAACAAGGATAAGGGTTGCGCTCGTTGCGGGACTTAACCCAACATTTCACAACACGAGCTGACGACAGCCATGCAGCACCTGTCTCAGAGTTCCCGAAGGCACCAATCCATCTCTGGAAAGTTCTCTGGATGTCAAGAGTAGGTAAGGTTCTTCGCGTTGCATCGAATTAAACCACATGCTCCACCGCTTGTGCGGGCCCCCGTCAATTCATTTGAGTTTTAATCTTGCGACCGTACTCCCCAGGCGGTCTACTTAACGCGTTAGCTCCGAAAGCCACGGCTCAAGGCCACAACCTCCAAGTAGACATCGTTTACGGCGTGGACTACCAGGGTATCTAATCCTGTTTGCTCCCCACGCTTTCGCATCTGAGTGTCAGTATCTGTCCAGGGGGCCGCCTTCGCCACCGGTATTCCTTCAGATCTCTACGCATTTCACCGCTACACCTGAAATTCTACCCCCCTCTACAGTACTCTAGTCTGCCAGTTTCAAATGCTATTCCGAGGTTGAGCCCCGGGCTTTCACATCTGACTTAACAAACCACCTGCATGCGCTTTACGCCCAGTAATTCCGATTAACGCTCGCACCCTCCGTATTACCGCGGCTGCTGGCACGGAGTTAGCCGGTGCTTCTTCTGTCGCTAACGTCAAATAATGCATCTATTAAACACACTACCTTCCTCACGACTGAAAGTGCTTTACAACCCGAAGGCCTTCTTCACACACGCGGCATGGCTGCATCAGGCTTGCGCCCATTGTGCAATATTCCCCACTGCTGCCTCCCGTAGGAGTCTGGACCGTGTCTCAGTTCCAGTGTGGCTGATCATCCTCTCAGACCAGCTAGGGATCGTCGCCTTGGTGAGCCCTTACCTCACCAACTAGCTAATCCCACCTAGGCATATCCTGACGCGAGAGGCCCGAAGGTCCCCCTCTTTGGCCCGTAGGCATCATGCGGTATTAGCCATCGTTTCCAATGGTTATCCCCCACATCAGGGCAATTTCCTAGGCATTACTCACCCGTCCGCCGCTCGACGCCGTTATCGTTCCCCGAAGGTTCAGATAACTCGTTTCCGCTCGACTTGCATGTGTTAGGCCTGCCGCCAGCGTTCAATCTGAGCCATGATCAAACTCTTCAATTTAAGATTTTGTTCGGCTCAATGAATACTGAACATTACATAACGTAATGTTTGAATTGACTGTGCTGAATCTTTCGATTCAATGGTCACTTCGTATCATTGAAACCTAATTTGATACCGAGGTATCTAATTGGATTATCATCAACGAGTGCCCACACAGATTGATAGGTTCTTATTTTTAAAGAGCTTTTCTAACTTACCCAGCAACTCAGTTGCTCGTCGTTAGGGGTGCGTATCTTACTCCGCACCGTGAGAGAGTCAAGCATTTTTTCAAATTTCTTTTTCTCTCATTTCCGACTCGCTGTGTGACTTTCGTCTCACTCCGTGTCGGTGGATGCGCAGTATAGGGAGTTAAGAAATTAGCACAAGCGTTTTTTGCAAAAAAACTTTCAACCGAACAAACAACAAACACTTTGTGCAAATAAAGAACGATTTAGTCTATTTTTCTTGGATCAAACGGATCTTTTCTGCAGATAAAGGCCATCGCTTCGTAGAAAAAGCGCTAACATTTTCCTCTTCGATTACGCCTCTATCACTTATTTTTTCAATATCACCGTGCGTTTTTGCCATTTAGTATTAATCACGGTTACTGAAAGGCATATCTTCTGTAGAAATTGTGCAGATATAAAAAGCCCCTCACCAATGTGAAGGGCTTATACAATGAATAGAATTCGTTTATTAACTTTCATTCACGGCTAGCGAATTGTTTTGATGCGTGATGTCTTCCATCGTCACATCACTTTTAAACACTAACAACTTACACAATAGGTGAGTCTTAAGAGACATATCTATATAGAGGGCTTTGCGATAGAACTTGCCCGCAGCCTCTATATCTTGCTCCAACTCAGCATGTTTGCCGAGAATAACATTGGCAAGCACGGAATCACGCAACTTAAGAGCTTGCGCTAGATACTGCTTTGCCTTCGCTAAATCACCAGTGACTGTTTCATGTAGAGCGAGCGCTTCATAAATGCGAGGCTGAATTTGACCAATAGTCATTTTTGCCCCTACTTCCAATGCCTCATGGAGTGCTTGTGTCTGTCTCTTTTTCTGAGCTTGTTCAGGGTACAGTGCTTTTTGTACATAGTAGGCAATCAACAACTCAGCTTGGACATAAGCATTGTGTGGTTCAATGTCTAAAACGTTTTCCATGAGATCAATACCATGCTGATACTGTTCAGCATCCGAAATGTTTAAATAATGATGCGCTTGAATAAACAGTTTTAGTGCCTTGGGCGTCATGGGAAGCCCAGCCACCAGCATCGTTGATTCCAGTTTAGCGTTGGGCACATTCAGTATCGTCATCATCCCCAGCGACGCTTGCTGTAAAACCGTCTTTAAATCACGGTCCGCCAAAGTATATAAACGACGAAATAACGCTTTATCCGATAAACTGGTTCGATACTCGATTTCTAATAACCGGGCTACATCACTTTGCCTTATTTTCACCACCACAGATTTGCCCGGTTCCGCACTGCCATTAAAGGACGAGCTCTTCTGCATCACGCGATAGTCACTGACCTGAGCCACATCCGACATTAACTTTTTGGTGATACCGTCGGCTAGGTCATGGCTAATACCTGTATGACTGACGTTGTTGTGGAGCTTGAATTCAATCAGATGTATGTCGTTGTTTGGGTTATTACTGGCTTCTGGCTGCTTGAAGGTAGACGTGATTATCATCGCAACCACAATACCAATCAAAGTAAAGCTAAAAAATCCCTTACGTCGATAGCGTTGTTGATGCTTTAGTTTATTTGACCCACCAACAGAATCTGAGTCAGTGGAACGTTGTGCCTGAGAATCGTTTGAGTGGCAACGCTCGGCTTCTCCAGTTACGGAAGGCAGGTCCTCATGACTAACGCGCATAAACTCTTTTGGCGTTAAGCGTGTGACTTCAGCGACGAGTTTATACCCTCGCTTGGGCACTGTGATGACATAGCTGGGGTTATCTTCACGGCTATCACGCAATAACTTACGCAGCTCAGAGATAGACTGAGTCACCACTTGGTCGGTGACAGCCGCCCTATCCCAAACTGACTGTATTAACTCTTTGCGTGTGAAAACTTGGTTCGCGTTGTTAGCAAAGAAATATAGAAGGTTACTTAATCGCGGTTCGACGGAGGTTTCTCTACCTTTTCGGTAAAGCTTATTTTCACCAACGTCCAGCGTCCAATCGTTGATTTGAAAATAGACTCCAACCATGTAATTACACTCTCTCATCTACCAGGTAAAGCAGCAGAAAGACAGGACACCATCTCTTACCGCAAATAAAGATGAGGGATTATAGGGTGGAGAGCGGCTGGTTCCTAGTAAACCATCCCATCCAGATACAATCCTGGGCATAATAAAAAATCTGACTACTCCAGAGCAGCTAAGATAGAGCAGTGACTCGCATCGTCATCCACATGACCGCAGCAGGCGTCATTAATCTTCTTGAGCGCTCGGCGAATTTTAGTCAGTTCATTAATTTTTTCATCCACCAGCTCCAACTTGGCAGTAGTAATAGCCTTAACCTCAGCGCAACTGTGTTCTGTTGCTTCTAGTTTGATTTCCAGCAGATCTCTAATCTCACACAAACTTAAGCCAAGCTCTTTTGCTTTGAGGATAAATCGAACCTGCTTTTGATTCTCTTCATTATAGAGACGATAGCCTGACTCACTTCGTTCTGCTGGTTTGATTAGTCCATTTTTTTCGTAGAATCGTAATGTATCGGCAGTCACACCACAGCGTTTCGCCAGTTCACCTATATGAAACATAACTGTCCTTATTAACTATCTCGTTACTTTTAAAGTTAAAGATCGACTTTTTCCCAATTATTTTTGAGATGCCAAACGATTGCGCGAGCTTTTTTGTAATAAATTGGTTAGAATACGCGCCATCAAATAGTGGAGACTGTTTTCTGATTGGAAAACACCTCGAAAGGTCTTTACCAAAACTGGCCAATATTTTATCCCAAGAGGTAAAAACAAGTTCATTTTTGGCAAACATCTTTAACTCCGTGAATTTGAGGAAAATGGAAGCATGAACAACGCTCGTCCTATTCGCCGCGCGCTAATCAGCGTATCAGACAAAACAGGTATTGTTGAGTTTGCACAAGCTCTGGCTGAACGTGGTGTCGATATCCTATCTACTGGTGGTACAGCTCGCCTACTTGCTGAGCAAGGTATCGCAGTAACAGAAGTCTCTGACTACACTGGTTTCCCAGAAATGATGGACGGTCGCGTAAAAACGCTTCACCCGAAAGTTCACGGTGGCGTATTAGGCCGTCGCGGTCAGGACGATGAAGTAATGGCGCAGCACGGCATCAATCCAATCGACATGGTTGTCGTTAACCTATACCCATTCGCAGAAACTGTTGCTAAAGACGGCTGTACTCTAGAAGACGCTGTTGAGAACATCGATATCGGTGGCCCAACAATGGTTCGCTCTGCAGCGAAAAACCATAAAGACGTAACTATCGTTGTAAACGCTTCAGATTACGATCGCGTAGTCGCTGAAATGGATGCAAACGACAAATCGCTAACGTTGGAAACGCGCTTCGACCTTGCTATCGCTGCATTTGAGCATACTGCTTCTTACGACGGCATGATCGCAAACTACTTCGGCACTATGGTTCCATCTTACGGTGAGAACAAAGAAGGTGATGAAGAATCGAAATTCCCACGCACTTTCAACCAGCAGTTCGAGAAGAAACAAGATATGCGCTACGGTGAGAACAGCCACCAAGCAGCAGCATTCTATGTTGAAGCAAATCCAGAAGAAGCATCTGTTTCTACTGCTCACCAAATCCAAGGTAAAGCACTTTCTTACAACAACATCGCTGACACTGATGCAGCGCTTGAGTGTGTGAAAGAGTTCGACGAGCCAGCATGTGTGATCGTGAAACACGCAAACCCATGTGGTGTAGCGCTAGGTAAAGACATCCTAGAAGCGTACAACCGCGCTTACCAAACGGATCCAACATCAGCATTCGGCGGCATCATCGCATTCAACAAAGAGCTAGACGCAGAAACTGCTACAGCGATTGTTGAACGTCAATTCGTTGAAGTCATTATCGCACCTTCAGTATCAGCGGAAGCTATCGAAGTAGTTGCTGCGAAGAAAAACGTTCGCCTTCTTGAGTGCGGAGAGTGGACAACCAAGACAACTGGCTTTGATGTTAAACGCGTTAACGGCGGCCTGCTGGTTCAAGACCGTGACCAAGGCATGGTAAGCCTGGATGACCTTAAAGTGGTATCTAAGCGTCAGCCAACAGAAGAAGAGTTAAAAGACGCGCTATTCTGCTGGAAAGTAGCGAAATTCGTGAAATCAAACGCGATCGTTTACGCAAAAGGTGACATGACTATCGGTGTAGGCGCTGGCCAAATGAGCCGTGTTTACTCTGCAAAAATCGCTGGCATTAAAGCAGCCGATGAAGGTCTGAAAGTTGCTGGTAGCGTAATGGCATCAGACGCATTCTTCCCATTCCGTGATGGTATTGATGCGGCAGCAGAAGCTGGCATCAAATGTGTGATTCAACCAGGTGGCTCTATGCGTGATGACGAAGTTATTGCAGCAGCAGATGAGCACGGTATGGCGATGATCTTCACTGGTATGCGTCACTTCCGTCACTAATTTAAAATACAGAATACAGAGCGGGCGCAACGCGCCCTTCGAGAATACAGAATGGATGATTGCTGTTCTGTGTTCTGTAAGCGAAGCGTTCTGTATTCTTATCACCACCGTGATAAAAAGGATTAAAAATGAATGTATTAATTATCGGTGCCGGCGGTCGTGAACACGCACTGGGTTGGAAAGCCGCTCAGAACCCAAATGTTGAAACGGTATTTGTTGCCCCTGGTAACGCGGGTACTGCACTCGAACCAAAACTGAAAAACGTCAACATCGGCGTAGAAGACACGGCAGCACTGGTTGCATTTGCACAAGAAAATGCAATTGAGCTGACTATCGTTGGCCCTGAAGCACCACTTGTGATTGGTGTCGTCGATGCGTTTAATGAAGCTGGCCTACCGATTTTTGGCCCAACTCAAGCTGCTGCTCAGCTTGAAGGCTCAAAAGCGTTCACCAAAGACTTTCTTGCACGCCATAAAATCCCAACAGGCTCTTACGCTAATTTCACCGAGATTGAGCCTGCATTGGCTTACGTTCGTGAGCAAGGCGCACCAATCGTGGTGAAAGCTGACGGCCTTGCTGCAGGTAAAGGTGTTATCGTCGCAATGACGCTAGGCGAAGCGGAAGACGCAATCAAAGACATGCTTGCTGGTAACGCTTTCGGTGACGCTGGTAGCCGTGTGGTTATTGAAGAATTCCTGGATGGCGAAGAAGCAAGCTTCATCGTAATGGTAGATGGCGAGAACGTCCTACCAATGGCCACCAGCCAAGACCACAAACGCGTAGGCGATAAAGATACTGGTCCTAACACAGGTGGTATGGGAGCTTACTCTCCAGCACCAGTGGTTACAGCAGAAATTCACAATCGCATCATGGACGAAGTGATTTACCCAACCGTTCGCGGTATGGCAGCAGAAGGTAACCCATACACAGGTTTCCTATATGCGGGTCTAATGATCGATAAAGACGGCACGCCAAAAGTGATCGAATATAACTGTCGATTCGGCGATCCAGAAACTCAGCCAATTATGATGCGCATGCAATCAGATTTAGTTGAGCTTTGTCTGGCTGCTGTCGACAAGAAACTGGATCAAGTGGAATCGAAATGGGATCCACGCGCGTCTATCGGTGTTGTTCTTGCTGCAGGTGGTTACCCAGCGGCGTACAACAAAGGTGATGTGATTTCAGGCCTACCTCAGAGCGAAGTTGAAGGCGAGAAAGTCTTCCACGCGGGTACTGAGAACAAAGACGGCGATGTTGTGACAAATGGTGGTCGCGTACTATGTGCTACAGCGCTTGGCCACAGCGTTTCAGAAGCTCAGCAACGAGCGTATGAGCTAGCGAAGCAAATCAGCTGGGATGGCATGTTCCATCGTAATGATATTGGCTACCGTGCTATCGCACGTGAGCAAGCAAAATAAAAACAACATCAGTTGGCTATAAATAACAAGGCGCGTAAAGCGCCTTTTTTTATTATTCAAAGCAAGGCCGGTTATTCAGCAATGAGTTTAGGTCGCAGAACGCAGTCAAAATCGTCCTCTTTAAGCAACAGTAATTCATCAATCGTCACTTTATTACGAGACTCTTTACCAATAAAGGCAATGTAATTATCAACGGATGCTAATCGGTCAATGACAAACCTCGGCAACGTTTGATTAAATTCGAGTGTCGCAAACGCCTTACCATCGCAAGTTTCCAATAACTCACCATTCCAGTAGCCTTGAATCAGGCTTTGTCCATTCCGAGAGCTTTCTTTGACCGAGACAACGACATCGTTCGCTTCTTGCTTAAAACGCTCTAATTGAGCATGCTGCAATGGCAGGACTTTGTTACTAACTCGATATTGCTGATAAACCGCTTCACCATCTTTATTGAATCGGATGTGGATTTGGAAAGGTACCATACCCAACTTGGCATCAATCTGGTCACCCTTTCGAGTCAACTCCCGTAATTCCCCGTCATCCCAGCGATAATCACTTTGGTACCAACCGTAATCACCCGCTGTTACATAGTCTGCTGCTGTACTGACGCGGGTAAGTCGTTCCGTCACCCAATATAAACTGCTTGCATCACCTTCGGTTTTGCCACCAGTGAAATGAGTAAATTGTTCTAGATTGGGAGTTTCAACAGATGAGCAGCCAACAAGAGAAAGGCTAGTAAGGAGAAGTGAAGTGAAGAGCTGTTTTTTCATAAAGTTGCACCGAGGCAGGATACCTCGGTGCATTCTAACTTAGTTTACTGATTCTTTCAGTGCTTTACCTGCTACGAATGCAGGAACATTAGCCGCTGCGATTTGAATCTCATCGCCAGTCTTAGGGTTACGGCCAGTACGTGCAGCACGGTGGTTTACTTTGAATGTACCAAAACCAATTAGTTGAACTTGGTCACCCTCTTTCAGTGCGCCAGTTACACCTTCAAGAGTCGCTTCAAGAGCAGCCTTTGCTTGTGCTTTTGATAGGTCTGCTTTCTCTGCGATAAAGTCGATTAATTGGGTCTTGTTCATTAGGTTTCCCTTCTTATAGGTTATCGAATTCGTCTCACTCTAAAACATAAATGCCCCATCTGGCAAAGGTTTGTAGGTGAACTTTCGATTTTATGACGTACTTTTAGCCATAATATGAGTATTAACTCACAATTTGTTACCACATAAGGTCCGAATCCCCTTGCTTTCCAACGTATTTGGCGCAATTTATACCCCACATACGCGGCTATAATGGCTGCAAACAACGACTATCTAATTACTTTCAAGGGCAACTATGCTGCTGTTATCCATTTATATCTCTATTGCTATCGGCATTTCATTTATCTGTTCGGTACTGGAGGCAGTATTACTAAGTATCAGTCCAAGCTACATCGCACAGCTCAATCAACAGGGGCACCCTGCTGCTGGACAGCTTTCTAAACTCAAATCAGACATCGACCGCCCGTTAGCTTCGATTCTGACGCTTAACACCATCGCACATACCATTGGTGCGGCAACCGCGGGGGCACAAGCCGCCGTGGTATTCGGTAGTGAAGCGCTGGGTATTTTCTCTGCGGTACTGACCTTGGCTATCTTGGTCCTGTCTGAAATCGTACCAAAGACGATTGGTGCGACTTACTGGCGTCAGCTTGCCCCTACCGCTGCGGTCGCTTTACGTTGGATGGTATGGGCTTTAACACCATTCGTTTGGTTCTCTGAGCAAATTACCAAACGTCTATCTCGCAATCACGTCGCGCCTAAGATGCGTGATGAGTTATCAGCAATGGCAATTCTTGCTCGTGAAAGCGGCGAGTTCGCAGAAGGTGAATCAAAAATTCTGAGTAACCTATTGGGTATTCAAGATGTTCCCGTCACTCAGGTTATGACGCCTCGTCCGGTGGTATTCCGCGTCAACGCAACCAAGACCATCGATCAGTTTTTAGATAAACACAAAGATACGCCTTTCTCTCGTCCGTTGATTTATAGCGAACAGAAAGACAACATTATCGGCTTTGTACACCGTTTAGAGCTGTTTAAACTGCAACAATCTGGTTGTGGTCAGAAACAACTTGGAGCGGTGATGCGTCCAATTCAAGTGGTACTGAACAACACAACGCTACCTAAAGTGTTTGATCAGATGATGACTCACCGCCTGCAGCTTGCACTCGTGGTTGATGAATACGGCACGGTACAAGGCTTGGTGACGCTGGAAGATATCTTTGAGCACCTCGTAGGCGAAGAGATCATCGATGAAGCAGACAAGAGCACAGACATGCAAGAACTGGCGTTCCAGCGTTGGGAAAGCTGGAAAGAGAAGCACGGTGTGATAGAAAGCCGCGATGACGAGGAGGAAGAAGGTCTGGAGAGTCAAGAACCTCAGGCTGAATCATCTAAAACTGTAAAATCAGACACCAAATCAGACACCAAATAGTCTTAATCTAGGAATACATACAGCAAAAAGGCATCCAATCGGATGCCTTTTTCATATTCATTGGAAAGTTATAGCGCAATACCAATATTGCTTACACCTTCTTCTCGCAACTCTTCACGCAGATCTTTTATCAAATTGATATCACGCTCGGTAGTTTCACGTAGTGGACGGAAAATGGCCCACTGAACATCCCACTCTTCGCACACTGCCTGGTTTTCTTTTTGATTGTCATTCGTGATTGGCTCGCTCCCTTGAGCTTGCTCAAGATCCGCAACGGTTTGTACCGACTGTTGGCTCACTTTAATCATTGAGTCAAAAAGGTAGTCGCGATCCAACAGACCATGCAGCAATGTAGACAGAGCCTGACACGCATCCATTGCTGGGTATACGCCGTAAAAATCAAACTCATCAGAACTCGGGAATAGCTCTTCCAGTTTTTCTAGCTGACGCTCAAAGTTCACTTTCGCGCTCTTAACTGTCAGAATTTCCCATACACTATCAAGAATCGCTCGGTAAGCGCGCGGCTCCGCAAATTCTGTATTCTCGCAAAACATCGCGTAGTTTGGATACATGCGCTCGCACAGACACGCCATAAAGGTAATTTGTTGCCAAGGTTCTAGTTTTTCCAAACGAACCTGAAGAGGATTCTTAAGCATAGTCACTCAATCATTGAAGAAAAAAACAGCGAAAGTGTACTTGATTCATCACAGGGAAAAAAGTTAATGCCGCAACCAAATAAGATTTTCCTGCTCTCAGAGCATCAAAGCACCTATCAAACATTATTGGCAGAGAAAAACCTGCCCGATCTTAGCGTTACGGATGATCCGAACGACGCTCAGATTGTTCTGGCTGATCCGCCTCTGCTATCACAAAGGTTAGACGAGTTTTCACAACTTGACTGGGTACAATCTACCTTTGCGGGAGTGAACACCTTAATGCAGCAGGATTTGCGTCGCGATTATACCCTGACGAATGTGCGAGGGATCTTTGGCTCACTTATTGCGGAATATGTCATTGGTTACTGTATCGCCCACTATCGCCACTTTAGCCTTTACCACCAGCAGCAACAGAATCGGCTATGGCAGCCTCACCTCTATACTTCTCTGCAAAGTAAAAAGATGGTCATTCTCGGCACCGGCAGCATAGGCAGTTACTTAGCAAAAACGGTTCGAGCCATGGGAATAGAGACTATCGGTGTTAATCGCACTGGCATTCCAACGTCAGGTGGGGAATTTAACCAGACTTTTCATATCAATGAACTTACGAGCGCCCTCAAGCAAGCAGACATCGTCGTCAACACCTTGCCAAGCACACCCGAGACCCTTTACCTGCTTAATAGCGAAACACTCAGTCATCTAAACCGAGCCATACTGATTAATGTCGGACGCGGAGATGTGCTCGAGGACAAGGGACTCCTACTTGCAATTAAAAATCACTGGATAGAGCACGCGATTCTGGATGTTTTTGAGCAAGAGCCACTTCCTAAGGAGCATCCTTTCTGGAGATTACCGCAAATTACACTCACACCGCACATTGCCGCTCTCAGCTTCCCTGAGCAAGTGGTGGAGATATTTGCCGAGAATTACCTAAACTGGCGAGATGGATTCACACTCAACTACCAAGTCGATTTCGATAAAGGATATTAAATCGTTCATGTCACTAGACGCACTACTGAAGCAAGTTAGAGCCTGTCAGCTTTGCGCCAGCGATTTACCGCTAGGCGCAAATCCGGTCGTACAAGCAGCGAAAGAAGCCCGACTACTGATAATTGGCCAGGCGCCCGGTACTCGGGTCCACAACACATCCATTCCGTGGAATGACCCTAGTGGTGACCGGCTACGCCAGTGGCTGGATATGGATAAAGACACCTTCTACGACCCGACCAAAGTTGCCATTATTCCGATGGGATTTTGTTATCCGGGTAAGGGGCGTTCTGGGGACCTGCCTCCACGTAAAGAATGCGCACCTGCCTGGCATCAAAAGCTGCTGCAACAACTACCAAATATCGAACTGACATTACTTATTGGCCAATATTCACAGAACTACTACCTGCCCAATAAGCCCAAAACACTGACCGAAACCGTCCAACATTGGCAGGACTGGGAACCGGACTTTATCCCTCTTCCTCACCCTTCACCACGCAATACGTTATGGCTTAAAAAGAACCCATGGTTTGAGGCAGACGTCGTTCCTTACCTGCAAAGTCGCATTCATTCGATGCTTTAGGTTACCTATGATCTAAATACTCTCTTCGCTGTACAGAGTAATAAACCACAAACAACCTAAAAGAATAAATGACTGTTTTAATTACCAATAAATTATTACGTACAGCGTTACCAGTAATTAGATCATAGTAGGCTAAATACTATAATGGCTGTACATATACCCAAATGACTTCAAGATGCAGGATTCAGAGCGTTGTCACTGACTCGAGTTCAAGAAAAATAACGCAGAGGAATAGACAGCTATTTTCAAGTGATTTGACGCTGAAATCGTGTCAGTGACACGCTCCCGAAGGGCGAGTTGTCTTGGATCACAGCCTTTGTTAACGATTTTTGATTTAGAGCCACTAGATCATCAAATCGTTGCCGCGTCTGTGCACCAATCCATTCTCGCTGAACCTAGCATCTCGAGGTTATTTGGGTATAAATAAACTTCAGACAAAAAAATACCGGCAATAGATGCCGGTATTGAATTGCGAAAAATCGAGATTATTTGTGGTATGGCTTTGATAACTCATGCACCGCTTCGACAAATACGCCTGCGTTTTCTGGCGGAACATCGAGGTGGATACCGTGACCAAGGTTGAATACATGACCAGTACCAGTATCACCAAAACCTTCCAGAATATCCGCGACTTCTTCACGGATACGCTCTGGTGAAGCGTAAAGCATTGATGGATCCATATTACCCTGCAACGCGACTTTGTCACCGATACGTGCTTTTGCGTCTGCGATGTTGATTGTCCAGTCCAGGCCAACTGCATCACAGCCTGTTGCTGCGATTTGCTCTAGCCACATGCCGCCATTCTTAGTGAATAGCGTTACTGGTACGCGACGACCGTCGTTTTCACGAATTAGACCATCAACGATCTTGTGCATGTATTGCAGTGAGAACAAGTTGTAGTCACGAGGAGTCAGTACACCACCCCATGTGTCAAATACCATCACCGATTGCGCACCCGCTTTAATTTGCGCATTCAAGTACTCAATGACGCTGTCGGCAAGCTTATCAAGCAATAGATGCAGTGTCTGTGGCTCCGCGTACATCATCTTCTTGATCTTAGTGAACGCTTTTGAGCTACTACCCTCAACCATGTAAGTCGCGAGTGTCCAAGGGCTGCCAGAGAAACCAATCAGTGGCACTTCACCCTTTAGGTCTTTACGGATCTGACGCACTGCGTTCATCACGTATTGCAGCTCACCTTCTGGATCGGGAAGGCCAATTTTTTCCACGTCTGCTTTGCAAGTGATTGGGTTGTCAAACACTGGGCCTTCACCCGCTGCAAAGCGCAGACCAAGTCCCATTGCATCAGGGATAGTCAGGATGTCTGAGAACAAGATTGCTGCATCAAGAGGAAAACGGCGTAGAGGTTGAAGCGTTACTTCAGACGCCAGCTCCGCGTTTTTACACAAAGACATGAAATCGCCCGCTTGTGCACGTGTTGCTTTGTATTCTGGTAGGTAACGACCTGCCTGACGCATCATCCATACTGGCGTGTAATCTACAGGCTCTTTCAGTAGAGCACGCAGATAACGATCATTTTTTAATTCAGTCATTCCGTAATTCCAATTGTTAGGCTTTCTTTTAAAGGGCGTATTCTAACACTGATTTAAGGCCAATAGCTGTGTGCTTTGCAACCTGGATCATGTTATTAACTTTTAAATCAACGCTTAATTTGCGCCCAATCCGTATCAGTGTTAAAAATTTGTTCGCTAGCGAAAACTACAATTATAAACTGAGTACCTAGTACTCAGCATCTCATAACGACATCTTACTTACCCCCTCCCTCTCGGAGGGTTTTTTTTATCTACTTGCCCAAGTGATTAGCTTTAATATCTTGCAGGGTTTGCTCTATAAGTGCTCGGGCAATCGTGCCTTTTGGAGCGACATCTGGCATCTCATCAGCATTAAACCACTGAGCATCTGACAATTCTGTATAATCGGGGCTTAATTCCCCAGACTCATAGTCTGCTAAGAAAGCCATCATCATGCTGGATGGAAACGCCCAAGGCTGACTGCCGAAGTAACGAATATTTTTTACGTATACACCGGTTTCTTCGTGTATTTCACGCGCAACACACTCTTCTAGCGTCTCTCCGACCTCCAGAAAGCCCGCTATGACGGTATACATACCGTTTCGATGTCTTGGGTGCTGCGCCAGTAGAATCTGCTTCTCTTTACGTACAGCGACGATAATGCATGGGAAGATACGTGGGTAGTGTAGCGTTCTACATTCGCCACATTGCATAGCTAGCTGATTATTATTGATGAAGTTCCGACCACCACATTGAGGACAAAAACGTAAACTTTGCGTCATGTGTCCATACTGAATAGCCTTACTTAGCAGCAAAAAGAGCGTTTCAGGAAAATGCAGGCAATCTCGCAATGAAGTCATCGGTAAATCTTGTTCTAGATCGGCTAGGTTTACCCACATAACCGGATGCTGTTGATACTCACCAATTTTTCTTGCACCAACTTCCGGCAACGCGAACTGTTCCGCAGAGCCAAAAGGAACAGCACCATCCACCAGCCAAATTTCACTTCCTGAAACAACACACCAATGCGCATTTTCTACGCGCTTAACATCACCTTTTCTTAACATGACACCCTCCCTTTGCTTGAAGTTCAACCATTTTACTGGCAATCTAATTTCATACTAGAGTTTATCGTTAGGTAAATATGAAACTATAAATTTTAGTAAGGACAAGAGTTTGTAATAACTTTACTAACTTTGCTATGCAAAGGATACGTTTGCCAAATGGCGAACCGATCATGAGGGCATGGTCATGCTAAAAAAATTCAAACAAACACAAGACCAGTGGGGTGGCTCCAGTGATGTCATTGATCACTGGTTAGAAACGAGACAATCGCTGATCGTTGAATACTGTAAGCTTGCAGCGCTGCAACCTTGTTCGAAAACTAACGTGATTGAACTTCCTACCCCTTCCGAGTTGCAAAACTTCTGCCAACATCTGGTCGACTATATCTCTGAAGGCCATTTCAAAATTTACGATATGGTCATGGATCGCTGGAAATCGACCGGCTTTATCGTGACAGACGAAATCAATCAGACGTACGGAAAAATCGTCATTACGACGGAGCCACTGCTGAACTTTAACGATAAATACTCTGAAGTCACAGAAGATGATGAGTTGCCTGACTTCAATTCAGACATGTCGCTCGTTGGAGAGATTCTCGAGACTCGTTTCGAAGTAGAAGATCAATTGATTCAACAGATCTCTGATAGTTTAGCTATGCCACCAGGGGCTTAAACGAACTCTGGCGAATCTATAGCAGAAGGGTTGATGTGAAAACATCAGCCCTTTTTAGATATTAAAAATTATACCAATCTGGAAAATTAACTGGTCAGGGAACAGGTGTCGATAAACAAACTCGATTTGCCATGGATGGCAAATCGAAGCCCCATGGATGGGTTCATGCGTGTTTGTTCTCGATGCCTGTTTTCTGCTTCTCTATCATTAAGTATGACCACTTTCTTATTTAGGACGGTACATAGATATTAAAAAAGGCACCCGAGGGTGCCTTTTTTCATTCTTAACGATAACTCGTCAGAAGCTTATTCTTCAGAAGAGAAGCCAGCGTTTAGAAGTGCTGCCAGGTTATCCGTTGCTTGTTCAGCAGACGGGCCTTCTTGCGCTTCAGTACGTTTAGCTTGACGCTCTTGATGGTATGCGAAACCAGTACCAGCTGGGATCAGACGACCAACAATTACGTTCTCTTTCAGACCACGAAGGTCATCACGCTTACCAGAAACTGCAGCTTCTGTTAGTACGCGAGTTGTCTCCTGGAACGATGCCGCAGAGATGAACGACTCAGTCGCTAGAGACGCTTTAGTAATACCTAGAAGTTCACGTTCGAAACGCGCAGGCTCTTTACCTTCAGCTTCTAGATTACGGTTAGCAATCTTAACTTGTGAGTATTCTACTTGCTCACCAGGTAGGAACTCAGAATCACCAGCAAATGTGATAGTACACTTACGTAGCATTTGACGAACGATAGTCTCAATGTGCTTATCGTTAATCTTAACGCCTTGTAGACGGTAAACTTCTTGTACTTCGTTAGCGATGTACTGAGTTACCGCGTGTACGCCACGTAGACGTAGGATGTCATGTGGAGACTCTGGACCATCAGCGATGACATCACCACGCTCAACCTTCTCACCTTCGAAAACGTTAAGCTGACGATGCTTAGGAATCATCTCTTCGTATGCTTCACCGCTGTCGCGAGTGATCACTAGACGACGCTTACCTTTGGTCTCTTTACCGAAGCTAACTGTACCTGTGTGTTCAGCAAGGATCGCAGGCTCTTTAGGCTTACGAGCTTCGAACAGGTCAGCAACGCGTGGAAGACCACCGGTGATATCTTTGTTACCGCCAGATTTCTGAGGAATACGTGCAAGTGTTGCACCTACGCCTACTGCTGCGCCATCTTCGATGTTTACAATCGCTTTACCAGGCAGGAAGTAGTGAGCTGGCATATCAGTACCAGGGATCATTACATCGTTACCTTGCTCATCAACAAGTTTGATAGCTGGACGCATATCTTTACCTGCAGATGGACGCGCTGCTGCGTCAGTTACTTCGCTTGAAGATAGACCTGTTAGGTCATCTGTTTGGCGAGAAACTGTTACACCGTCGATCATATCTACGAACTGGATGCGACCCGCTACTTCAGTGATGATTGGTAGTGTGTGCGCTTCCCAGTTAGCTACCGTTTCACCAGCTTGAACTGTGTCACCGTCGCCTTTGCTTAGTAGTGTACCGTAAGGCAGTTTGTGCTTCTCTTTAGTACGGCCAAACTCATCGATGATGGTTAGTTCAGTCGCACGAGAGGTGATAACGATCTTACCGTCATCTGCCACTACTGATTTAGCGTTGTGTAGCTTGATAGAACCGTTGTTCTTCGCTTGAACGCTGTTTTCAGCTGCTGCTGTCGATGCCGCACCACCGATGTGGAACGTACGCATCGTAAGCTGTGTACCCGGCTCACCGATAGACTGAGCAGCGATAACGCCTACTGCTTCACCTTGGTTCACTAGGTGACCACGTGCTAGGTCACGACCGTAACACTGTGCACAACAACCGAAGTCAGAATCACAAGTAACAACAGAACGTACTTTCATGCTGTCTACTGAGTTCTCTTCCATGATTTGACACCACTTCTCATCGATCAGGGTGTTACGTGGAATAAGAACATCTTCAGTACCAGGTTTTAGAACGTCTTCAGCAACAACACGACCTAGAGCTAGCTCAGAAAGTGCAACTTTAACATCACCACCCTCGATATGAGGCATCATGTCAACACCCTCGTGAGTGCCACAGTCATGTTCAGTTACAACAACGTCTTGAGCAACGTCTACTAGACGACGAGTTAGGTAACCCGAGTTCGCTGTTTTCAGTGCCGTATCCGCAAGACCCTTACGAGCACCGTGCGTTGAGATAAAGTACTGAAGTACGTTTAGACCTTCTTTAAAGTTCGCAGTGATCGGCGTTTCGATGATTGAACCATCTGGACGTGCCATCAGACCACGCATACCAGCAAGCTGACGAATCTGTGCTGCAGAACCACGAGCACCTGAGTCGGCCATCATGTAGATGCTGTTGAACGACTCTTGTTGTTCCTCTTCACCGTCACGGTTAATTACCGTTTCAGATGACAGGTTCTCCATCATTGCTTTCGCAACGCGGTCGTTGGTCGATGCCCAGATATCGATCACTTTGTTGTAGCGTTCGCCCGCAGTAACAAGACCAGATTGGTACTGTTCCTGGATTTCACGTACTTCTTCTTCCGCTTCTGCGATTTCAGTGTACTTAGCTGGCGGTACAACCATATCGTCGATACCAACCGATACACCAGATAGTGCTGCGTAAGCAAAACCTGCGTACATGATTTGGTCAGCGAAGATTACCGTGTCTTTCAAACCTAGCTTACGGTACGCCTCGTTAAGTAGGTTAGAGATTTGTTTCTTACCTAGCTTTTGGTTAACGATGCTGTACGGCAGACCAGATGGCACGATTTGCCAAAGCATTGCACGACCGATAGTGGTATCAACCATACCAGTAGATGTAGTGCTGTTGCCGTCTTCGTCTACGACTGTTTCAGTAATACGTACTTTAACGCGTGCGTGAAGTTCAGCTTGTTTAGTGCGGTATGCTTTCTCAGCCTCTGCTGGGCCAGAAAGGTACATGCCTTCACCTTTCACGTTGATCTTTTCACGAGTCATGTAGTAAAGACCCAATACAACGTCCTGAGAAGGTACGATGATCGGATCGCCTGACGCTGGCGACAGAATGTTGTTTGTCGACATCATCAGAGTACGAGCTTCAAGCTGTGCCTCTAGAGTTAGAGGTACGTGAACCGCCATTTGGTCACCATCGAAGTCCGCGTTGTACGCCGCACAAACAAGTGGGTGTAGCTGAATCGCTTTACCTTCGATTAGTACTGGTTCGAACGCCTGGATACCTAGACGGTGAAGTGTCGGTGCACGGTTCAATAGTACTGGGTGTTCACGGATTACTTCGTCCAGGATATCCCAAACAACCGCTTCTTCACGCTCTACCATTTTCTTAGCAGCTTTGATTGTAGTCGCAAGACCACGAGTCTCTAGCTTGCTGTAGATGAATGGTTTGAATAGTTCAAGTGCCATCTTCTTAGGAAGACCACACTGGTGTAGACGAAGGTATGGACCTACTGTGATTACAGAACGGCCAGAGTAGTCTACACGTTTACCTAGAAGGTTCTGACGGAAACGACCTTGTTTACCCTTGATCATATCAGCAAGAGATTTCAGAGGACGCTTGTTCGAACCTGTGATCGCACGACCACGACGACCGTTATCCAGTAGCGCATCAACAGACTCTTGCAGCATACGTTTTTCGTTACGTACGATGATGTCCGGAGCTGCTAGCTCTAGAAGACGCTTCAAACGGTTGTTACGGTTGATCACACGACGGTATAGATCGTTCAGATCAGAAGTCGCAAAACGACCGCCATCTAGTGGTACTAGAGGGCGTAGATCTGGCGGAAGTACTGGAAGAACAGTCAGGATCATCCACTCTGGGTTGTTACCCGATGCGATGAACGCTTCTACCAGTTTAAGACGCTTAGTGACTTTCTTGCGCTTAGTTTCAGAGTTTGTAGACTCTAGCTCTTCGCGCATTTGTTCAGCTTCGGCGTGCATATCCATAGAACCTAGTAGGTCCTTGATAGCTTCTGCACCCATCTTAGCAGTGAACTCGTCGCCCCACTCTTCTAGACGGTCCAGATACTCCTCTTCAGTAAGCATCTGACTCTTTTCTAGATCCGTCATACCTGGTTCAGTTACTACGTACATTTCGAAGTAAAGAACACGTTCGATATCACGTAGAGGGATATCCATTAGTAGACCGATACGAGACGGTAGCGATTTTAGGAACCAGATGTGAGCTACTGGTGAAGCAAGCTCAATGTGGCCCATACGGTCACGACGAACTTTAGTTTGTGTAACTTCTACACCACACTTCTCACAGATAACACCACGGTGCTTCAAGCGCTTGTATTTACCACAAAGACATTCGTAGTCTTTAACTGGACCAAAAATACGCGCACAGAACAGACCATCGCGTTCAGGTTTGAACGTACGATAGTTGATCGTTTCAGGTTTTTTAACTTCACCGAAAGACCATGAACGGATCATGTCTGGTGAAGATAGACCGATTTTGATTGCATCAAACTCTTCGGTCTTATGCTGTGCTTTTAGAAAGTTTAATAAGTCTTTCACAATCAGCTCCTGTAAGGAGTTAAAAGCAGCCAGCCAAGCGCTAGCTGCTTTCTACCAGATAATCACTTTTCTCAAATGAGAAAGGGATTACTCTTCGTCTTCTAGCTCGATGTTGATACCTAGCGAGCGGATCTCTTTCAACAATACGTTGAACGATTCTGGCATACCAGGTTCCATGCTATGGCTTCCGTCTACGATGTTCTTGTACATCTTAGTACGGCCGTTAACGTCATCCGACTTAACAGTTAGCATTTCTTGTAGAGTATAAGCTGCACCGTATGCTTCCAGTGCCCATACTTCCATCTCACCGAAACGCTGACCACCGAACTGAGCTTTACCACCAAGTGGTTGCTGAGTTACTAGGCTGTACGAACCAGTTGAACGAGCGTGCATCTTGTCATCAACAAGGTGGTTCAGTTTCAGCATGTACATGTAACCAACCGTTACAGGACGCTCAAACGCATCACCTGTGCGACCATCAAACAGCGTTAGCTGACCAGATTCTGGTAGGTCTGCTAGTTTTAGCAGCTCTTTGATTAGAGGCTCAGAAGCACCGTCAAATACTGGCGTCGCGATTGGTAGACCGCCACGCAGGTTCTTGATCAGTGTACGTACTTCATCATCAGAAAGAGAAGCAACGTCTACTTTCTGGCGAGTGTCGCCTAGATCGTAAACTTTTTGCAGGAACTCGCGGAATTTCGCTAGCTCTTGCTGCTCTTTAACCATCTGGTTGATCTTGTCACCGATACCTTTCGCAGCCAGACCTAAGTGAACTTCCAGGATCTGACCGATGTTCATACGCGAAGGTACACCCAGTGGGTTAAGCACGATGTCTACAGGCTGACCTTTTTCATCGTATGGCATGTCTTCAACAGGGTTGATCTTAGAGATTACACCCTTGTTACCGTGACGACCGGCCATCTTATCACCAGGCTGGATGCGACGTTTAACCGCTAGGTAAACCTTAACGATCTTCAGTACGCCAGGTGCCAGATCATCACCTTGAGTGATCTTGCGACGCTTAGTTTCGAACTTCTTATCGAAGTCAGCTTTTAGCTCGTCCCACTGCTCAGCAAGTTGCTCTAGCTGAGTTTGTAGTGCGTCATCTTCCAGCGTTAGCTCTAGCCACTTCTTACGATCAGTAGACTCTAGTTTCGCTTCAGAGTAACCGCCTTCAATCAGAACCGCTTTCACACGGTTTAGAAGGCCACCCTCAAGAATCTGGAATTCTTCAGTTAGGTCTTTCTTCGCTTCTTTAAGCTGCATCTGTTCGATTTCAAGCGCACGCTTGTCTTTCTCTACGCCATCGCGAGTGAAGACTTGAACGTCGATGATCGTACCTGATACAGAGTTAGGTACACGTAGTGACGTATCTTTAACATCCGATGCTTTTTCACCGAAGATCGCACGTAGTAGCTTCTCTTCAGGCGTTAGCTGAGTTTCACCTTTAGGTGTTACTTTACCAACCAGGATGTCGCCACCCTTAACTTCAGCACCGATGTAAACGATACCTGACTCGTCCAGTTTAGACAGAGCAGACTCACCTACGTTTGGAATATCCGCTGTGATCTCTTCAGAGCCCAGCTTAGTATCACGTGCCACACAAGTCAGTTCTTGAATGTGGATAGTCGTGAAGCGGTCTTCTTGAACTACGCGCTCTGATACTAAGATCGAGTCTTCGAAGTTGTAACCGTTCCAAGGCATGAACGCGATACGCATGTTTTGACCAAGCGCTAGCTCACCAAGGTCTGTTGATGGACCATCAGCAAGTACGTCACCGCGTGATACAGGTTCACCTGGCATCACACATGGGCGCTGGTTAATACATGTGTTCTGGTTAGAACGTGTGTATTTAGTCAGGTTGTAGATGTCGATACCCGCTTCGCCAGGTACCAGCTCTTCTTCGTTCACTTTAACAACGATACGAGAAGCATCTACAGACTGGATTACACCACCACGTTTCGCTACTGCAGTTACACCTGAGTCAACGGCTACGTTACGTTCAATACCAGTACCAACAAGCGGTTTGTCAGCTTTCAGTGTTGGAACTGCCTGACGTTGCATGTTCGCACCCATCAATGCACGGTTCGCATCATCGTGTTCTAGGAACGGGATAAGCGATGCAGCGATAGATACAACCTGGTTTGTCGCAACGTCCATGTACTGAGCGTGCTCACGAGGGTGTAGACCAGATTCACCTTTTTGACGAGCTGTGATCAGCTCATCTGCAAACGTACCTTCTTCAGTTAACGCAGCGTTAGCCTGAGCGATAACAAATTGGCCTTCTTCGATTGCAGATAGGTAATCTACTTCGTCTGTCACAACACCATCTACAACGCGACGGTATGGAGTCTCTAGGAAACCGTACTCGTTACAACGCGCAAACGCAGATAGAGAGTTGATCAGACCGATGTTTGGACCTTCAGGCGTTTCGATAGGACATAGACGGCCGTAGTGAGTTACGTGTACGTCTCGAACTTCGAAGCCAGCACGTTCACGAGTCAGACCGCCAGGACCCAATGCAGAAATACGACGCTTGTGCGTGACTTCTGATAGTGGGTTGTTTTGGTCCATGAACTGTGAAAGCTGTGAAGAGCCAAAGAATTCTTTAACTGCTGCAGAAATTGGCTTCGCATTGATCAAGTCTTGAGGCATGATTGCGTCAAGGTCGCCTAGACTTAGACGCTCTTTAACTGCACGCTCAACACGTACTAGACCTACGCGGAATTGGTTCTCAGCCATTTCGCCTACAGAACGGATACGACGGTTACCCAAGTGGTCGATATCGTCCACTTCACCGATACCGTTACGGATCGCGATAAGCTTCTTCATCACTTCAACGATATCAGTTTCGTCAAGTGTGCCTTGCTCTTGAGCATCTTCACGACCGATAGAGCTGTTGAACTTCATACGACCAACAGTCGATAGATCGTAACGCTCTTCAGAGAAGAATAGGCTTTCGAATAGTGCTTCTGCAGCTTCTTTTGTTGGCGGCTCACCAGGGCGCATCATGCGGTAGATTTCTACCAGCGCAGAAATACGATCAACCGTGCTGTCGATGCGTAGTGTTTCTGACATGAATGGACCGTGGTCTAGATCGTTCGTAAACAGAACTTCTAGTGCTTTGTGGCCAGCCTGAGATAGGTTCGCTAGTGCTTCCAGGCTGATTTCCTGGTTAGCATTAACAATGATCTCGCCTGTTGCTTCGTTGATGTAATCTTTCGATGCAACTTTACCAACGATGTACTCAACAGGTACTTCGATGTGATCAACGCCATCTTTCTCTAGTTGGCGGATATGACGAGCCGTTACGCGACGACCTTGCTCTACGTAAACTTTACCATCAGCTTCGATGTCGAATGACGCAGTTTCACCACGTAGACGATCTGGAACCAACTCCATCAGTAGAGTTTGGTCTTTCACTTCGAAGTTCACTTTCTCGAAGAAGATATCTAGGATTTCTTCAGACGATTTACCTAGTGCACGAAGAATGATCGATGCTGGTAGCTTACGACGGCGGTCGATACGCACGTACAGGTTATCCTTAGGATCAAACTCGAAATCAAGCCATGAACCACGGTAAGGAATAACACGTGCGTTGTATAGAACTTTACCTGATGAGTGGGTCTTACCCTTATCGCTGTCGAAGAACACGCCTGGGCTTCGGTGCAGCTGGGATACGATAACCCTCTCGGTACCGTTGATTACGAAGGTACCATTGTCTGTCATGAGTGGAATCTCACCCATGTAGACTTCTTGTTCTTTAATGTCTTTTACAGTACCTGCTGGCGCGTCTTTATCAAAGATAACTAGGCGTAGTTTTACACGTAGTGGCTTTGAGTAAGTTACACCGCGGATTTGACATTCTTTAACGTCAAAAACTGGCTCACCAAGACGGTAGCTAACGTATTGCAGCTCAGAATTGCCGTTGTAGCTCTGAATTGGAAATACAGAACGGAAAGCAGCTTCAAGACCGTATTGACCTTCAGGATCCTGTTCGATAAATTTGTCGAACGAATCGAGCTGGATCGATAGCAGGTATGGAATGTCCAAAACTTGTGGACGAGTACCAAAGTCCTTACGGATGCGCTTTTTCTCGGTATAAGAGTAAACCATGGGGTTCCTCAGCTCGCTGATAAGTGACCCAAACTGTCCGCCCGCTCCTAGTTACTTAAGGGGGGTAAGGGACAGTGACTAAATAGCTGTTTACTGTAGTGACATTTCATTTCGATAGAATGAAATGTTTTTTGCATGGGTATGAGGCGCTTAAACAGCGGGAAAATTCACCTATACCCTACAGCGCAAAAAGGCCGGTGGTTAAAAAACCACCAGCCATTTAGCCGTTAGGCTAAGAAACTATGCAATAATTACTTAATAGCAACAGTTGCACCAGCTTCTTCTAGCTGAGCTTTAAGAGCTTCAGCTTCTGCTTTCTCAACACCTTCTTTAAGAGGTGCTGGAGCGCCGTCTACAAGACCTTTAGCTTCTTTAAGACCTAGGCCAGTTGCGCCGCGTACTGCTTTGATTACAGCAACTTTGTTACCGCCAGCAGCTTCTAGGATTACGTCGAATTCAGTTTGCTCAGCAGCAGCTTCGCCTGCAGCAGCGCCGCCAGCTACAACAGCAGCAGCAGCAGAAACACCGAATTTCTCTTCCATTGCTTCGATTAGTTCAACAACTTGCATTACAGACATTTCTGCAACTGCGTCTAGGATTTGCTCGTTAGTAATAGACATAACAATTCTCTTTTAAGTCAACAATAAGTTTATTAAGCAACCAGTAAAAAGCAAGGCTTATGCCGCTGCTTCTTCTTTTTGATCGCGGATAGCAGCGAAGGTACGTACCAGCTTGCCAGCAGAAGCTTCTTTCATGCACATCATTAGGCGTGCGATTGCTTCGTCGTAAGTTGGTAGTGTCGCTAGTACTTCAGCGTCAGTTAGCGCGCCTTCAAATGCAGCAGCTTTGATCTCGAAGTCTTTGTTCTCTTTAGCGAAGTCTTTGAAAAGACGCGCTGCAGCACCTGGGTGCTCGTTAGAGAACGCGATTAGAGTAGGACCAGAGAATGTCTCAACTAGACACTCGTAGTCTGTACCCTGAACCGCACGACGTGCTAGAGTGTTACGCACGACTTTCATGTAAACGCCAGCTTCACGAGCTTGTTTACGTAGAGAAGTCATTGCGCCCACTTCAACGCCACGAGAATCAGCTACAACTGCAGAAAGTGCACCACTGGCAGCTTCGTTGACTTCAGCAACAATTGCTTTTTTGTCTTGAAGGTTTAAAGCCATCTTGGATTTACTCCTGGTTGTCGTTACACCACTCACTATCATCACGACAGTGAGAGCTATTGAGGTGCATTCCCAGAAGAAAGTTAACTATTAAAATAGAGCTTTCTGTCAGTTCGGGCACCATCTACGTAGGGTAATTAAGTTTACAAATTAGCAAACACCTACGGTCTTGGACGGAGACTGGGTCTTAATTCAATTCGAACTAGGAGACAGTTCAAAGAACCAAAGTTCAGCCCCAACCACAAATATTAGGCGCAAAATTATACACTAATTTTGCACCTAAGCAAATAAATTATGCTTGAGTGTTCAGGCTAGCCTGATCAACAGCAACACCAGCACCCATAGTAGTAGAGATGCTTACTTTCTTCAGGAAAGTGCCTTTCGCTGAAGATGGCTTAGCTTTCTTAAGAGCGATTAGAAGAGACTCTAGGTTCTCTTTGATCTGCTCTGCAGAGAAGTTAGCTTTGCCGATAGTAGTGTGGATGATGCCGTTTTTGTCGTTACGGTAACGAACCTGACCAGCTTTAGCGTTCTTAACCGCTTCAGCAACGTTAGGAGTTACAGTACCAACTTTAGGGTTTGGCATTAGACCACGAGGACCTAGGATAGTACCTAGTTGACCTACAACGCGCATTGCATCTGGAGAAGCAACAACTACGTCGAAGTTCATTTCGCCTTTCTTCACTTGCTCAGCAAGATCTTCCATACCAACGATGTCTGCGCCAGCTTCTTTAGCTGCTTCAGCGTTTGCACCTTGAGTGAACACTGCAACGCGGATTTCGCGGCCAGTACCGTGAGGTAGTACAGTTGCACCACGTACGTTCTGGTCAGATTTACGAGCATCGATGCCAAGGTTAACAGCAACGTCAACAGACTCAACAAATTTAGCAGTCGCTAGTTCTTGAAGAAGAGCAACAGCTTCGTTGATTTCGTATTCTTTAGTTACGTCAACTTTTTCGCGGATTACGCGCATGCGCTTAGTTAGTTTTGCCATGATCTTAACCCTCTACCACTAGGCCCATTGAACGAGCAGTACCAGCGATTGAGCGTTTCATCGCTTCGATGTCAGCACCAGTCATATCAGCAGCTTTAGTTTCTGCGATTTCTTGGATTTGAGCGTCAGTTACAGTACCCACTTTTTCAGTGTTTGGACGACCTGAACCAGACTTAACGCCAGCAGCTTTCTTAAGTAGAACAGCAGCTGGTGGAGTCTTAGTTACGAACGTGAAAGAACGGTCGTTGTAAACAGTGATAACTACTGGAGTCGGTAGACCTTTCTCAATAGATTCTGTTTTCGCGTTGAACGCTTTACAGAATTCCATGATGTTAACACCGTGTTGACCTAGTGCAGGACCTACTGGTGGACTAGGGTTAGCCATACCAGCAGCAACTTGTAGCTTGATGTAAGCTTCAACTTTCTTAGCCATGATAATTCCTAAGTTTGGGTACTAGCGCTAATCACAGATCAGCTCCCCGTTTGTGTAAGAAACTTTTTACTTCACTAGAAGTAAAAAGGCGCGAAATTATAGTAATAATTCGCGCCTTATACAACCCTAAAAAGGTGATTTTTTATACTCTTTATTTAAGAGTTTTAGTCCAGCTTTTCAACCTGACCAAATTCAAGCTCAACTGGTGTTGCACGACCAAAAATCGATACAGACACTTTCAGGCGGCTCTTCTCGTAATCCACTTCTTCAACCGTACCGTTGAAGTCAGCAAATGGACCTTCATTAACACGTACCACTTCACCCGCTTCGTACATAGTACGAGGACGTGGCGCTTCGCTCGCTTTTTCAAGACGGTTAAGAATCGCGTCAGCTTCTTTATCTGTGATAGGTGCAGGACGGTCCGAGGTACCACCAATGAAGCCCATGACACGCGGCACACTGCGTACAAGGTGCCATGATTCATCGTTCATAATCATCTGAACAAGGACGTAACCTGGGAAGAACTTACGCTCAGATTTGCGGCGCTGACCCGCGCGCATTTCTACTACTTCTTCAGTAGGAACCAGTACTTCACCGAATAGCTCTTCCATGCCGTGCATCTTGATATGCTCGCGCAGAGATTGAGCCACACGACCTTCAAATCCAGAGAAGGCTTGAACCACATACCAGCGTTTTTTTGGAGCTTCACTCATGAATTAAAACCCTCTATACCCCAGTCGCTAGAGCTACTAGACGAACCATAATTCCGTCAATACCCCATAGCACTAGAGCCATTACAATACTTACAGCTAAAACGATCAGTGTTGTTTGCATGGTTTCTTGGCGTGTAGGCCAAACAACTTTACGTACTTCCATACGCGATTCTTTTGCAAAACTGATCGCTGCTTTACCTTTAGTCGTTGTTGCTGCAACGCCTAGAGCAGCTGCAATAAGAACAACAACACCTGCAGCGCGAATCACTACAGACATTTCACCATACAGGTAATTACCCACAACAGCGGCAGCTGCCAATACGAAAGCGACGATCCACTTAAACGTATCTGCTGCATTTGAGCTATCAGGAGTTTCAGCATTATTTGCTTTCATAAAACCAACCTGTTTCAAGTCTTAATATAGACGACAACAACCCCGCTGTTGCAGGGCAAACTCCATATCGCTGAAAAAATCAGCGTACTCTTAGTAAGATTAAGCCCGTTTGCTTAATCTTGCTCCGCACTCAAGCAACTTCTGAACAAGAAAACAGCAAAAATTATGTTGAGTGCAGAAAAAGGGCATCAAATGATGCCCTTTTTGCTACTGGTTCGTCAAATCTAATTCAAGATTTTCCGAAAGCATCCGTCTAATTCGCTATGAATTAGTCGAAGATCTTAGCAACAACACCAGCACCTACTGTACGGCCACCTTCACGGATCGCGAAACGTAGACCTTCGTCCATTGCGATTGGTGCGATTAGCTCAACAGTCATTTGTACGTTGTCGCCTGGCATTACCATTTCTACGCCTTCTGGTAGCGTGATGTCACCAGTTACGTCAGTTGTACGGAAGTAGAACTGTGGACGGTAGCCTTTGAAGAATGGAGTGTGACGACCACCTTCATCTTTAGACAGTACGTATACTTCTGATTCGAATTTAGTGTGTGGAGTGATTGAACCTGGCTTAGCTAGTACTTGACCACGTTCTACTTCGTCACGCTTAGTACCACGTAGAAGTGCACCAACGTTCTCACCCGCACGACCTTCGTCTAGAAGCTTACGGAACATTTCAACACCAGTACATGTAGTAGTGATGGTGTCTTTGATACCTACGATAGCAACTTCGTCACCTACGTTTAGGATACCACGTTCGATACGACCAGTTACTACAGTACCACGGCCTTGGATCGAGAATACGTCTTCGATAGGCATTAGGAACGGTAGGTCTACTGCACGCTCTGGTTCTGGGATGTATGAATCTAGCGCTTCAGCTAGTTCAACGATTTTCGCTTCCCACTGCTCTTCGCCGTTTAGTGCGCCTAGTGCAGAACCTTGGATAACTGGTAGGTCATCACCTGGGAAATCGTACTCAGATAGAAGTTCACGAACTTCCATTTCTACTAGTTCTAGTAGCTCTTCATCGTCAACCATGTCACATTTGTTCATGAATACGATGATGTATGGGATACCAACCTGACGGCCTAGTAGGATGTGCTCACGAGTTTGAGGCATTGGGCCATCAGTCGCAGCAACAACTAGGATACCACCGTCCATCTGAGCAGCACCAGTGATCATGTTTTTAACGTAGTCCGCGTGTCCTGGACAGTCAACGTGTGCGTAGTGACGAGTTGGAGTGTCGTACTCAACGTGAGAAGTTGCGATTGTGATACCGCGCTCACGCTCTTCTGGAGCGTTATCGATAGATGCGAAGTCTTTAGCTACACCGCCGTAAACTTTAGCAAGAGTAGTACAGATAGCTGCAGTTAGAGTTGTTTTACCGTGGTCAACGTGGCCGATAGTACCAACGTTAACGTGCGGTTTCGTACGTTCAAATTTTTCTTTAGACATGAGTGGTCCCTCTAGGTACGGATTTTGGTGGCCCAAATGACCACGCAACCAAAAAAGATTATTGGTAAATCTAATATCAAAAGGAAATATGCGCTTGAGAGCTGGTGCTGATAGGCAGACTCGAACTGCCGACCTCATCCTTACCAAGGATGCGCTCTACCACCTGAGCTATATCAGCACTCAAATTAGAGTGGAGCGGGCAGCGGGAATCGAACCCGCATCATCAGCTTGGAAGGCTGAGGTAATAGCCATTATACGATGCCCGCAACACGTAACTCTGAGAGCTATTTCCTAAAGAATATGGTGGAGGGGGACGGATTCGAACCATCGAAGGCAGTGCCGGCAGATTTACAGTCTGCTCCCTTTGGCCACTCGGGAACCCCTCCAAAATTTCTAGTCATTCTCACTACTAATTGTTTCTAAGAAACAGGAGAGAATGGTGCCGACTACCGGAATCGAACTGGTGACCTACTGATTACAAGTCAGTTGCTCTACCTACTGAGCTAAGTCGGCATAAGTGGTGCGCATTCTATTGAATGATTTTCGAGGTTGCAATAGGAATTTTAAAAAAAATCATAAATTTCGATTTTTTATATTTGTTTGCTGCAAAAACGTACAAACTCTGCTTTTTTCAAGCAAACTTCGACCTCTGTCGTTTGCTTTAAAGTGCGCTTGATGTATGTTCATGCTCTTAATGAAACCAAGGATAAAAGAGACCCATGAGTCCATTTTTGTCATTTGACCGTGCCAACTGGGCAGAACTAAGAAACTCTGTGCCAATGACACTTTCTGAAGAGGACTTAACTGCGCTTCAGGGCATAAATGAAAACCTCACCATGGAGGAGGCAGTAGAAATCTACCTGCCATTGTCTCGACTATTAAATTTGTATGTACAAGCTCGCCAGAGTCGCAATACGGTTCTTCAACAGTTTTTGAATACCGAAGAACATGCCCCTCCCTTTGTCATTGGAATCGCAGGCAGTGTCGCGGTAGGTAAAAGCACAACAGCCCGAATTCTCAAGGCGCTACTTTCTCGCTGGGAAAACCATCCTAAAGTAACTTTAGTGACGACGGACGGCTTTTTGTATCCAAAAAAAGTTTTGGAAGAAAAAAGCATCATGCATCGCAAAGGTTTTCCCGAATCCTACGATATCAAACGCTTAGTTGAATTTATGTCAGATGTAAAAGCCGGGAAGCCTGATCTTGAAGTTCCTGTCTACTCGCACATTACTTATGACATTACCGGTGAGCTTAAAAAAGTCGACAGACCTGATGTTCTGATCATTGAAGGGTTAAACGTATTACAGAGCGGGATGGATTATCCACACGATCCCCATCGAGTGTTCGTTTCAGACTTCCTGGATTTCTCTATTTATGTCGATGCAGAGTCTGAAACCATTGAACAGTGGTATGTGGACAGATTTTTGAAGTTCCGCCGAGGGGCTTTTACCAAACCAGGGTCTTATTTTAGTCACTATACTCAGTTGTCGACTGAAGAAGCGAAAAGTAAAGCAAGAGAGATCTGGCAGAGTATTAATGGGCTTAACTTAGAGCACAATATTCTTCCTACCCGAGAAAGAGCCCATCTGATCTTACATAAAGGGGGTAACCACCTGGTAGACAAGGTGTCTCTTCGAAAGTAAGGGGATAACTCAATCCCCTTTTCTCAAAGAAATTTCACCACCAATGTAGGTCTCCAATCCATTTTCGGTTTCCAGAACCACACCACCTTGCTGATCAATACCTTGAACAATCCCCTTCACTTCTCTGGCTCCCATTAAGAGTTTGACCGGGCGGCCAATGAAGTTGTCGAGACGATTCCAGCGATCGACAAAGCCTGCCAGTCCCATCATTTCGTAATCGAGCAATATCGTCTTCCAATGCTCAATTAGCGTCAAAGAAAGCTGCGTTCTATCTAAGCTGAGATCAGCACACACTTGATTGAGCGTCGTCCAGGGCTGGTCAATATCAGGCTGTTTATCTGGCATACCAATGTTTAGACCCATTCCTATTACGAGATTAGCCGCGCCACCGGCTTGGCCTGACATTTCTACCAGAATGCCCGCTAGCTTTTTATCTTGATAATAGAGATCGTTCGGCCACTTGAGCTTAACGCCTTGGATGCCCATCTCCTCTAATGCTTCAACCGCAGCGATACCAATAACGAGACTCAAGCCCATTGCTGCGGCCATCCCCGCATCAAGACGCCAGTACATAGACAAATATAAGTTGGAGCCAAACGGAGAAACCCATTGGCGACCACGACGGCCACGACCGCTAGCTTGGTACTCAGCGACACAAACACGGCCTTTTTCGGATTCATTCACCCGCTCTAACAAGTACTGGTTGGTGGAATCAATCACAGGGATTAACTCCAGTTTTGGCTCGGAGCTATCCGTGAGTCTCGCCTCGTCTAACAGTTGCATCGGATGAGCCAATTGATAACCACGTCCTTGAATACGGTATATATCCACACCCCATTCACTCAGGCCTTTGATATGCTTAGCAATGGCCGCTCTTGAGATACCAAGGTCATGACCTAAGGCTTCACCGGAATGGAACTCGCCATCACTGAGTGTTTTCAGGATATGTAGTTTTGTTGCATGCTCTTTTCTCATTGCGCAGCCTCTATCTCAGCAAGATTGGTTTCACCACCACGATTGATAAACCGAACTTCATGCTCGAGCTCTATCTGGTAATTATTCCATACCGTCTGCTTAACGAGAGATGCCAGAGCCAGTACATCTTGCGCACTGCAGTTGTCCACGTTTGTCAGCACTAATGCCTGCAAAGGGTTAACTTGCGCGCCATTAACAGAGATCCCTTTAAGAGCACATTGATCAATGAGCCAACCCGCAGCAACTTTCATTCCATTCTCTGCAGGGTACGCCACCAGATCATGATGCGCCTCAACCAGTCGATCATAATGATCTTGCGAGATCACTGGGTTCTTAAAAAAGCTGCCTGCATTACCCACTTTCGCAGGATCAGGCAATTTCTCTTGGCGAATCTGGCAAACACGTTCAAATATGGATGCTGGACTTAACTTTTCGGTAGGAATACTTTGCAAAGGACCGTATTGATTGATCGGTTTCCATTCTTTGTTCAGCTTAAGCCCAACAGCGGAAATAAAACATTCACCATACAAAGCATGCTTAAAGATAGAGTCACGATAACCAAATTCGCACTCATCTGCGCTCATGCGTCGCGATTCAAACGTCGTGAGATCTAAGATATCCACATAGTCACAAACGTCTTTCAATTCTAATCCGTAAGCACCAATGTTTTGGATTGGCGCAGAACCTGCACAACCAGGGATGAGCGCTAGGTTTTCTATGCCACCTAAGCCTCGCTCAACACACCAGGAAACTAATTCAGGCCAATCTTCACCACCTTCGATATGTAGCAAGTAATGCTCGTCAGTCTCTACTACTACTTTGCCAAGCAGTCTATTGACGATAACCAGGCCTTCGTAATGCTCAGTGAACAGTACATTACTCCCCTTGCCCAGGAATAGCTTAGGTAAGCTTTTGAAAGCAGGCTCCTGAAAAAGTTGAATAACATCGTCAACAGACTCAACGACGGCTAAATACGAACATGTCTGTTCGATACCAAAAGTGTGATAAGCCTTAAGGCTCGCATTTGTTTTAATTTGCATAGTGGTTTGCAACGCCAGATAAGATTCTCTTAAACTGTCAACATTCTACCTTAGAACTCTTTTAACCGCAGTGACAATACCTAACTCATTAATCATAGAAGTGTTAAATCCCATCAAACTTCCTCTCATTAAGAGGTTGTATAAAGCACACTATCCCTCAGGGCGAGCGAAAAGAGATGAGCTGATCATCACGGCAAGTCATGAAGGATCTATCGTAGCTCTACTGCGTATGAAGAGCGTGGAGAACTATCGATTATTAACTGGGATGCTTGTTGTTCCTGAATATAGGGGAACTGGTGTAGGGAATCTGTTACTGACTCACTGCGAAAACAAAGTTTTCACCGATGGTGATTATTGCTTTGCTTTTATGCACTTAGAGACTTATTACTCTCAACATGGTTTTAAGACCATAGATAGCTCAAAACTCCCAAACTCATTGAAAATGGCCTTTCAGCGCTATGTTGATAGCGGTAAAGATCTCATTCCAATGCAATTCATCCCATCCTAGACTTCAAATCACGTGCTTTTGTAGCCAGATAAATCATATCTTTGATAAAATATCAGGTTCGCAATATTGCACTAAATTAAGGTACTCACACCGATATGATAGTAAGTAGGAATCCATTCGAACAGTTGCCAAGCCTCGCAGTAAATCCTGAGGACTTTGACGTTCTGTATTCTGCACAAGAATTCAGAACTCGCCTTCTGGATGCGATAAGCAAAGCAACGTCACGAATTTACCTAGTCGCTCTATATCTGGAAGATGACGAGGCTGGACGTGAAATACTCACAGCACTTTACGAGGCGAAGCAACGTAATCCAGGGCTGGACATCAATATCTGTGTAGATTGGCACCGAGCACAACGAGGTTTGATTGGTGCAGAAACCTCTGAAGGTAATTCAGCCCTTTATAAGGCATACGCTCAAAAATACCAACACAGAATTCCTGTATATGGCATTCCCGTACGTGGTCGAGAAGTTTTTGGTGTTCTGCATTTGAAAGGCTTCATTGTCGATGACACCGTCATTTACAGCGGAGCAAGCCTCAATAATGTCTATCTGAACTATCACGGTCGGTATCGCTTTGATCGCTACCATGTTATTCGCAATGAGCCTCTCGCAGACTCAATGGCGCAATTTATTCAAAATGAGATGATCGCTCATCCAGCAGTTAATGACCTTGCTAACCATTACAAGCCAGAAACAAAAGAAATCAAATCGGCTATTCGCCAACTACGCGCTTCACTATCTCAAGCAAGTTATCAGTTCGAAAGTAAGACAGAAACCGAACAAGACGTAAAAGTCACCCCACTGGTTGGTTTAGGTAAACGACGTAATATATTGAATCAACAGATAGTAAAGTTACTCGCGGCGGCTCAAAATGAAATCTTCATCTGTACTCCGTACTTTAACTTTCCTAAAGCGATTCACCGTGAAGTGAAACGTGCCATGAAACGCGGTGTTAAAGTCACTATTGTGGTCGGCGATAAGATAGCCAACGATTTCTATATTTCTCCTGAAGAAGATTTTAAGACCATTGGTGGCTTACCTTATCTTTATGAAGTGAACCTTCGTCGCTTCGCTAAAGCAAATGAAGCCAACATAGCAGCGCGAAAGCTATCGATTCACTTATGGAAGCACGACAATAACAGCTTTCACCTAAAAGGTATTTGGGTCGATAAACGATACATGCTGCTGACAGGCAATAACTTGAACCCTAGAGCGTGGTCGCTTGATCTAGAGAACGGCTTATTGATTCAAGATAACTACGCCCAACTTACTGACAAGTTCGAGGAAGAAGTTTCGCGAATCTTGGAACACACTCACTTAATCTGCACTTACAGACAGCTAGAAAAAGTCGAAGATTATCCGTTCGGTGTACAAAAGCTGGTAAGAAAAATCACTCGCCTTAAAGCCGATGGAGTATTAAAGCGCATTCTTTAATCTAGCTTGTTCAACTATCTCAACTCAACGCCCAACATCCGTTGGGCGTTTTTGTATCTAGGTAGCAGAGCTTCGCAAAGCAGCAGGGTTGCACACAAGCGGGACTCGATTTCCCTGAAAGGGAAACCATGTGCCATAAACGACAAAAGCCTAGTCTTTCGACTAGGCTTTCTAATAAGTGGCGGAGAGGCTGGGGTCGCACACGACCGGGACTCATTGGTCGAAGACCAACCTAACTGAACACAAACAAAAAGACCTCAGCATTTCTGCTGAGGTCTCGAATAAGTGGCGGAGTGGACGGGACTCGAACCCGCGACCCCCGGCGTGACAGGCCGGTATTCTAACCAACTGAACTACCACTCCGCAGTGGTATCATCCGCATAAGCAGATGTCCAAAATGTAAAGCCTGGTGATGTCCTACTCTCACATGGGGAAACCCCACACTACCATCGGCGCTAATTCGTTTCACTTCTGAGTTCGGAATGGAAATCAGGTGGGTCCAAATCGCTATGGTCGCCAAGCAAATTCTTACTCTCTATTTCTAGAGAAAACTTGGAAAGCTGTTGTTAATTCTCGTTTTTACACATTCAATGTTCTTTCATTGAGTCCATCAAAACCCCTTGGGTGTTGTATGGTTAAGCCTCACGGGCAATTAGTACAGGTTAGCTCAACGCCTCACAACGCTTACACACCCTGCCTATCAACGTCGTAGTCTACGACAACCCTTTAGGATACTTAAAGTATCAGGGAGAACTCATCTCAAGGCTCGCTTCCCGCTTAGATGCTTTCAGCGGTTATCGATCCCGAACTTAGCTACCGGGCAATGCGTCTGGCGACACAACCCGAACACCAGAGGTTCGTCCACTCCGGTCCTCTCGTACTAGGAGCAGCCCCTTTCAATTCTCCAACGCCCACGGCAGATAGGGACCGAACTGTCTCACGACGTTCTAAACCCAGCTCGCGTACCACTTTAAATGGCGAACAGCCATACCCTTGGGACCGACTTCAGCCCCAGGATGTGATGAGCCGACATCGAGGTGCCAAACACCGCCGTCGATATGAACTCTTGGGCGGTATCAGCCTGTTATCCCCGGAGTACCTTTTATCCGTTGAGCGATGGCCCTTCCATTCAGAACCACCGGATCACTATGACCTGCTTTCGCACCTGCTCGAATTGTCATTCTCGCAGTCAAGCGGGCTTATGCCATTGCACTAACCTCACGATGTCCAACCGTGATTAGCCCACCTTCGTGCTCCTCCGTTACGCTTTGGGAGGAGACCGCCCCAGTCAAACTACCCACCAGGCACTGTCCTCATCCCCGATGAGGGGACCAAGTTAGAACATCAACACTACAAGGGTGGTATTTCAAGGTCGGCTCCACCAACACTGGCGTGCTGGTTTCAAAGCCTCCCACCTATCCTACACATGTAGGGTCAATGTTCAGTGCCAAGCTGTAGTAAAGGTTCACGGGGTCTTTCCGTCTAGCCGCGGGTACACTGCATCTTCACAGCGATTTCAATTTCACTGAGTCTCGGGTGGAGACAGCGTGGCCATCATTACGCCATTCGTGCAGGTCGGAACTTACCCGACAAGGAATTTCGCTACCTTAGGACCGTTATAGTTACGGCCGCCGTTTACCGGGGCTTCGATCAAGAGCTTCGACCGAAGTCTAACCCCATCAATTAACCTTCCGGCACCGGGCAGGCGTCACACCGTATACGTCATCTTACGATTTTGCACAGTGCTGTGTTTTTAATAAACAGTTGCAGCCACCTGGTATCTGCGACTCTCAATAGCTCCATCCGCAAGGGACTTCACCGTCGAGAGCGTACCTTCTCCCGAAGTTACGGTACCATTTTGCCTAGTTCCTTCACCCGAGTTCTCTCAAGCGCCTTGGTATTCTCTACCCGACCACCTGTGTCGGTTTGGGGTACGATTCCTTACAATCTGAAGCTTAGAGGCTTTTCCTGGAAGCATGGCATCAATGACTTCACATCCGTAGATGCTCGACGTCGTGTCTCAGCCTTAAAGAGAGCCGGATTTACCTAACTCTCAAGCCTACGCACTTGAACCTGGACAACCGTCGCCAGGCCCACCTAGCCTTCTCCGTCCCCCCATCGCAATTGTAAGAAGTACGGGAATATTAACCCGTTTCCCATCGACTACGCCTTTCGGCCTCGCCTTAGGGGTCGACTTACCCTGCCCCGATTAACGTTGGACAGGAACCCTTGGTCTTCCGGCGAGGAGGTTTTTCACCCCCTTTATCGTTACTCATGTCAGCATTCGCACTTCTGATACGTCCAGCATGCGTTACCACACACCTTCAACCGCTTACAGAACGCTCCCCTACCCAATATACAAAAGTATATTGCCGCAGCTTCGGTTTACTACTTAGCCCCGTTACATCTTCCGCGCAGGCCGACTCGACCAGTGAGCTATTACGCTTTCTTTAAATGATGGCTGCTTCTAAGCCAACATCCTGGCTGTCTGAGCCTTCCCACATCGTTTCCCACTTAGTAGTAATTTGGGACCTTAGCTGGCGGTCTGGGTTGTTTCCCTCTCCACGACGGACGTTAGCACCCGCCGTGTGTCTCCCGGATAGTACTTACTGGTATTCGGAGTTTGCAAAGGGTTGGTAAGTCGGGATGACCCCCTAGCCTTAACAGTGCTCTACCCCCAGTAGTATTCGTCCGAGGCGCTACCTAAATAGCTTTCGGGGAGAACCAGCTATCTCCAGGTTTGATTGGCCTTTCACCCCTAGCCACAAGTCATCCGCTAATTTTTCAACATTAGTCGGTTCGGTCCTCCAATTGATGTTACTCAATCTTCAACCTGCCCATGGCTAGATCACCTGGTTTCGGGTCTATATCCAGAGACTGAACGCCCAGTTAAGACTCGGTTTCCCTACGGCTCCCCTAGATGGTTAACCTTGCCACTGAATATAAGTCGCTGACCCATTATACAAAAGGTACGCAGTCACACCACGAAGGTGCTCCTACTGCTTGTACGTACACGGTTTCAGGTTCTATTTCACTCCCCTCACAGGGGTTCTTTTCGCCTTTCCCTCACGGTACTGGTTCACTATCGGTCAGTCAGTAGTATTTAGCCTTGGAGGATGGTCCCCCCATATTCAGACAGGATATCACGTGTCCCGCCCTACTCGATTTCACTGAATATGCGTCGTCAGTTACGGGGCTATCACCCTGTATCGCCAAGCTTTCCAGCTTGTTCACCTAACGCCTATAAAGCTTAAGGGCTAGTCCAATTTCGCTCGCCGCTACTTTCGGAATCTCGGTTGATTTCTTTTCCTCGGGGTACTTAGATGTTTCAGTTCCCCCGGTTCGCCTCCTGCTGCTATGTATTCACAACAGGATACTTACTTATGTAAGTGGGTTTCCCCATTCGGAAATCCCAGACTCAAGTGGCTTTTACTGCCTAATCTGGGCTTATCGCAAGTTAATACGTCCTTCATCGCCTCTGACTGCCAAGGCATCCACCGTGTACGCTTAGTCACTTAACCATACAACCCGAAGGAGTTTCGAGTTGATGTCAAATCACCAAAGTTGTCTCTCATTATTTGAATGAGCGAGAGACATTCGATTTTGCCGGACTCAAATATGTTTTGCTTTCGCAAAACCCAAGAACACTTGAATGTGTTTTTAGTTGTATTCAAATACATGAATACTTTGAGAACTTTACAAACAAATCTTTATTTCTAAAAAACAAAGTTTGTTTTGTCAGCTTTCCAAATTGTTAAAGAGCTAATCACTTCAAAGAAGTAACCATTTTTAAAAGCACTATCGCTAATGCGCTTAAAGATGGTATCCCGTAGGGGAGTCGAACCCCTGTTACCGCCGTGAAAGGGCGGTGTCCTAGGCCTCTAGACGAACGGGACACTTTGTTTGTTTCCACTTTTGTAAAAGCAGAACCAAAACAGCTCGAACATCTTGAGGGATGTTCTCTCTTAAACTTTATAAACCGTATCAATCTGTGTGGGTACTCATCACGATAATCATCGTATAAGGAGGTGATCCAGCGCCAGGTTCCCCTAGCGCTACCTTGTTACGACTTCACCCCAGTCATGAACCACAAAGTGGTAAGCGTCCCCCCGAAGGTTAAACTACCTACTTCTTTTGCAGCCCACTCCCATGGTGTGACGGGCGGTGTGTACAAGGCCCGGGAACGTATTCACCGTGGCATTCTGATCCACGATTACTAGCGATTCCGACTTCATGGAGTCGAGTTGCAGACTCCAATCCGGACTACGACGCACTTTTTGGGATTCGCTCACTTTCGCAAGTTGGCCGCCCTCTGTATGCGCCATTGTAGCACGTGTGTAGCCCTACTCGTAAGGGCCATGATGACTTGACGTCGTCCCCACCTTCCTCCGGTTTATCACCGGCAGTCTCCCTGGAGTTCCCGACATTACTCGCTGGCAAACAAGGATAAGGGTTGCGCTCGTTGCGGGACTTAACCCAACATTTCACAACACGAGCTGACGACAGCCATGCAGCACCTGTCTCAGAGTTCCCGAAGGCACCAATCCATCTCTGGAAAGTTCTCTGGATGTCAAGAGTAGGTAAGGTTCTTCGCGTTGCATCGAATTAAACCACATGCTCCACCGCTTGTGCGGGCCCCCGTCAATTCATTTGAGTTTTAATCTTGCGACCGTACTCCCCAGGCGGTCTACTTAACGCGTTAGCTCCGAAAGCCACGGCTCAAGGCCACAACCTCCAAGTAGACATCGTTTACGGCGTGGACTACCAGGGTATCTAATCCTGTTTGCTCCCCACGCTTTCGCATCTGAGTGTCAGTATCTGTCCAGGGGGCCGCCTTCGCCACCGGTATTCCTTCAGATCTCTACGCATTTCACCGCTACACCTGAAATTCTACCCCCCTCTACAGTACTCTAGTCTGCCAGTTTCAAATGCTATTCCGAGGTTGAGCCCCGGGCTTTCACATCTGACTTAACAAACCACCTGCATGCGCTTTACGCCCAGTAATTCCGATTAACGCTCGCACCCTCCGTATTACCGCGGCTGCTGGCACGGAGTTAGCCGGTGCTTCTTCTGTCGCTAACGTCAAATAATGCATCTATTAAACACACTACCTTCCTCACGACTGAAAGTGCTTTACAACCCGAAGGCCTTCTTCACACACGCGGCATGGCTGCATCAGGCTTGCGCCCATTGTGCAATATTCCCCACTGCTGCCTCCCGTAGGAGTCTGGACCGTGTCTCAGTTCCAGTGTGGCTGATCATCCTCTCAGACCAGCTAGGGATCGTCGCCTTGGTGAGCCCTTACCTCACCAACTAGCTAATCCCACCTAGGCATATCCTGACGCGAGAGGCCCGAAGGTCCCCCTCTTTGGCCCGTAGGCATCATGCGGTATTAGCCATCGTTTCCAATGGTTATCCCCCACATCAGGGCAATTTCCTAGGCATTACTCACCCGTCCGCCGCTCGACGCCGTTAACGTTCCCCGAAGGTTCAGTTAACTCGTTTCCGCTCGACTTGCATGTGTTAGGCCTGCCGCCAGCGTTCAATCTGAGCCATGATCAAACTCTTCAATTTAAAGTTTTGTTTGGCTCAATGAATACTGACTTCAAAACTACAAACGTAATTTTAAAGCTATTATCGTTATTCCTTTATAAAAAAGGAGAACGATAATGAATTGACTGTGCCAAGACTAAGTAAACTTAATCTCGATTGGTCACTCAGTTCATTGAAACCTAAATTGTTTCCGAAGAAACTATTTGGATTATCATCAACGAGTGCCCACACAGATTGATAGGTCTATATTGTTAAAGAGCTTTTCTGACTTAACTTGCCGCTTTCGCGTCTCGCTGTCAGGGGTGCGTATCTTACGCTGCCCAGTTTGAGAGTCAAGAAATTTTCCAAATTTCTTTTTCTTCTCTTTCCAACTCGCTGTGTGACTCTCGTCTCACTCCGTGTCGGTGAGGCGGCATTATAGGGAGATGCTTGAAGAGCGCAACTCTTTTTTTTAAAAAAAGATTTAAGCGGTCAGTTATTAATCAAAAAAGTGAAATTCGCATATTTCTTCGTCACATTTGAGACATATCACAGCAATTGGTTGGAAAAACACCAACCATATACGTAAGATTCATGTGTCTATTATGTTAATAGGCAAACAATCTCTTTATCACCTATGTGTAGTAATCAAAATGACGTCTAAAAAAAATCTGATTTTATCTGCCGGGTTGGCCGTCATTGGGGGAGTCATCTTCTCTCAATTCGCCGTTTCACCCGTACTGAGCTTTCTTATCGGTGTTGTCGCTACTGCTTTTCTGTTTTCATTTTCTAGCCAGACACCAATTGATCAATCAACCGACTCTGACCCATCAACCAAAACCTTGTATGTCGGAAACCTGCCTTATAAGGCAAATGAAAGTCATGTTCGCGATTTATTTGCGGAATATGGACAAGTCTATGCCGTGCGCTTAATGAAAGATAAACGTACTGGTAAAAGAAGAGGATTTGGATTTGTTGTGATGGCTGCTGCAGATGCTGAACCGGCCATCGCTAAGTTAAATGAAAAGTTATATATGGATCGTACGCTTAAAGTACGCATCGCTAACGATCCGAAACATCCGGAAGGCGATAAACCTGAACAGGACTAAAACCTAATTTCGCCAAACACACATTCAGTGCATCTTCTTGCCAAGGAGGTGCACTGGCAAAAATTCTCTTAGTTCCCTCTTCTCCGCTCTCCATACTCAGCCCGCTACACAATAGCGTCTTCACTCGACGTGCTATCGCTTCTCCTGAATCAACTAAGGTCACATTGCCATCCAGCGCTTGGTGAATTTCTTCTCTGATAAGTGGGAAGTGAGTGCAACCTAATACGGCAACATCCACTTTATTACGTAGCGGTTCTAAGATGCCCTTTAATTCTGCAATACAAACTTCTTTACCACGTAGCTTTTCTTCCGCTATATCGACCAGGCGGGTTGAACCCAATAGCTCGACCGGTTTTCCCTGAGCATAGTCACGAATCAATCTGTGTGTGTATTGTCGCGTCACCGTAGCAGGAGTCGCAATAAGCCCTACGCCTTTAGAAGCGAGTAATGACGCAGGTTTGATCGCTGGCACTACCCCAACAACCGGAACAGAGAGTTTTTTACGCAATGAAGGAAGTACGATGGTGCTGGCGGTGTTACATGCAATAACAACAATATCTACCTGATAGGCATTAACTAGCGTAGATACGTATTGGTTTACTCGTGAGATAAGAACACTCTGATCGAGTTCTCCATATGGGTAAGCTTGATTGTCGAATAGATAGAGGTAATCCAGTTGTGGCAATAGACGATGGATTTCTTTAAATACAGAAAGACCTCCAACACCAGAGTCAAACACCAGAACCTTTTTCTTATTCGTCACTCGCACGAGTCTTACCTAAGCAATATAAACGCTGCGATCATACTGGCTAGATTTGTTTTGGCAATGATTTGGCGCAGTATCTTTGGTGACTAAACCTCTCTCCAACCTCTACCTCTAGCTTAACCAGTTCTATATGGCCTCGAAATGAAGGGGTGGATGTCACCAAGGTATGAAACTCGCCATTTTCTCCACACGGGTCAATATGACTTGGGAGCGAATCAACCAGCGGTTTGTCATACCAACGCCCACACCATTCTGATGACAAGGCTTCTCCATCGGTGGTGATCAGCATCGTTTCAATACCACGCTCGATAATTTCCAAAGCTAAGCCCTTGCTACACTCCCCTAATAGCGGGAACACACATTCCCAGCCAGCAGGTTGTATATAGCTACGTCGATAATCGGCTATACCATTGCAGAACATGTCACCAAAAGCGACAGCTTGTATGTTCAACCCACTCTTCGCCAACGCGGTGACAATGGTAGATTGGTAGATATCATTGCTTGGAAACACTTCAGGCAAAGGTATCGTTACGAGCGGCAAATGCAGCAAGTCAGCCTGCATCTTTACCACTTCAAGAGGTGTCGCCTGAAAAGGAACTTCGTCGTCGACATAAGTTGTATAGAGTCCAACTACTTCGTAATTTGGGTCTTCTTGCAACCTTTCTAACGTCAGTGTGGAATCTTTACCGCTCGACCAACTGATCACGACACGTTTTGGTGTACTCATGATGCCTCCATACGATTCTTGAAAAGAAAAACCGCCCGAAGGCGGCTTTCATTCATAACTAAGGCTAGAATTGGTAACCGATGTTTACGTAGTAAGCACGCTCTGCAGCAGGATAACCCAAGGCCATTTCGTACTCTTCATCAAACAAGTTATCGATACGAGCACTAATCGTGGTTGACTCATTAGGGTAGTAAGTGACTGCTGTATCTACCAGTGAGTAAGAAGGCATATATACATCTTGAGATGGCCAAGTGTTGTAATCAACATCTGGGCGCTTACCTACGTATAGATAGCTAATTGACCAATCAACCTTGTCAAAGTTTACCATCGCGTTCCACTTGTACATTTCTTTGGCACGACGTTGCAACTGATCACCATTATCATCTTCTGCATCTTTGTAATCAGCGCTCAATTGATGCTGTACAATACCCGTTTCAAACTCGGCAACTAGTTCAACACCTTGAATGTGTGTTTCACCGTCAACATTCAGGTACTTGTATGTGGTCGGATGGTAGTCGATAAGATTGGTGATCTTATAGTCGTACCCCGTCAGTGACCAGAAAACGCCCTGAACATCACCACTAAAGCTGATTTCCCAAGCATCCGACTCTTCTGGCTTAAGATCTTTCTCACCGTAAGTTGGGTCGTATTGCTGATAAAGGTTCGGAGCTTTAAATGCAGTACCAAAAGAGGCTTTAGCGCCAAACTCTGGGACGAACTGGTAACCCGCAGCCAGACTGTAAGTAAACTCACTGCCGTACTCTTCGTTGTCATCAATACGGGCACTGCCTTCGAGCATAGCGTTATCAATCGTTGCTGTCGCGATACCAAATAATGCGCCATTGGTGCGATCGAACGTTTTATTTGCGTTCTTATCAACGTAAGACTCGTCACGCCAATCAATACCACCAGCAATCGTTGTATTGTTGTTTAGAAGGTAGCTGTTGGTCCACTGCACGTTTTGCTGTTCTAGCTCATCTTCTGTACCTGAGTGCTTACCTGCTGACTGTTGGTAATTCCATGACTTCTGCTTCTGTGCCGTCACTTGTAACTCAGACATCAGGTTGTCAGATTGGTATTTGCCGCCAATTGTTGCCGAGAAATCATCTTTCTCTGCTTCGTAGTAGGCGCGACTGCCATAGCTGCTGTCGTACTGGTAAACATTCTCGTATGCACGGAAGTTACCAAATGCTGACCACTGCTTATCAAAATTATGCACGTAGCCAATCAGACCATTCTTGGTTTCAAAGCCATGACGATCACCATCGTTGATGCCTGCAACCGGGCGAACGTTGTAGCCGTCATCACTTTCAGTTCCCAATGCAAGATTCAACTGACCATTGTCACCGACTTTAATACCCGATGCGATACTCAGCTCTTGATAGTCAAGGCTACCCAGACCTGCGCTCAACTTGGTGCTTTCATCTTCTGCGCGAGCCACGGTAATGATATTGATAACACCGCCAATCGCTTCCGAGCCGTACAGAGACGCACGAGCGCCACGAACATACTCAATGCGCTGAACATAAGTCAGTGGGATCTGGTTGAAATCAACCGCGCCTTTTGCTGCACGAGCAAAACGTACACCATCAACCAGCACCAAAACTTGGTCTGAACTTGTGCCACGCACAAATAGCGAAGCTAACTGACCACGGCCACCATTTTGCGTCACCTGAATACCAGTAAGTCGACGCAATACATCCGGTAGAGTCTTAGCTTGAATACGGTCGATATCTTCTCGGGTCACGACTTCCACATCAGCAAGCGTATTACTTTCGGCTTGTTCAAATCGGTTAGCGGTAACAACGAGGGTTTCGTCAACGGAGGTTTCTTGGGCCTGTAGATAAGAGACAGGTGAAAGCAGCGATGCCAGAGTGATCGCCAATGCGGATTTTTTCATTGTATTGTCCTAAATCGCGTAATTCCTTCCGAGCCCTGCCATTTAATGGCAGACCAGTGCTGTGGCTCAGTTGCTGGCAGGTATTCGGACTTAAGAGCCTGGTTTTACCCCACCTACTCGCTCGACTTCCCACATCAGCCAATGCAGTGTCTTGATAAGCTTTCGTTCTCTTTTACCGCTGCGCGTCAGTTCTGGAGTTCCACCAGATTCCCATTTCAGCCATCTAGATTGCTAGATAGCACCAGCTTGAGGCTGATATTATTCAGCTATGGGTTATTTGTCCAGCCAATATTAGCCCTATAAATTGTAACGTTTTGATTAATTGCGCTTTCTCTTCAGCCTGTACACACTATCTTTAGATCAATTCAAGTACAAAACTGGACATACTGTTGAGATTGAATAAAATCTGCGCTCTTAAATTGAATGCACCATAAAAGGTAAGATCATGGCTACTCTTGATGTAAACCCACAACACTACCAAGAACAACTGGCGGAAAAAGTTGAACGTCTCACTGATATGTTCTCGCCATATAACGTGCCAGAGCTGGAAGTGTTTGAATCACCAGAGCAGCACTACCGTATGCGTGCTGAGTTCCGCGTTTGGCATGAGGGTGAAGACCTTTACTACATCATGTTTAATCAGGAAACTCGCGAAAAATACCGTGTTGACCAATTCCCTGCTGCTAGCCGTCTGATTAATGATTTGATGCCGCTGTTAATTGATGCGATGAAAGACAACGACTCTCTGCGTCGTAAATTATTCCAGGTGGACTTTCTTTCTACACTGAGCGGTGAGATTCTGGTTTCTCTGCTTTACCATCGTCAGTTGGATGATGAGTGGATTGAAAACGCGAAAGCAATGAAGCAGCGTCTGAATGATGAAGGTTTCAACCTCAATATCATCGGCCGTGCACGCAAGATGAAAATCGTCCTCGACCAAGATTATGTCATCGAGAAACTAGATGTGAATGGTCAGTCGTACATTTACCAACAAGTAGAAAACAGCTTTACGCAGCCAAACGGTAAAGTCGCGGAGAAGATGCTGGAATGGGCGGTAGACTGTACTCAAGACAGCACCGGTGACCTGTTAGAGCTTTACTGTGGTAACGGTAACTTCTCGCTGGCATTGGCACAAAACTTTGACCGCGTATTGGCAACCGAACTGGCGAAGCCTTCCGTGGTATCTGCACAATACAATATCGCCGCGAATGAAATTGATAACGTGCAAATCCTGCGTCTTTCAGCAGAAGAGTTTACTCAGGCGATCGAAGGTAAACGTGAGTTCCGCCGCTTGCAAGATGCTGGCGTGGATTTGAAGAGCTACAACTGCAACACGATTTTTGTTGATCCACCGCGTTCTGGTATGGATGTGGACACCTGCAAGATGGTGCAAGGTTACGAGCGTATCATGTACATCTCATGTAACCCTGAAACACTCAAAGAGAACCTGGATATATTGAGTGAAACCCACAAAGTCACGCGTTTTGCTTTGTTCGATCAGTTCCCATACACCCACCACATGGAAGCCGGTGTATTTCTTGAACGCAAATAAGCGTCACTCAATTAAACAGGGATAAAAAAAGCGAGCTGTTGAGCTCGCTTTTTATTTCACCTTTGCGGTGTTATTCCGCTGAAGTTTTGCTTTTGTGTTCCATAAAACCAAGCTTCTTACCGATCCATACTAGTAGGATCATAGAAACCAGAATGGCAAAGAAGTTTGAACCTGCTTCTGGGTATTGCGCTTTGATAAACGCAGAGTGACCAAAAGCCCCCACAAAGAAACACGCCAGTCCAACCAACGGGATATCTTCCGATACCGGGTTGTTTAGGTATTCTTGGTACAGCGCTTGTACTGCCAGCACAAGTGCAATCAACGGGAAGATTGAGAAAGAGACTTCGCTCATGGTCAACCATGACAACAAAGCATCACCACACACACCTGCAACCAACGCTAAAATCAGCGTTTTCTTTTCAGATTTATTTCCATTCGACATTATTCTATCCTGCCTTTTAATCGGTTACGTTCACGTTCTTTGCGATACCAATAAGCCCCTTTGGCTATCATTCGCAATTGCATAATCAATCGTTCCGCGAGTTCATCGCGTTCACGGCGATCTAAATCTAAAGCTTCAGCACCCGAGCTAAAGACCAAAGTAACCGACGCCTCTGCTTGAGTATACGCCTCTTCTCTGGTCACACCGGTGCTCATCAAGTACTCGGTCAATTCTGCCGCAAAATGCTGAATTTCTCGAGCAACAGCAGTACGGAATTCAGAAGAAGTTCCAGAACGTTCACGCAGTAATAAACGAAATACGTTCGGGCTACTTTCAATGAATTCCATAAATGTTTCAACTGAAGTTCGAATCACACTCCCTTCTTTCACGATACGTTGACGCGCCTGACGCATCAATTGACGTAACAGTAACCCCCCTTCATCGACCATGGTCAAGCCAAGCTCATCCATGTCCTTGAAGTGGCGGTAAAAAGAAGTAGGTGCAATTCCTGCCTCTCGGGCAACTTCTCGCAAGCTGAGACTGGAATAGCTGCGATCCGCACTTAATTGACTAAATGCCGCGTCGATCAGTGATCGACGTGTCTTCTCTTTTTGTTGCGCGCGGATTCCCATCGATTTCATTCTTAACTTGCTCTTTTTATGTAGGGGACAAGAGCCTCAATATAACTTAATTCCCCCCTGCGGAGAAAGAGATGTTGCCTTTACCAGCGTTAACCGCGCAAACGTTACTATTGGCAGCCGTCTGAATGCAATGTTCTCGATGCAATTTATAGACATCCAACATGCCAATTGGTGCTTTTGGTACTTTCTGCGTGATCACTTCCACTCTCTCGCAGCCATTACGTGTACGTATAGAGTAAATGAGTTAAAATTGCGCTAAGGCAATGTTAAGCAAATATAACAAGGAAATACATCATGGCGCATGTAAATCACTTTGACGTGATCGTAATTGGTAGTGGCCCTGGCGGAGAAGGGGCAGCAATGGGGTTAACCAAAGCGGGACTGAATGTAGCCATCATTGAGAAAGAGAGCAGCGTTGGTGGCGGCTGTACGCACTGGGGAACCATACCATCAAAAGCACTGCGTCATGCGGTTAGCCGAATCATCGAATTTAATAGCAACCCGCTATTCTGCCGCAATAGCACCAGTTTACATGCAACATTTTCTGACATTTTAGGCCATGCGAAGTCGGTCACCGACAAACAAACACGCCTACGTCAGGGTTTCTACGACCGCAACCAATGTACCCTGCTATTCGGCACCGCACGTTTTATCGATGATTACTCTGTCGCGGTCATGCAAAGTGATGGCACAGAAGAAGTCTACTCAGCAGATAAATTTGTCATAGCGACAGGCTCTCGCCCATACCAGCCAGATGATGTCGACTTCCTACACGAACGCATTTACGACAGTGACTCCATCCTAAGCCTGAAGCATGACCCTCGTCATATCATTATCTATGGTGCAGGTGTCATTGGCTGTGAGTATGCGTCTATCTTCCGCGGGCTTGGGGTGAAAACTGACTTGATTAACACCCGTGACCGTTTGCTGTCTTTCTTGGACAACGAGGTCTCTGATGCCCTGTCATACCACTTCTGGAATAGTGGTGTGGTGATTCGTAACGACGAAACTTACGAGAAAATTGAAGGTACAGAAGATGGCGTCATCATCCACCTGAAATCTGGTAAGAAGATGCGTGCCGACTGCCTGCTGTACGCCAACGGCCGAACAGGTAATACCGACAAACTTAATTTAGGTACGGTTGGTCTGGAAGCGGACTCGCGCGGACAATTGAAAGTGAACCGTAACTATCAAACCGCAGTGGAGCACATTTACGCAGTTGGTGACGTGATTGGTTACCCTAGCCTGGCAAGTGCTGCCTACGATCAAGGGCGCTTTGTGGCGCAAGCCATCACCAAGGGACAAGCGGATAACTATCTGATTGAAGATATCCCAACCGGCATCTACACCATTCCGGAAATCAGTTCCGTTGGTAGAACAGAGCAAGAACTGACGGCAGCGAAAGTACCTTACGAGGTGGGTCGCTCTTCCTTTAAACATCTGGCGCGCGCACAGATCGCAGGAAAAGACATTGGCAGTTTGAAGATTTTGTTCCACCGCGAAACCAAAGAGATCCTTGGCATCCACTGTTTTGGTCAACGTGCAGCGGAAATCATCCACATCGGACAAGCCATCATGGAACAAAAAGGCGAAGCGAATACCATCGAGTATTTCGTTAACACAACGTTCAACTACCCAACCATGGCCGAAGCCTACCGTGTGGCAGCATTGAATGGTTTAAACCGACTTTTCTAATGGGACTAGCACCCTAAAACGTAAAACAGCAGGCACTCCGCCTGCTGTTTTTGTTTGTGGTAACCGCTAAGCGAGAAATGTCCCCTTGCGCCATTGATACAGAAAAATCACGCCAAGCCCGATGCCGCGCATCAACATAAAACTGGTCATCGCCAGCCAAAGCGCGTGATTTTCCCATCCCGAAAATAAGTAAAAGACAACAAAGAAGCTGCTGGTCGCCACAAACATGCTGTTGCGCATGTCTTTACCTTTAGTCGCTCCGACAAAAATTCCATCGAGAAGAAAGCACCACATCGAAGCCAGTGGCATCACCACCAGCCATGGCAGATAAATCGCCGCCTGCTGCTGTACCTCTTCGATTGAGGTGATCATGGCGATCATGAACGATCCTGCTAAAGCAAAGGCGACCGTTAAGCCTAAACAAATAACCAGACTCCAAAAGAAAGTCCCAATAAGCGATGCGCTCAGTTGCTGCCTGTCTTTCGCTCCAATCGCGCTACCCACCATGGCTTCCATGGCATACGCAAAACCGTCCATGCCGTAAGAAATGATCATCAAAAAACTCATCAGCACGGCATTCGCAGCCACGACATCATCACCGAAGCTCGCCCCCTGAAAGGTCATAAAGCTAAATGCCGCCTGCAAACACAAAGAGCGTAAAAAGATATCTCGATTAAGTTTTATAAACCGACCTATCCCATGCTGCGTGTCTGCAAGAAGAGACTTAGGCAAAGGCAACTGTCGCTCCTGCCATGTTTTCCAAACACAAACCAAGCCAAATGCCATACCTGAGTAGTCTGCGATCACTGAGGCCAATGCCGCCCCTTCGACTTTCCAGCCTAAGCCAATGACAAACAGGACATCCAGGGTGATATTAGTCAGGTTGGTAATGATCACCATCCACATCGGCGCTTTGGCGTTTTGTGTGCCAAGCAGCCAACCCAACAACACGAAATTCATTAACGCTGCAGGCGCACTCCAGACACGGACAGAGAAATACTGCATACCATAGTGTTTCACTTCCTCACTGGCATCGCTCCAGCTAAAGATAAGGTCAGCAATAGAACTGTGTGCAACTAAAAACAGCACTGCGAACAGCAACGCCATCAAAGCGCCTTGCAGGAAAACTAAAGCAAGTTGTTTGCGATCATTACTTCCATAAGATTGCGCAGCTAATCCCGTCGTCGACATACGTAAAAAACCGAGCAACCAAAAAGTCACACTGATCATCGTGCTGCCCAAGGCGACACCGCCCAGATACCAGGCATGTTCAAGATGACCAATCACTGCGGCATCAACCAGACCTAGCAGCGGAACGGTAATATTCGAAAGCACCATCGGAATCGCAAGTGCCAAGACCTGACGGTGCACCTGAGGATTAGATAAAGGAGAGAAAATAGAGTTTGTCACAAGCACCTCATTAACTGGATTAACGAGTGTACCTGAGCAATGTGAAGCTAGCCAATCACCACTTAATATGAACGAGGACGGGTGTCAGACGGTATTTCAGTACCGGGATCTTATTGAGCCAGCGTTGCCAAGCCTTCCAGCGAGAGCAAAAGCGATCAAATGGCGAAAAGACTTTGACCCACTCAGCCCAAGGCAGCCATTGCAGAAATTGTTCTGATGGCGCTTCAAAGCCGTGCGCATAACAATCAGAGCCCAGCTTCTTACCCCATTTACTTTCTGTGAGATCCCCTGCCAGAACCATACACACTTCAGCAGACACAAAGTGTCGCCCCAACGTTTGAATAAAACGGGCGACCTGTAGTTCTGAGCAATCCAGCAGTGCCATTTCACAGACAAGCAAAACCGGTGATTTGTCTGGAATATTCACAGAGTCCAGCCATGACATCTCTTCTACGCTGCCGATATGATTTTTATAACGTTCGTTTTTATGGAAAAGTCGCTGGCGCCAAACCAGATTCTCCGTAACATCCAGCTCGATCCAATGACAACGTCCGTTATCCAGACGGTAAAAACGTGTATCGAGACCTGCGCCGACATTAATCACCCACGCATCAGGATGTTGCTGCAGGAATTGATTGACCTGTTGGTCACAAAGTTGAGTTAACGTTACATGCAATAACTGCTTTTGCGCCACATCTCCGCCAAGACAATCAGGCGCCATTTGACAGTTTAAACAGGCTTTAGCTGCGATAGGGTCATACACCAAGCCATTGTCGACCATACTTTCACGGCTTCGTAACAACAAAGGTTTTAATAAATGGTTGGGAACTTGATGCTTAGACTGAGACATGGCATTTCCTGCGCCAATGAAAGTTATCGATACAGAAATAAATGATAATGAATATCAATTGCATTATCAAGCCTGAATGCATATCAGAAGATAGGAAGTGTGAAATGAGAGACGTGGGGAAAATTAAAAGCGTGATAAGCAACAGCCCAGGAAAGCTGGACTGTTGCTACAAAGCCTAGCTTACATCCAGTCAGTATTACGAATAATACCGACAGCCAGACCTTCAATCGTCAGGTGCTGAGAAGTCAAATCCACCTGGATAGGGGCAAACTCTTCATTCTCTGCGTGCAGCAATACGGTAGAGCCTTTACGCTCCAGACGCTTTACCGTCACATCGTCGTCAACACGAGCAACAACAACCTGACCGTCACGTACGTCTTGCGTTTTATGCACAGCGAGTAAGTCACCATCCATAATACCGATGTCTTTCATACTTTCGCCATTTACGCGAAGTAAAAAATCCGCTTGCGGCTTAAACATCGCCGGATCGACTTGGTAGTGAGCTTCCACATGCTCTTGAGCCAGAATCGGCTCACCCGCTGCCACTTGACCAATCAGAGGCAAGCCCTGATCATCATTTGCAGCATCTTCAAGCAGAATGCGAATCCCTCGAGATGCACCCGGAATAATTTCAATCGCTTGCTTACGAGCAAGTGCTTTTAGGTGTTCTTCTGCAGCATTTGCAGAGCGGAAGCCAAGCTCACGCGCAATCTCTGCACGAGTTGGTGGCATTCCGGTGTCTTCGATTTTACTTTTAATCAAATCGAAGACTTGTTGTTGGCGTGGCGTTAACGGCTTCATGTCTCACCTGTCTTTTTATACAGTTAACTGTGAGTATATCCAGTAAATGGTTAAATGGAAACCCAATTGGTTGTTTTTTAATTTATTTGCTTGGCTTACTTAAGTAATACACCATCATTTTCGTCATAAACGTTTAAAACAGCCCGCCTAAAGTGGGGTAAGTGGAAGCAATGGTTCGGGTGTTTGACTAATTCATGCTCAATAAAATTAAAAGGTTCGACCAGTTTCTGTTATCCTTGCTGCGCTTAAATTTTATCGCCTAGGCTTATTTCTATTGCCGTACTCATTTTCTCTCAAGGTGGGCCATGCGGACACAGAAATAAGCTAGGGCCTGTTTGAATACCTATCGAGGCTGTGAACTTTATGTCTTCTGGACAATCATTTTCACGTTCATTACTAAAACTACCTTTATCGGTACTGGTAAAGGGCACCACAATCCCATCAAACCCTATTGACGATCTTGATATCGATCTGGCTAAACCGATTGTGTATGCCTTACCGTTCCGTTCGAACGTGGATTTGCTGACACTGCAAAAACAAGCCATGAGCCTTGGTCTGCCAGACCCGCTCAGTCCATTGGAAATTAATGGCAAAACACTCAACCGTTACGTCTTTATTGCTGCTCGTCCAACCGTGATGGGAAATGACAATGACGTACCAACAGAATCTGACTCTCTTTTTCGTGAGTTATTAGAGCTGCACAAACTGGACAGCGAATTAGATGTACAAATGATCCCAGCGACCGTGCTGTGGGGACGCAAGCCTGGTAAAGAAGAGAATAGTAAACCGTACCTTCAGCCAATGAATGGTCCACAAAAAGCCAAAGCGGTGATGGCATCTGGCCGTGACTGTTTAGTGCGTTTTAGCCCGGTGGTATCGCTGCGCTACATGGCAGATTCTCATGGCACTGACAGTGCTATTGCTCACAAGCTCGCGCGAGTGGCTCGTATCCACTTCTCTCGCCAAAAGCTGGCAGCATCGGGTCCTAACCTACCCCAGCGTCAGGTATTGTTTGCGCGTTTAATGAAATCACCAGCGATTGAGCAAGCCATCGCTGATGAAGCTAAGAGCAAAAATATCTCGATTGAAAAAGCGCGCAAAGAAGCCCATGACATCATGGATGAAATTGCCGCGAACTTTTCTTATGGCCTGGTGAAAAGAGGTGACCGCATTCTCGGCTGGCTTTGGAATAAGCTGTATCAGGGTCTGCATATCAATAATGCCTCTACGGTACGCCGTTTAGCACAAGATGGTCATGAGATCGTATACGTTCCATGTCACCGTAGCCACATGGACTACCTGCTGCTTTCGTACGTGCTTTACAACGAAGGCATGGTTCCGCCACATATTGCTGCCGGTATAAACCTCAATTTCTTTCCGGCTGGTCCTATTTTCCGCCGTGGTGGTGCGTTCTTTATCCGCCGCAGCTTTAAAGGCAATAAACTGTACTCGACGATTTTCCGCGAGTATCTGGCCGAGCTTTTCGCGAAAGGCTACTCAGTTGAATACTTCAGTGAAGGCGGCCGCTCGCGTACTGGGCGATTACTGCAAGCCAAAACCGGTATGCTGGCGATGACGATTCAGGCCATGCTACGTGGTCTAAATCGTCCAGTGACTTTAGTGCCGGTGTACATTGGCTACGAGCATGTAATGGAAGTAAGTACTTACGCTAAAGAACTTCGCGGTAAGCGTAAAGAGAAAGAGAATGCCGGTTTGGTACTGCGCACTCTGCGTAAACTGCGCAACTTTGGTTTGGGTTACGTCAACTTTGGTGAGCCAATTCAGCTCAACCAATACCTTAACGAGCATGCTCCGGAGTGGACTAAAGATATCGACCCTATGGGTAGCAGCAAACCACAATGGATGAATCCGGTAGTGAACGGACTGGCCAACAAGATGATGACGCACATTAACGATGCGGCTGCTGCTAACGCACTGACACTCTGTGCGACTGCCTTGCTTGCTTCTCGTCAGCGCGCGTTATCTCGTGATTCTCTAATCAGTCAGATTGAATGTTACCTGAAGCTACTCAAGAACAACCCGTACTCGAGCACCTCTACCATTCCAAGCAAAAGCGCAGAAGCGTTGGTTGATCACGCAATCTCACTTGATAAGTTTGTGATTGAAACAGATAGCATGGGCGATATCATTTCACTGGATCGCAACCAGTCGATTCTGATGACTTACTACCGCAATAACATCATTCACTTGTTTGCGCTTCCGTCACTGATCGCTCAGATGATAATTCGCCAGCGCAACGTCACCGTGGAAAGCGTTCAACAGAACGTTGCTCAGATCTATCCATTCCTGAAAAAAGAGCTGTTCTTAAGCTATCAGGAAGAGGATTTGAATGAGCTGGTCGAGAAAATTCTTAACGAATTTGTCGAGCAGAAGATGATCTGTCTTGATGGCAATAAGCTGGAAATCAATCAGTCCAACAACCAGTCATTGGTTCTGCTGGGTCGCACAATTACTGAAACACTGCAGCGCTACTCCATCGCAACGAACTTGTTGGTCGCGTACCCTGAGTTAGGTAAATCAGACCTAGAGCAGAAAAGTCAGGACATCGCTCAACGTCTGGGTCGACTGCATGGCATTAACGCACCGGAGTTCTTTGATAAAGGTGTATTTAGCGCGATGTTCAATACCCTGAAACAGCAAGCGTACCTAGACAATGATGGCAACTGCGATACAGAAAATACGCAGCAATTTGCCAAACTGTTATTTACTCTGCTTTATCCAGAGGTGAAGCTAACGATAGAAGAAAGTATTCACCAGCTTCAGTCATAACAAAACGCACTAACAAAAAAGGCATCCAATCGGATGCCTTTTTCAATTTTCGAGTTCCTACCAAAACGCCACTAATAAACCGACAGCGATAACCATACCGACATAGTTATTGTTGAGAAATGCTCTAAAGCATAGATCGCGTTCTCGGTGGCGAATCAAATGCTGCTGATAAACAAACAGTGAAGCGGCAATCAGAATCGTCCAGTAGTAGCTCTGCCCTAACTGGTAATACTGTCCCAGCCCAACCAGCATCGCTAAGGTAATGAGTTGTAAAATACCGATGATTAGCTTGTCATGGCGACCGAACAGAATCGCGGTCGATTTGATGCCAATTTTCAAATCATCATCACGGTCAACCATGGCATATTGGGTGTCGTAAGCAATGGTCCACAGCGCATTAATCACAAAGATAAACCATACGATCAAAGGCAGTTCACCCGTTTGTGCTGCCCACGCCATCGGGATTGCCCAACTAAACGCCAGCCCCAAAAACAATTGTGGAAGATGGGTGTAGCGCTTCATAAATGGGTAGATGAAAGCCAACACAACACCTGCAAACGACAGCTGAATCGTCAGTGGATTCATGGTCAGAACCAATAAAAATGAGCTCACGGCTAACACTAGAAACAGGCCTATTGCTTCTTTCGCCGTGACTTTGCCCGATGGTAACGGGCGTTGTTTGGTGCGCTTAACGTGACCATCGACTTTACGATCAGCGAAGTCGTTGATCACACAACCTGCACTTCGCATTAGAAACACGCCTAATACAAACACAAACAAAACATCCCAACTCGGCATACCCTGAGCTGCAATGACAAGAGCCCAAACGGTAGGCCACAGCAGTAGCAAGGACCCAATTGGTCGATCCATTCGCGTCAGTTGCCAATATGCTTTGGCTTTATCTGCGGTCATTTACACCCTCTCCTTAGCGTAAATAGGTGAAAGAGATAAGAATAACTCGGCGACTAACATCGGTTTGTGATTCATCCACAACCTTGAACGTCGCGCTAAAAATCGTCCTTGAGGCAGATTGGCCCAGCCTATTTGCAGTGAGTCTCGCTCTACGTTATCCGCACTAAAAACGGTCAGACCTAAAGGGATATCCCCTTGTTCAGCCAAATCGTATTGCTGATCCACCAGTGTCGTACAGGGAATGAGCGTACGTCCTATAACCCAAGGACTGTCATCACCACACAAAACCACCTCTCGTAACAGGCAATCTTGCTCAGATAATAACTGACTTTCATCCTGTTTCAGTGTCTTGGCAGTGACAATTTGATTTTGTAGCAATTCCACTGTCAAAGCCTGACAGTGCTGCTTTAAACGACGTGACAAAGACCCTTGTTCTTCAAGCCAATGCTTGGACAATTCATTTGGAAATTCAAATTCTTCGGGCTTTTGCCACTCTACTTCCAATAAAGAAGCAAGATAGAGTGATGTTGGCTGATTCATACTAGTATTCAATTAGAGGCTTTATGCGTAGAATAAAGCAACAACTTACCGTCTTACTGAAACCGTAAGTTCATTATTTGTTATAGACGGTCTATTGTACCAAGACTGAAGCGATTCGAATATCGCGATCCAGAGAAAGAAAAGTTAGAAATATGTACAAACGTTATATAGCCCAAACTATTTTTGCGTTAACCATGCTTATCTCCACACCAACCTGGGCTGAAACGGAACAAGCTGGAGCTCAGTTGGCGTACTTCACTTTAGAACCAGACTTAACGACAAACTTTTACACTAAAGGAAAAAAGTTAGGTTACGTTCAGGTGCGTATCGATATCATGGTCATGAGTCAGCAAGACCTGACCATCATTGAACATCACCAACCATTGATTCGCGATGCCATCATTGAGTTACTCGGCAAGCAGACAGAAGATACTATCAAGTCTCTTTCTGGTCGGGAAGATTTGCGTAAGACCTTGGTAACAAGGTTAAACGAAACACTCCTGCCGGAAACTGGGAAAACCGTTATTGCGGATTTGCTGTTTACCAAATATCTCTATCAGTAGACGCGACTTTAACTGATACGAACAGGCCGCTTCTGGCGGCCTTTTTTATCTCTTCTTTATGCCTTAAGCTTTCTGCTGGTACTTCATTTTTCCGGAGTCAAACAGCGCAATCGCCATTCCCGAAATCAGTCCCACCAAATGCGCGGTATTGGCAATCGCCATAAACGGCTGAACGAAACCTAGCACTAGCCACACCAACATAAACACGATAATCGGTTTTGGTAACGTCAATCCCAGATGAGGCAGACGATAACCTAAGATCCACAGATAACCGAGTAGCGCGTATACCACACCAGATAACCCACCAAAATTCGCACCTTCAACATAAAATTGCCCCACGCCAGACAAGGCTGCGGAAACAACAAAGATTTGCAGTAGCTTTCCGGAACCGAGGCGACGTTCAATATCCCCCCCCAATTGCCACCACCACAATAAGTTGAAGATGATATGAGTTGCGGAGAAATGCAGCAAAGCATGACTCAGCCAACGCCAAAGCTGCCACTGTTGACCTTCAAACGCAGGAAAATGCAGCGATGCAAACACGCCCCGTCCAAAACCGATCATTTGCAAAATGTAGATAACGACACACACAGCCATGATCAGTAACGTCACCGGGCCAGCTTTCGCTTTGACCATACTCATGATGCTTGGGCTTGAGTAATGAAATTGACTCTTGCGAGTATCAGCAACGTTCCACGAAGCAGCGCTGTATTTGGAATCGGAAGGGTTAGCCAAGAAATGTTTTAGCTCAGCTTCTGCCTCGATTTCATGTTGGCTATCCGTTAGCCAAAGCGCAAACTGCCCCTGACCTTCAGGCATCATCTGAATTTCTATATGACGCGACGCCATATAATCGATGAAAGCCTGTGCCATGCGTGGGTTATTTAACGTTACCAATCTCTTCATTAACTTCTCACTATCGGTAGCTCGGCGCGTTGCCAGGCTTCAAAACCACCGTCCACACTGTAGACCTGCTCAAAGCCTTGGTTTACTAAGTATTGCGCTGCACCCTGACTGCTAATGCCGTGATAGCACATCACAAGCACCGGTTGCTCGAATTCCACATCGTCCATGAAAGAGACGATCGAGTCGTTGGTTAAATGAAAGGCTGACTCTGCATGTGCTACGGCAAACGATTGAGGGTCACGGATATCTACAAGTTTTGCTTCGCCCTGCTCGAGCAGTGCTTGTGCACCTTGTACATCGATATGCTGAAACTGATCCATTTACTTTCTCATTGTCTTATTAATATACCCAAATAACCTAGTGACGTGCGGTTGAGCCAGAATCACAAGGTAGCCTAGGTTTCGCGTCATAAAGTCACTTGGGTATATGCTGCCATTGTAACCTATCCAACGCTAAATTTAGACACAAGAATTATCCGGGAATTTAAAAGTGTACACATTACAACCAGATGTGGATAAAGCTGTGGATTGCGTTGATAAAGTATATTTTGATCTTTTAATCCACAATATGTAGTGATGATCTTGATCTAGCTGTGTGTATATTATTAACTATCCCCAACCGGAAAAACGCCTGAACGCCTTATTTTTCCCCGCTTTCGAACAGTTGATAAATAATTACTTCACAGAGTTATGCACAGGTAACACATAAAATTTAGATCGCAAACGTTATCGACTTTCGATCCAAAATAAAAAAGCCGAGATCAGATGATCTCGGCTTTCTATGAAAATTGGCTTTGCTTAGAAGCTAGCGTTAGAACTCACCAACGGCCAGTTTGAGCTTCTTCATTGCATTCTTTTCCAGCTGACGAATACGCTCGGCAGACACACCAAACTCATCAGCCAGCTCCTGCAGTGTGGATTTCTCATCATCTAACCAACGAGAACGTACAATACGCTGACTACGCTCATCCAGGCTTGCCAATGCATGACCAAGACGATTGTTGGTATGCATTTCCCAGTTTGCTGCTTCAACGTTATCAGCAACATCTGACGATTTATCTTCCAGATAAAGCATCGGTGCAGTGTAGTTGTTTGAGCTATCGTCTTCGTCGGTTGGCATATCGAACGTAGAGTCGACTGCCGCCAGACGGGACTCCATCTCACGGACTTCTGCAGGCTCAACACCTAATTCACGAGCAACGGTTTCGACTTCGCCGTTATTGAACCAACCCAGACGCTTTTTCGACTTGCGCAGGTTAAAGAACAATTTACGTTGTGCTTTGGTCGTTGCGATTTTAACAATACGCCAGTTACGCAGCACGTATTCATGAATCTCAGCTTTAATCCAGTGGACCGCAAAAGACACCAAACGCACACCCACTTCTGGGTTAAAACGCTTAACGGCTTTCATTAGGCCGATATTACCCTCTTGCACTAAGTCTGCCATTGGCAAACCGTAGCCTGAGTAACCTCGAGCAACGTGAACAACGAATCTCAGGTGCGATAGGATCAGCCCTTTCGCGGCTTCAATCTCACCTTTGTAGTGTAATCGTTCTGCCAGCTCACGCTCTTCATCTACCGTCAGCATTGGGTAGCTGTTAACGGAGCGAATATAGCTATCAAGACTATCTTGCGTGACTAGAGCCATCGGATACGCTTCTTTTGTCATTCAATTCCTCATCAATCTCTGATCTGGAGCATTACATTGCAATTTAGCTTCGATATCTTGAACTCAAAATGAACAAGTTTCAAGAAGGGCGAGCAATTATCCATAAACAAGTGTTCTATACAAGAGGTACAAATTAGCTTGTGCTCATAAATTCCAAGTATAAGACCGTCATCACTTAAACTGGTTCAATTTCTTTTAGGTGACGCTGGGCAGAAATGCGCGCAGCGATGCAACCTATCAAGCTACCCGTAATGATGAGTAGCAGAGATTCATCCCAGTTTAGACCATTCAAACGGAACTGGCTGTCATACAATGCCGCTAAATCTTCCACCGCACTGTTCATAACGAAAGTCATCACTGTCGTCACTAACCAAGCGATGGTTGCCCCCAATACACCGAACCACATTCCAGTGTATAAATAAGGGCGAAGAATAAAGCTGTCAGTTGCACCAATCAGCTTCATGGTTTGAATCTCTTCTTTGTTCGCCAGCACATTGAATCGTAATGTATTACCAACAATTAAAAATACCGCGCCGAGCATCAGTACCGAAAGTGTAATAACGATAATACTGGCCAGTGTTTTGATGGCATCAAGTCGAGCCAGCCAGTCCTCATCGAGTCGCACATCGGTAACATCTTGCTGCTTACGAACGTCCTGGGCTATAGACTGAATATCACTTTTCAGTTCAGAGTCCGGTGTAATCACCAGTACGCCTGGTAGTGCATAGCCACTTAACAAACTCAACGCCTGATCGAAGCCCGCATATTGGCTTAGATCAGCCAACCCTTGCTGCGGAGAAATGTATTCCACAGTACCTACTAACGGCCAGGTTTCTATTTCATCTTTGAGCACCATTACACGTGCATCAGGCATACCTTCTACTAAGTAAGCACTAACTTGTGATGGTGATGCGACATCTTCTGCCGCACCCGCGACATTTTTACCTAATAAGTACAAACAGGCAGGCATCGCCAGTGCGATTGAAACCACAGCCAGCGTTAAAATGTTCCCCAAAGGTCGTTGCCACAAGGCAGCAAAAGACGCTTTTGCTTGTTTAATATGAACAGAGAAAAAACCATCAGTATTGGCGCGCTTAGCACTGCTGCCTTTACCTTTCTTTTGCGAGATTTTTTTACCTGCCATAGTCTTGTACCTCGCTTAGGAAACCTTGATTCAATTCAAAATGACGATATTGTGGGCGAGTGTTTACTAACCCGATATCGTGCGTCGCGAGTAGGATGGTGACACCAGCACGATTAAACTCTTCAAACAGTCGCAGCACTCGGTTAGATAACTCAGGGTCAAGGTTACCCGTAGGCTCATCCGCCACCAGCAAGGTTGGTCGATTCACTACCGCACGGGCAATCCCCACACGTTGTTGCTCACCACCCGAAAGTTGACTTGGCAAACAACGTGCTTTATCGAGCAGGCCGGTTTTATCCAACGACGCCGAAACGCGACGTTTTATTTCATTTTCAGAAATCGATTCGATACGCATCGGCAGTGCGACATTGTCGTACACACTGCGATCCATCAGCAAACGGTGATCCTGAAATACGATGCCGATATTACGGCGTAGAAACGGGATATCTCGGTTCGAAATACGAGTGATATCATGATCATTAAAATGAATGGTGCCATCAGTCGGACGCTCAATCGCACAGATCAATTTCAGCAAGGTACTTTTACCAGCGCCAGAATGCCCGCCTAAAAACGCCATCTCTCCACGCCTTAGGTGAAAGTCGACTTTTTGCAGTGCTTGTCGACCACCGCGGTAAGCTTTACTCACTTGCTGAAATTTGATCACCCTTGATTCCCTCTCACTTAATTTACTCTTCGCGGCTGAACAGTGCGTCAATGAACTCTTGAGTTTCAAAAGGACGCAAATCTTCGATACCTTCACCCACACCAATGTAACGGATTGGAATACCGAACTGATCAGCGATAGCGAAGATAACGCCACCTTTTGCTGTACCATCTAGTTTAGTCAGTGTAATCCCAGTGATAGGTGAAACGTCACTGAAAAGCTTCGCCTGGCTGATCGCATTTTGACCAGTTCCGGCATCGAGTGTCAGCATGATTTCGTGAGGTGCTGTGTCATCAATCTTCTTCATCACACGAATGATCTTGCGCAACTCTTCCATCAGGTTCGCTTTGTTTTGCAGACGGCCAGCGGTATCGGCGATCACCACATCCACGCCACGCGCTTTTGCCGCTTCAATCGCATCATAGATAACTGAAGCACTGTCAGCACCAGTATGTTGAGCAATCACAGGAACGTTGTTGCGCTCACCCCATACCTGAAGTTGCTCTACCGCTGCCGCACGGAAAGTATCGCCAGCAGCCAACATCACTTTCTTACCCTGGTTCTGGAACTGCTTCGCCAGCTTACCGATCGTCGTGGTTTTACCAACACCATTTACGCCAACCATCAAGATAACGTATGGCGTTTTACTCGTGTCGACTTCTAAAGGCTGTTCAACTTTAGATAGAATGTCTGCCATTTCTTCTTTCAACAAGCCGTAAAGAGCTTCGCCGTCTTTAAGATCGCCGCGAGATGCTTTTTCAGTCAGGTTGTTGATGATTTTTGTTGTGGTATTCATACCCACATCAGCGATGAGCAGTTGCTCTTCCAGCTCCTCGAACAGGTCATCATCGATTTTTTTACCGCTGAACAAACCAAAGAAGCCAGCACCGATATTGGCTTTGGTACGACTTAAGCTGCGCTTTAGGCGTGCAAAGAAGCTTTCGGTTGGTTTTTCCTGCTCCTGAACGCGAGGCATCACTGACACTTCAGGCTCTTCTGCTTCTGCTTCTGCTTCTGCTTCTGCTTCTGCTTCTGCTTCTGCTTCTGCTGGGACAGCTTCAGCCTTTTCAGGCTCGTCTTCAACTCTATTTTTTTCTTCTGCTTGCAGAGCACCCTCTTCAGTAGGTTGCTCTTCAGAAGCCGCTTCCACTGCTTCTTCTTTTACTGTTTCTTCAGTTTTTGGTTGTTGGCTTTGTTCTTCATCACCAAAACCTAGCCACGAAAGTAATCCGCGCTTCTTTTTTTCCGTCATCTGGGGCTATCCTAGATTATCTTTTTATCTATTAATGACTCTTTTTTGACAAGATTATTATCCGTCTAAAAAAGGCGAATGACAAAGCTGTGAAAACTTTTCAATTAGATGAATCTAATCTTATTAGTGTTACACTCTGTCATCTTGAATATTCTGGGCTGTATCCAAGCTCAATGCTTGGGCGATTGGATATAGTATCACTTTATTAGCGGTCAAAAAATCTATGGTAAGACGTCGCCAGCAAAACTCATCACAAAAAAAGCCAACAACGGGCTTCGTTCGTATTATTAGTGGCTTATGGAGAGGCCGAAAACTCCCAGTTCATGACGCAGAGGGCTTACGTCCGACCACCGATCGCGTAAAAGAAACGCTGTTTAACTGGCTGGCGCAAGATGTGCCGCAAGCAAAGTGTCTCGACTTGTTTGCTGGTTCTGGCGGCTTAGGTTTTGAATCCGCTTCGCGTCAGGCAGAACAAGTAACAATGGTAGAACTGAACCCGCAAGCGTTTCAGCAACTGAAGAAAAACGTGGCATCGTTAAATGCGACCAACATTAACGTGGTGAATACCGACGCACTGAGCTTTTTAAACCAACCAGGGACACCCCATCATGTGGTCTTTATTGATCCACCATTTCGCAAAGGCTTATTGGATGAAACCGTGAGCTTGCTAGAGCAAAACGGCTGGCTTGCTGAAGATGCGATGATTTATATTGAAACCGAGAAAGAACTGAATATGATCGACCTGCCGGAAAGCTGGCATCTGTATCGAGAAAAAACCGCTGGTCAAGTCAGTTATCGCCTCTACGAACGCACGTCCGTGTAGAGCCACAACTCAAAAAGGATACCAAAATGAAAGCACTAATCATCTTAGCCAAAGCGGCCATCGCCTTTGTTTGGTTGGTATTGATCATTAACATTGTTATGCCGTTCCCAGGCAATGCAGCGATTGCTCTCTATATTATGACTGCGTTCCTGTTCATTATGCATGGCCTGCAAATGGCTATTTTCATCGGCGCATTTGGCGATAAGATAAAAATGAGTAGCTGGGAGAAATATTCCATCCTTATTTTTGGCATCTTTGCTCTGCTCGATATCCGTCGCAAGCACATGATGTAAACACCTGATAATAAAACAGCCGCTCACAAGAGCGGCTGTTTTGTATTAGTCATCAGAGGCTGACAGCGTGTTGCCGTTTAGTGATTGCAAACACGCGCCATATTAACTACAAACTTCCCTTCTAGCTCACGAACTTTTTCTCGTTTTAATAAAAACGCAAGCAATGTGTCCAAGTCTAAATCACTCAGTTTGCAAGTATGAAAGCGGACATCTAAGCCAAAATAGACCGCAAGCTCTTCACGAGTCATTGGGCTCTCACGAAGCAGGTTTAGAAGGTTGTGGGCATGAATGTCACTCATCATCGTCTCCAATCGTCATATTGAATACGACCAGTGTACTTAAAACGTCTAAGGCTGCTTTGACCTAGATTAGTAAATAATCGAAGCGACGATAAGTGCATGCGCCATGAAATAGCTCCCACTCACCCATACGTACGCGCGCTTCATCGGCTTACGGTAACCATGAATCGCGTAAGCCAACGCTGAGTAGGTCATGACCAAGGTGCCACTGAATCCAATCGCATGTGCGTAACTAGGCGACTGTAACCAGACCTCTCCAGCAGCCCAAGCCATCTGCACCAGCATCATGCCCATGATCACCACAGGAAAGACCAAAGAATCGAGTTGAGGTAACAATAAAAAGAACGCCACGATGCTAGCCGCCAGCAATAACGCCAATAACCACCAAATAATGTCTCCGTTCAACTGCATCCAGAACGATTTGCTATAGCAAACCTGCGCCACTAAGTAGCCGAAGAAATAAATCAGTTTACGTGAACGGAGTGAGTGTAGCGTGTCGGCAATTATCGATACACCCAGACCACCAGCAATCCAATAGGTATAAGATGCTGGCGTACCTTGAGTTAAAACCAGCACAAGAAGGAGTAACAGAGTAAATATTTTAAAGACGAGAGATTGCGTTGGATTGGCTTGCTTAGCCCCCAATACGGAATACACACCTGATAGCCCTATAGCCAGCCAACTCCACATGCTGTACATACCTTTTACTTAAACTCGCCGCTAGTCTAGGTAGACCGATGTTGATGTAAAGGCACAATCTGCGAAAGTTGGATCTCGCTAGCGATTCGGGACATTTGACCTTCTATTTAGAACAACTAAATACGACATCAACTAACTCAATACTTAAATAGAAAAGTTGCTAACTATTCAGTCAAGATGCCTACTCGTCAGTCAATACGTACAAAGAACAAACATTAAAAACAAAAGCCCCATTGTACGCCATAGAATGCACCATTAACCCCTACAGGGCCAACATAAGAGCCTAATATCAGGCATACATACAGATAATAAAGTCGAGCAAACCAACATTAACATGATGATATTTAAGAGCATTAATAAAGTTAGACTCACAAACCACTGGTTCGCATTATCGTTGCGTGCTAACCCCTTTTGGCACTTAGATTATCTTACCAGTTGAGAAATATACCTTCGAGATAGCAGCTCCTCGCCTCCCACCGGAATAGAATTAACTAGGTTTTCTCAGATTTTGAGAAACACAGGCAACATTAAGCACCAACCTAACCCCTGAGACAAAAAACAATATTTAAACAATATGTAAGACCTTTCTTACACTTTAAAATCATATACTTAAATCAAAAACGAACAATAAAGACACAAACCGAACACTTTAAATACAACGTAAAAAACATAGTTCAATTAGTCAAAACAAGGTAAAAATAGGTCAGTTAACTGTAAGTTTTAAAAACTTTTCGCCAGATACGTTGATCAAACCTGAAAAATGGTGCTATATTAAATGCATAGAGTTCATCAAGATTTAGGGGTAGTGTTATGATTTCATCTTCTCAAAAACAAGGGCTGGTAATGATTGCAGTGGTTGTGGGTTTAATGACACTGCCAATGATGTACTAAGCTACTGATTAAAAGTAAAAAAGGACGCTAATGCGTCCTTTTTTGTTTTTATATATTGGCCCTAATTTATGTGTTCAGATAGTAGATCCCAATGCATATAGTAGAAGCCAAGAGCAGCAAGCGTGATCAACGCCATCAAAAAAATTGCGGCTCGCCAGATAAAGCGCGAACTTCTTGGCGTCAATTCTTTTTCACAATCATCACACACTGCCATAAAATTCTTTCGATCATCGAGCTGAAAATCTTCTTCGTGAACAATCTTATTACGCACCGTAGCGATATAGCGCAATTTTGCGATCACATCATGCGGTAGTCGCTCTTCACAGCTATTAATGAGCTGATGCAGCCCTTTCCCTTCTGCATGATATTGAGTACGCAAAAGTTTTTCGATCGTTCGGGTACGTATGACTACTTTTTCAATATCTGACATCGTCACCCTCCTCACAAGACGCTTTCTTTATTATGCATTTTACTCTTCTATAAATTTAGAGCTTTTTCGAGCGGTTAAGTACTACTTTCAATTCAAACTGTGTCCTTGTACGCATATAAACTGTGAAGTGCGCCGAATAAAATCTTACCGCATTTTGATGATTCACGAATCCTGTGCGTCAACACATCGTTTCAACGGGGAGTTCTGTAAAATAGGCACCACCGAAAGACTGGAGATCATCATGCCAATTCAATTTATTTTGGCTCTTTTTGCCCTAATAGCGCTAGGAGCCTGGGTTTTCTTTCGCCTCTACAGCAAACACTATGTTGGTGAGGGCGCCCCTGAGCAATGTGTTCAAGTGACCATCCTAGATAAACAAGCCATCGATATTCCGGATGCAGCGCCGGGAGAAGATGATCAAGAGTATTGGATTTACGTGCAGCGTAGCCCTGTTGGTCCCAAACGTGAGTTCCAAATTGGTGTCCACTATTACCATGCGCTCAATCCGGGCGATAAAGGAAAACTCACTTACCAAGGCGATAAGTTTCTCCATTTCGCCCTGAAGCAGTAATACTACGATTGGTATCAACTAAGGCAGTAGCCAGCGAGTCTTGACCGAACGAGAGAACAGATAACTCATCGCCAAGGCTCCAGCGCCGCTTAATATTATCCACACTGGTATCACCCACGCCGGATGCCCTTCATACCAGCCAAATTCTTTCATCGGCCATAAAAAGATAGGATGCAACAAATAAATACCTAGGCTGTGCTGGCTAATAAAGCTCACGACTTTTTGTACCTTAGGCGGTAGTCCTTCGCCAAAATAGCGTGCCAACATAAAAATCATCGACGCGGCCAGAATCACGTTCAGCGTTTTGTATGACAACCAGCGTCCTACTGTATATTTCTCCGCTTCCAAACTGTTTGTTACCACCATAACAAAGGTAACCGCCAACGCGGCGAGACCCAAGCCAGTAAACAGAGTGACGTTCGAACGGCTCAAAGACAACTTTTGGTACAATACATAGCCCAAAGGTAAATAACCCATATAGAGCCACATTTGATTACTCCAAGGACCGTCTATCTTGAACAGAAATAAGGTACTGGTGCACAACCAGAATGCCAGATAGGTATATAAAACATTATCGTCAACATTCCGCGCCATCCATTGAAACAGAGGGATCACGAAATAGAGCGGGATAAAGTAATAGAAAAAGCCCAAATGATAATAGGTTTCATGGTGGACACTATTACTCAAAACCTCTTTAACCGTTTCAAAGTCAAACCCCTGCGCCGTCCATCCCGATAGGTAAGCGTAAAACACCGACCACAAAATAAAAGGAATCAGGACTTTACCCAAACGCCTTTTTAAATAATATTTGCCATCAAATGGTCGGGTATCGGTGAGCATTAACGCGCCAGTGATCAGAATAAAAACCGGTACCGCCCAGCGGGTCACACTATTGACTCCCACAGCCGTAAGCCACTGCTCGAAAGGAATGACGCCTAATTCATCTCGATAAGGTGCTAAAACGTGAATGGCGATCACTGCGACCGCCGCCACACAGCGCAATAGATCAAAAAACAGAACCCTTTCTCTCATACTTGTTCCTAAACTGAGTCGCTTATCGTTTGTTTATAGCATAGGGTAATTTCCTGGCAGAGGTGTGCTTAACAAACTGTTTTTGCTTATTTTTAACTCAGAAAGATTGAAACAGCCAATTTTAATCCATGGCAATGACAGCAAGAAAAATCACAGTGAAAGGTGAGAATGAACAAACAGAGACAAAAAAGGGCTCCATAAAAGAGCCCGATACGAAGTGAAAGTGGACGCTCAAGCCGTCACTGTCTTGGCTTTGGGCAACTTGACGGAAATCAGAGTGGTCAAAGCAAGGAACGCGAAAGATACCCACAGACAAGCAGCTAATCCGGCTTCCTGGTAAATCCAGCCTGACAGCACAGTCCCAATCAAACGACCCATCGCATTCGCCATATAATAGAAACCCACATCTAACGATACTCCATCACCTTTGGCATAGCTGACAATCAGGTAGGAGTGAAGCGAAGAGTTGATCGCGAATACCGCGCCAAAAATCATCAGACCAACCACAATCACAAGTTGTGGTTGCCAACCGACTTGTACTCCGTAAGCGATGCCTCCCGTAATCAAAGCTAATATGCCCGCCCAAACAAGTGCGGCACTGCCATCGGGTATGCGGCCTTGCGCTTTACCGGTAATACGTGGTGCGAAACCTTGCACAAAGCCATACGCGATCACCCATGCAGCTAAGAAGCCACCCACCCACAGGTGATCCCAACCAAAGACACTGCCGAGATAAACAGGCAGAGCAACCACAAACCAAACATCACGGGCTCCGAACAGGAACATACGCGCTGCTGACAGGATATTCACTGATTCTGATTTAGAGAAAATATGGCGAAACTTAGGTTTGCTTTTGGCTTTGCCCATATCGGCTTCTAGCCAGATCATGCTACAAACAAACACCACCGCCAAAACACCTGCCATAATGAACATGGAATTTTGGAAACCCACCCAAGTCAATAACAAGCCACCAACAAAGAATCCTGCACCTTTGAGCGCATTCTTCGAACCAGTAAGAATCGCCACCCATTTATAAAGGGCGCCTTGTTGCTCATCTGGCACTAAGGTCTTGATCGCACTCTTTGCACTCATCTTGTTGAGGTCTTTAGCAATCCCCGACAGCGCCTGTGCCGCCATTACCCAAGGGATCGTTAACCAAACATTTGGTACAGCGAGCATCAACAAAGCAAAAACTTGCATCGCCAGCCCGATGTTCATGGTTTTATTCAGGCCTAATCTCGCCCCTAACCAACCACCAATCAGATTGGTAACCACGCCAAAAAACTCATAGAAAAGGAAAAGCGACGCTATCGCCAGGGTTGAATAACCCAAATCGTGAAAGTAAAGCACCACCAGCATACGTAAAGCGCCATCGGTAACCGTAAAGTTCCAATAGTTAAACGTCACCAACATGTACTGGCGGATACTTTTGCTAAGTTGTGAAATCATTTTGACCTCAGATGTACAGCAATAAAAGCATTTGGATCATGATGTGCCAAATGCTGTAAAACCTGTACACCAATATCTTCTGTTGATATTGGTGTAAACATACCAGCCCAGCCAGCCTTAGCCGAAAATGTGATTAATGCATTTAAAATCAAAAAGATATGATAAAAAACAGATATCAATCTTGCATCAGAAACACAAGCTAAACGGGTTTGATAGAGCTTTTAGATCATAGTATTCCAAAAGCTCTATTAGCTGATCAAGCACTCTGTGCTACGTGCTCGATGTACTCAACCTGCACTGGTTTCGTAAATGCGCCAGGGCGCAAAGCCTGTACTTCACGCACGATATCGTCTAGTACCCACTCTTTCTCAAGCAGTAAGTGCGCAGCCAAAAGACCAGTCCGGCCGGAGCCACCCATACAGTGCATGGCAACCTTACCGCCCTCGGCAAGAATGGCGTGTAGCTTAGGACTCGCGTGCTGCCATTTCGTCGCAAACACCTCATCTGGTGCACAATCGTCTTCTATCTCGACCTGAAACCATTTCATACCCAGTTGCTGAGTGATTTCACCCAACTCGGAGACATTTTTAGCTGCCAGTTCAGTGTTATCCAATGCGGTAACAACGGCTTGAACGCCCTGCTCTTTCAACTGCTCAAGTGATGCTTGTAGCGCAACATTTTTGGTACCCGGACACGGTGTTAATACCAATGCGCCCGACTCTAACGCTAATTGCCATGTAGGATGAGACATAGTTAAACCTCTTTAAGCCAGACCAACATTACGTACCAGCTCTGCTGTACGTGTTGCGTAACCCATTTCATTGTCGTACCACGCATAAATCTTCACCATGCGAGACCCCACGACCATGGTTGATTGTGCATCGACGATGGTTGAGCGTTGGTCGCCTTTGTAGTCAATCGATACCAATGGGCGCGCTTCAAAACCAAGAATGCCTTTCAATTCGCCTTCAGATGCTTCTTTCAGTAATGCATTCACTTCTTCTGCTGTGGTATCACGCTTAACATCGAAGATGATGTCAGTCAGTGAGGCATTGGCTAAAGGAACACGTACTGCATGGCCGTTAATTTTGCCTTTAAGGTCAGGGAAAATTTCCACAATCGCTGTCGCACTGCCCGTAGTGGTTGGGATCAGGCTCATGCCACAAGCGCGAGCACGACGCAGATCTTTGTGTGGCGCATCAAGAATTGTCTGTGTGTTGGTCAGATCGTGAATAGTGGTAAATGAAGACTGCTCGATACCAAGTTTCTCATGAATCACTTTCACCACTGGCGCGATACAGTTGGTAGTACAAGATGCTGCAGTCACAATACGGTGTTTTTCAGGATCGAAGATATGGTCATTCACACCGACAACGATGTTAGCAATGCCTTCTTCTTTCACTGGCGCACTGACGACAACTCGCTTAACACCTTGGTCAAGATACTGATCTAAGTACGACGATTTACGATGTACACCCGTTGCTTCAATCACAACATCACATCCCGACCAGTTAACGGCATCGATGTCTCGCTGTTGTGTAGTGACGATACGCTTACCATCAATGATCAATTCATTGCCTTCAACCTGAACTTCATGATGCCAACGGCCTTGAACCGAGTCGAACTCCAGTAGGTGACCCAGTGTTGCCGCATCGCCAGCAACATCATTAATCTGCACAAACTCCAACTCAGGCCAGTCAAACGCCGCACGCAGTGCCAAACGGCCAATTCGGCCAAAACCATTAATCCCTACTTTAATCGTCATAATCTTTACCTTTAAAATCTTCTACCTTGAAATTGCTGTTTGCTCGTTGCGATTAGCAACATGCCTCACGACTTTTGTCATGCAGACGCGAAATATCTTGCTGGTACTCTTGCTTCAAACAATTCGATGCCACTAGGTCATCAATCACTTTTCTCATCCACCCAGGAAGCTGTTGGGACAACTGGTAAAACACCCACTGTCCCTGACGCTTATCAACCAAGATGCCATTGGATCTTAACTGGGCCAGATGGCGAGAAACTTTTGGTTGGCTTTCTTGCAGTGCAAACGCTAAATCGCCCACGCAGACCTCACCCTCGCGAGCCACCAGCATCAAACAACGCACGCGAGTCTCGTCAGATAAAAGTTTAAAAAACTGATGTGGAAGCATAGTAAACATACCTATATATGGATATGCGTATATACTTATTTAAAACCACGACAGCGTCAAGCGGTCAGCATGTTACGTCACAAAAGTTTAATAATAGAAAGGCTAGGCGTTAGCGACGCTTTGGCTCCAACGAACCGCTTCACCTAAAGAAGCCTGTACTTGTTCGAAACAAAGGCCCAACTGATTAGAAAATTTTTCCACTCCGGGCCAATCTGCACGCTCGTAGCATTCTTCCAGAGAAATAAGTGCACCGTATTCCCCTTTTCGATGCAGCAATGCTTGTTGAACAGGTTCACTGAGCGGTAATTGTTTGATTAATGATTCAGTAGACAGATCGAGTATGGCATCGAGAATCGACAATAAGCCGACCATAAAGCCTTGCTCGTTCAAATGAGAGAATGGCTGGTGACGAGACATCAACTGACAAAATTGAGCTCGCTGAAGTGAGAGGTTAAACAATTCACGTGGTTTGTTAGACGAGATATAAGACGCCACGACAAGTGAGACGAACTGCTTGAGATTATCCTGACCAAGGTAAATCAGAGCTTGACGAAACGAACAGATTTCCACTTCCAGCTTGGTCGCCTGCATGTTCACAAAACGCAGCAGTTTGTACGACAGTGCCACATCTTGAGTGACAATACTTTCAATGCGCTGGAAGTCTGGCTCCGGAGCACATACTTCACGAAATAACTGCAGTGCCACAATTTGTTCTGGGCTTACGTAACGGGTTTGAGACACCAAAGGCTTACTGAAAAAGTAACCCTGGAAGAATTTAAAACCCGCGGCTTTGGCCTTATTAAACTCCTCTTCGGTCTCTACCCGCTCAGCAAGAAAATGGTATTTAACTCGTTGCGCTAGCTGCGTTTTGACCAATTCACACGCAGCCTTTAACCCCATTGCCATAATGTCCAGCTTTACAATGTGTGCGTAAGGCAAGAAACGTTTCCATTCTGGGGTGAGGGTGAAGTCGTCCAATGCGATCAGGTAGCCTTCTCGATAAAGCTCTCTAATCGCCTCAAACAGCTCATCGGTAGGCTGACAAGTTTCTAGTACTTCGACGACGATTTTATGTTTCGGCAAGCTGCGGGGTAAACGGCGCAGTAAACTCTGATGAGGGAAGTTGATGAAACATCGCGACGACGTAATCACCGGATTTAACCCGACAGATAAGAAGTTTTCGACAACCAATCGGTATGTCGCCCGGTCTGCATCAATATGAGAAGGGAAAACATTACGCTCCCCATCCCGAAACAGCAGTTCGTAGCCAAGCGTTTGTCTTTTACGATTAAAGATAGGCTGGCGAGCGACATACGTGGTATTCATACTAAAAACAACCTACTAATTAGCGAGTTATGATTTTGCTGCAGCTAATAGTGCACCACATCCCATAAACATGGAACCAAAGACTTTATTTATGTTCGTCATAATTTTATCTGAGCGAATAAAACGGCCCATCTTGGATGCCAGTGACGTATAACCAAGCATCACAAATGAATCCACCGCAACCGTTGTTACACCGAGCACTAATAACTGAGTTAGCTGGTCTTTAGCTGGGTCAATAAACTGCGGAAACAAGGCCACGAGAAAAACAATCGATTTGGGATTGGTTAAATTAATGAGGATCGCTTTATACATCAGCGCTGTTGCTGACATCTCTTTTTGACTCTCTGCCGCCACCAAACCAGAAGTATCGCGCCACTTCTGAAAACCAAGCCAGACAAGATAAGCCGCACCAACCCATTTGATAACCGCAAACGCCGTGGCCGATTGTGCCACCAGCGCGCCAATCCCAGCACCCACCATAGCAATATGAATCGCTAAACCTATTTGCAACCCCATAATCGCGCCTAGAGACTTGCGTGTACCGTAGCTCAAACCATTACTGATCGAATTTACGGTACCTGATCCCGGAGCAAGGCTAAAAACAATTGCTGTGACCAAATAGGCAAACCAAACATGGGTATCCATTGCATTTCCTCACTAATTCTTCGATGATACATCGCGTCTACAATGTATTTTCAGGTAATCGACTAATGGCTACTCACCATTCCCCTACGACTTATACTCAAGAGAACTTATTTGAGCAAGCAATAGGTGGTCCGATCGCTGAACTCTGGCAAAGTCGCCAAGAAGGCTTTGTGAAAGGGACAGAGAAAAAGAAGATCTACTGGTGCAAACTCACCCACCCTGAACATAAAAAAGCCGTACTGGTCGTCAACGGGCGAATAGAGTCTTCCTGGAAATACCAAGAGCTGTTTTATGATTTCTACCGCCAAGGTTACGACGTTTACTCATTTGACCACCGTGGGCAAGGTTTATCCGATCGGCTACTAGAAGACTCAGACATGGGTCACGTCTATGACTTTGCAGACTATGTTGAAGATATGGACATAGTGATAAAAAAGCACGATCTCGGCCACTATGACCAGTGTTTTATCGTCGCGCATTCCATGGGCGGTGCCATCGCCACTCGTTATCTTCAAACTCACCCGAAGCATCATTTCACAGGGTTGATTTTAAGTGCCCCGATGTTCGGGATTAACCTGCCGTGGTACTTATCTCCGATCGCCCTACCGGTGACACAAATTCTTTCAGCGGTATCAACGCTGCCACGTTATGCGCCTGGTCATCAACCTTACTTCCCCAAACCGTTCGAGAACAATCTCCTCAGCCAGAGCCATGATCGCTATCGTTGGTTTCGTGGACTTTATTCAGACATGCCAGAACTGCAAGTCGGTGGGCCAAGTACCCGCTGGGTATGGCAAGGGCTGATGGCAGCCAAACAATGCTTTTTATTGACACGACAGGTAAAAATACCCGTGTTGCTTATTCAAGCCGGAGAAGATCGTATTGTCAGTAATTTAGCCCAGAAACGTTTTATTGATAAATTGAGTAAAACCAACCCAAACGCCGAGCTGGTATCCGTAGAAGGTGCTCATCATGAAATTTTGTTCGAAGCTGATAAATACCGTAATCAGGCTCTGGATGCGATTTTCCGTTTTATGACACAGCCTAAGCCTTCTTCCGTTCCATGAAAAACAGTCCGCCGCCAGATAAGCGAAGTGGACTTTATACGTCCCTGTTCTCTGGGCAATTTAAAGAGGAAATGTATGCAACGCGATTTACCCTCTTTTTCATCCCTATTTTAACGTACACTGATCAGGCTTGTTCAGCTTTCAACCAAGATGTAACCCCGAAAGATGAATAGCACCTTAAGTTCCCCCTAGCATTCGGAGCCGCATGACCTAGTCAGTCTGCATAGCTCCGTTTGCACTCAACATACTCGACTCTATCCAAACCGTTTACGAGGACTTCATGAGCACATCGCTACCTTGCAAAGAGATCACTAAAATCGTTGCCTCAGATCTGGATGGCACCTTACTTGCACCCAATCATCAACTCAGCGCTTACTCAAAAATGACGCTGCGAACGCTACATGAAATGGGTTACACCTTTGTCTTTGCTACAGGTCGTCACCACGTAGACGTCGCTGGTATCCGCTCTCAGGTAGGGATTCCAGCTTACATGATCACCTCAAACGGCGCGCGCGTGCATGATCAAAACGATAAACTGATGTACAGCGAAAACGTACCCCAGGAACTCGTTCAAGGCGTGATCGATACGATCAAGCACGATCATGAAATACTTATCCACATGTACCAGAATGACGACTGGTTACTAAACAAAGATGATGAAACGCTGCGTGAATTTCATGAAGAGTTTACTTATAAACTATTCGATGAAAATCAGGCCCCCACTGACGGCATCGCGAAAATCTTCTTTACCCATGCAGACAAAGATCATGAACGTCTGGTCGCGTTCGAAACGAAGTTGCGTGACCAGTTTGGGGATAAGTTAAATATCGCCTTCTCAACGCCTTGGTGTCTGGAAGTCATGAACGGAGAAGTCTCTAAAGGTCATGCTCTGCAAGCTATCGCGGAGTCACTCGAGCAGAAGCTAGAGAACTGCCTTGCATTTGGTGATGGCATGAATGACGTCGAAATGTTATCGATGGCAGGTAAAGGCCTGGTGATGGGCACGGCACACGAAAAAGTCATGCAGGCACTACCAAACAATGAAGTGATTGGCAGTAACGCCGAAGATGCAGTTGCGCGCTATCTGCAAAAACATTTGCTGCAAGACGAGCAATAAGAAAATCATCACAAGGGCTGTATAAACCAGCCCTTGTTTTTATCTAGTCTAACGCTGGCTGGGCAGCTTCTCTCGGCCAAGAATTGCTTGCCACTCCTCCTCTGTCACTGGCATAACCGATAAACGATTTCCACGTTTAACGAGGGGCATATTCTCCAGCTCTGGCATCGCTTTCATCACTGACAACGGAATCACCCGATCCGTTTTACGTACAAACTCTACATCGACCATTATCCAACGTGGATTGTCCTGCTCTGACTTAGGGTCGTAATAGTCGCTTTCCGGGTCGAACTGGAAATGGTCCGGATACGCCTCGCGTACGACTTTGGCAATTCCTGCGACACCAACGTGTTTACACGAAGAGTGATAAATGAAAACCAAATCGCCTAATTTCACCTGATCACGCATCATGTTACGCGCCTGATAATTCCGAACACCTTCCCAACATGAAACCTTTTGGGTTCGAAGCGTGTCAATAGAAAAGGTATCTGGTTCAGTTTTAAATAACCAATATGCCATAATGCCATCCGATGCTGATTGAGTAACAATAATGAGGAAGATATAACATGAAGGCTTTGAAAAACCCAGTGGCCCTGGCCACTCTGCTGGTTCTGCAAGCATGTAGCTCGCAACCGCCACAAAATGGCGACGAGATGACAACCACGCCACCAGCATCACTCGATAAGCCTGAATCCATTCAACCTCAAACGTTTATAGTGCGTGGCCAGGTCGTTATCGGCCATGAAAGTCAGTACATCAGACCATGTGGCAGTGACAAACAATACTGGCTGCAACTGTCACCACAACAAGCTCAACGCGCCATGTCGTTGAGTAGCGAGCCTTATCAACCCATGTATGGGGAAATGATTGGCCACCTGAACCCTCCAGGTAATGACGGCTTCTCTGCCGATTTCGACGCCAACTTTGTTGTTGAACAGGTTAACCTCCTCACCAGTGAGAACCCGCAGCGCTGCAGTCAGCCAAGTAAACCCACTCGCGTATTTGGTAATGAGCCATTCTGGTCAGCAAGTTTTGAGTCAGACGCACTGCAATTTCAGCAACCGGGTAAGCAGGCACAATCTATAACCATTGAATCCAGACAGCTACAAGCACGTCAACGCACTTATCAACTAGCAGATGGCGAACTGCGCATGACGGAAAACCTTTGTTCTGACACCATGAGTGATTCCCTTTATGGCTGGACAGCAACGCTTAAACACGATGGCACAACGTATCAGGGCTGTGGCATGGCATCAAATGTCGACTCGACACTCGAATGGGCAAACACTTACGTCGCAACGTCAACGCAATCACAAGGGTTTGAAGTACAGATGACCTTGAAACCAGATCACAGTGCGACAACCCAATACAGTTACTCTGACGGTCAAGCGCCACTGATTGAACGTGGTTACTGGCAGCAATTAAGTCCGTCACAGATTCAGGTCGTAATGACCCACCACCAGCAACAGCGTTTACAGTCAGAGCGACTTTTCATCCGCGAAGGAAACCAGCTTAAAGCCACACAAGAAAAAGTTGGCACTATGGTTTACCCAATCGCTGATGGCGGCTTGGTGTTGTATCCGGCAACCGTACGTCAATCAGGAACTAAGACCGCCGCCCCAGAGCGAGCTAACAGTCCTATCAGCAGCGCAGATATACCCTCGAGTGCCGACTTCAACTCCAAAGTCGATGCAGCAGTGCGCAATTACTTTTTTATCAATCACACCAATCCTAGCAATAACCAATACCGCTGGCTGACTTACGATCTGAATGGTGATGGAAACGAAGAACTGTTCGTACAGCTAGATTGGTGTGGTTCGGGCGGCTGTACCTTACTGGTGTTTGAAAATCATCAAAGTGAGTGGCGTTTTAACAGCCGTATCACTCTAGTACAGAGCCCGATAATGCTTGGCCAGCAAACCTCACATGGCTGGCGAGACCTGATTTTTAATGTCAGTGGCGGTGGTGCAACTCCGGCTCAACACATCATGCAATACACCGGCGTCAGCTACCCAATCAATCCGAGTATGGCGCCAAAGGCAACGTCAACACAAGTGAGTGGTGTGCGCTTGTTCTCGGATGGCATTAGCCCAGTCCGCGAAGGAGTTCGCTTGTAATGGCACTACCATGCCCTGACTGTGGTTTTCAGTTCAACTGCATTTGCTCACTGCTGCCTAATCTCAGCAGCGAGCACAGCATCATACTATTGATGCACCCCAATGAACTGGCGCGCGATACCAACACAGGCAAATTGCTGCAGCAATGCCAACTTAATGTGAAGCAGGAGATTTGGGATCGCAAGCATCCACCTGGCGAGTTGCTCGCTATCCTTGAAGATTCGAACTTATACCCAGTGTTATTGTTTCCCGGAGAGGAAAGCCTGACACTCGAACAAGTGGCAGAGCAGAGCCAGCAACAAAGCCGCAAGCCTTTGTTTATTATTTTGGATGCGACCTGGCAAGAGGCGCGCAAAATGATCAATAAAAGTCGCTGGCTGGAGAACGTGCCATTGATGGGGCTTTCAACCCAGGGCGATTCGCATTATCAGCTGCGTCGTAACCAGCAACAAGGCAACCTGTGTACGTTTGAAGTCGCGGCGCAGTTGTTAGGGCAATTAGGGGAAGAAGATAACCAACAGAAGATGCAGGATTTCTTCATTCACTATCTCGCTACCTTTCAGGCAGACAAAAGCGGACATGCACTGAAGCAATAATATTAAACAGTGAGATTAGAAAGCGCAGACTTAGCTTAATGCCAGGCACTTAACGATTCTTATTGGGTCATTCCAGCGAGCCATAGCGAGACTAGGAATCTAATATCAGCTCTCTGAGAATATAAAGAAATACCTTTGACAACAAAGTGCTCGGTTAGAAGATCCTGAATCACGCTCCTTCGTCGCTGTTCAGGATGACGGTAGACTGGAATACTCCGATAGCGATTAAGTGAACATCATTAAGCCCTCGCTGCGCTTTATTATACGTGTTTCACGTGAAACAATTTAAACTCTGAGTCTCTGCCACATCAAATCAGTGAGAGTAACGGCGGTAAGCTATGAATTTCCATATCCGGCAACGTTCTGGCTCTTGGAAATTGAGCGATATTCTTGTTTACGTCGTTAAACCAACAAGCCGCAAAACCAGCCAGCTTAGCACCGTGAACATCCGTTACGATATGGTCGCCAACGTGCAAAATATTCTCTGCCGGCAGATCTAAAATCTGTTGCGCTTTAGCAAACATATCACCGGCTGGTTTGGCTAATCCATCCGGTCCTGCTTTCAGCACACTTTTAAAATAGGGTGTCAGACCGACTTTATCTAAGTCAACATTACCATTAGTGATCGCAACTAAAGGAATTTGCTCACCAAGATGCGCGAGTACGTTAAGGCTCAGCTGTGGGACCTGGAAACGATTACGCCAGTCAAGGGCGACTTGCACACCTTTTTCCGCAGCAGTTTGCGCTTGCTCTTCATGATAACCAGCATCGAGAAAGCCCTGCTTAAGCTGCACCAAGCGCCAAAGCGTCACGTCACTTTTTAACTCCGGATCCTGCTGCAAAACCTGTTTTTTCACTTTGACCCAGTCCGGCTTTTCCATATGGGCTACGGCAGGATGTGCTTGCTGAAGCCAAGACAAAAGCTCACGCTCCATACGAACTATTACCGGATAGTTATCATAGAGAGTGTCATCAAGGTCAAACGTCATCGCCTTAATTGGCGCAATACGGCGGTAAAATTTCATGCTTTGGTTCAGTCCCCGCTCTTTTTACGTGCACGTGGATGTGCTTGGTCATAGGCTTGCGCCAAATGTTGGAAGTCGAGATGGGTGTAGATCTGAGTCGTGGAAATATTCTCGTGACCCAAGAGTTCTTGCACCGCACGTAAGTTGTTACTTGATTCCAGCATATGGGTCGCAAATGAGTGACGCAATTTGTGTGGGCTGATGTGGCTCGCTACTGATTGCTTCTGCCCCCACTCTGCCATGCGCTTTTGCACACTGCGATGCGAAATACGCGTACCCAGCTTAGAGACAAACAATGCAGGCTCTCCCGGTGCAGCAAGATTGCCACGCACTTTAAGCCATTTGCCTACCCACTCCGTTGCCATGCCAGAGAACGGCACTTTACGCTCTTTATCACCTTTACCAATGACACGAAGTTCGCCACTGCGCAGATGCACATCACGCACATCGACACTAACCAACTCAGCCAATCGTAAACCCGCACCGTACATCAGCTCCATCATGGCGCGATCGCGAACCGCTAGCGGATCGTCTTCATTCACTTCCAATAACTGGTTAACTTCATCGACATCAAGGTTTTTTGGTAGCGGACGCTGCTTACGCGGTGCAGAAACGCCTTTGGCCGGATTCGCCGACATTTCGCCGCGTAAGATAAGAAAGTCGAAGAAACTGCGCAGTGAAGACAAACGCGTAGCCAGACTGCTGGCTTTCATTCCTTCACGCATGCCTTTACCCGCCAACTGACGAACCCAGCCAGCATCAACCTGAGACCAGTCTTTCAATCCCATTTCAATTAAGTGGTGCGCCATGGTTTCCAGCTGCTGTTTGTAATTACGCTGGGTATGCAAACTTAGCCCCTTTTCACTTCGCAGAAATTCGTAGAAGCGTTCAAGAGGCTTTTGCAGACTATTTGGCAGAGGTGTGTTTGGAGTCGTCGTCATTATAACGTTGCCATACCAATGTTTGAGCAAGATGTGCCACTACTAAGGATAGATGACGCAGAAACAAGGTATCCATATCTGGTTGGAAATGCCCGCCGTCCTGACTAGAAAATGCCAGCACACCAAGCGTCTGCTTTTTCACTAATGGCAATACCACGTAAGATCCCATTTCTGGTATTTCCAGGTTACCAAACAAGGCTTCACGATCAACTTTACGTAAGCGACCTAAGTAGGCATCTTTGCCATTGAGATGTGTCGTAGCAAAACGCTGGTAGCTTTCTTTGCTTAGTTGAAGGGATGCATCACATTGACTGAACAGACGAACGTAAGCACTCAGGCCGAGGTCATGCGCTTTCTGTTCAATGGCATGAATCACCTGTTTGAAGTCACTGCACTTAAGAACCTGGTCCTGCAAATCCATGAATTCGTAAAAAGTACGGTCATTGTTGGCAGCCAGAGACATCAGTGTTGTGATATCTTCTTCAAGCTCTTCAATGCGTTGACGTTGGCGATTCATCTGAATATGAACCAATGAAACCGCGCCTAAATCCGCGTGCGGAAATGACAAACGGTCGACCAGTTCAGGTCGCTGAACAAAAAAGTCCGGGTGATCTTTGAGGTACTCAGCGACCACTTCGGCCGTCAACGCATCCGCTTCCACTTGAGACAAAACGTCTCCTTTTTCTTCCACTAGCACGATAGTTGCCCGTCAAAGACATGGGTCGCTGGGCCAGTCATAAACAGCGGTTTACCCGGACCTTGCCAAGAAATATTCAACTCACCACCAGGTAGCGACACTTTGACATTCTCGTCTAACAAGCCTTGTAGAATACCCACAGCAACCGCGCCACAGGCACCACTACCACATGCCTGGGTTTCACCCGCACCGCGCTCATAAACACGCAGACGGATATGGCTGCGATCGACAACCTGCATAAATCCCGCATTCACTCGCTCAGGAAAACGCTCGTGTGACTCTAGCAGCGGACCCAATGTATCGACATCAGCCGTATCGACATCATCCACGACCGTCACAACATGTGGGTTGCCCATACTGACAGCACCACAAAACAGGGTCTTGTCATCAGCGCGCATGATGTAGGTTTTCTCTTTTTGCTTGGCTTTGAAAGGGATCTTGTTCGGTTCAAACTCTGGCACACCCATATTGACCGTAACCTCACCATCGTCTTCGACGTTGAGGATCATCTTTCCTTTCTTGGTACTCACGCTGATGCTGTATTTGTTGGTCAAACCTTTAAGACGAACAAAACGAGCAAAACAGCGCGCACCGTTACCGCACTGCTCAACTTCGCTGCCATCTGCATTGAAGATGCGGTAGTGGAAATCGGTCTCTGGGTCATAAGGCGCTTCTACCACGAGCAATTGGTCAAAACCAACACCAGTATGTCGATCCGCCAGGCGGCGGATCAAATCTTGCGAGAAAAACACGTTCTGGGTAATGCAGTCGACGACCATAAAGTCGTTACCCAAACCGTGCATTTTGGAAAAGTGGAAATGCATTTGCTTTGTGTTACTCCGGTAGAATCTGTTCCAGCTGCCACAAACTTGTCAGCTCCTCACGCTGACGAACAAGATGGCTTTGCTTACCGTCCACCATCACTTCCGCCGCTCGGGTACGAGTATTGTAATTCGAAGACATAACAAAACCATAGGCGCCAGCAGAACGAACCGCGAGTAGATCACCTTCTTGTAAAACCAATGCGCGATCTTTACCCAGGAAATCACCGGTTTCGCAAATTGGTCCAACCAAGTCGTAAGTCTGCGCTTCACCATCACGTGGCGAAACTGGCACGATATCTTGCCATGCCTGGTAAAGAGCAGGACGCATCAGGTCATTCATTGCTGCATCAATAATGGCAAAGTTTTTATGCTCAGTGTGCTTTAAGAACTCAACGCGAGTCAGCAAGATGCCAGCATTCGCTGCAATCGCACGACCAGGTTCAAAAATCAGTTCCAGATCTTGGTGATTAGTCAGACGTCCTAATAGCGCTTTCGCGTAATCAGATGGCTGTGGAGGAAGCTCATCACGGTAAACCACACCAAGACCACCACCAACATCCAAGTGACGAATGTTGATGCCTTGTGCTTTCAGATCATCAATCAGAGCAAGCAAGCGATCAGTCGCATCGATGAAAGGTTCAATATCAGTTAGCTGAGAACCAATATGGCAGTCGATACCCTGTACGTTTAGGTTCGGCAAGCTTTGAGCGAACTTGTACACCTCAGGTGCACGATCAAACGCAATACCAAATTTGTTGTCGCGAAGACCAGTCGAAATATAAGGGTGTGTTTTTGCGTCTACATCAGGGTTGATGCGCAATGAAATCGGAGCAATCACACCAAGATCACCTGCCACTTTATTCAGGCGCTCAAGTTCAGGCTCAGATTCAACGTTAAAGCACTTGATACCAAGTTCCAGTGCGCGTTTCATTTCTGCTGGCGTTTTGCCTACACCAGAAAATACCACTTTCTTCGCGTCACCACCGGCTGCAATAACACGTTCCAGTTCACCACCTGATACGATATCAAATCCTGACCCCAAACGAGCCAGTGTATTCAGTACGCCCAAGTTTGAGTTTGCTTTTACGGCATAACAAACCAGGTGAGGATGTTGACCCACTGCACTATCAAACGCCTTCCAGTGGCGCTCTAGCGTGGCTCGAGAGTATACATAAAGAGGAGTGCCATATTGCTCGGCCAGAGCTTGAAGTGAGACGTCTTCGGCCCAAAGCTGGCCATCATCCTGATAGTTGAAGTAATCCAAAATTCGCTTCCCTTATTTTATTCGACTGCAGAACCCTAATTTCACCCAAAGGTGCGGATATTTATTGTGATTGCTCGTTTTGTTGTGTGTCATCTGGAATGTAGAGTGAACCTGACTGTCCACACCCTGCCAGCGTAGCGGCAGCCATCACAAACAACACAGTAACTAATTTTTTCATTTGGCATATCGTGATTATTGAATCAATGCCCCCTATAATCGCACCACACTCAGGAAAAGCAATAGGACAGACGGATGAACGATACTGAATTTCATCAACTGGTGGATGTACAGATGCAAATCATTGAAGAATCCATCGATGATTCAGGTGCAGACATTGATTACGAGGTGTCTGGTAACGTAATGACATTGGAATTTGAAGACCGTAGCCAGATCATCATCAACCGCCAGGAACCGATGCATGAAATTTGGCTGGCATCAAAATCAGGTGGCTTCCACTTCAAACGTATCGAAGATAAATGGACATGCTCGAAGACTGGCATGGAACTGTTTGAGATGGTCAAGCAAGAGTGTGAAAAGCACGCTGGTGAAGAGATCGACTGGGCTTAAGTTCATTTTGTCCTCCCCAATACAGAAAAAGAGCACCGCGGTGCTCTTTTTGTTTTTGTTCGATTTACTGTTATGCATTCACCGCTTTATTAGGACGATGTGGAGGACAATCATTACGGTAAGGAATGATGTAAGCGTTGCCCTCTTCAGGATGAATGATCTGATAGTACTGCGGCAAATTAAAGTTAATGAACTTCGAAGCCACGTGAGTATCATCTTTCACCGAGGTATAGAAGCTGTTAACCGAAGCAATCATCTCATCTTTTGAGCCACTAAACTGGTGATACACTTCCACCTGATTCGATTCATCGAGTACGTAGATATTAAACCCTTTCTCGCTGTCTTCGAAGAAGAACTGCACCAAGCCTTCACTGGCAAAGCCATCCACCGCATCCGGCATTTGATATTCTTGCTCGCGATCGAGCATTAGTAGCGGAGAACCTTTCAGCTTGTTAGTCGAGATACTGCGATAAAAATCGACTGAGTTTTCTAGCTTCTGTACAGATACACCGCGACGCTCGAAGAATAAACCATAGGTTTTCTCGCCAAGACGCATCGCTTTAAAGCGACGACGTTTTTCCTGTTCGACAGGTTTCAAGCGCAGATCGATACATTCCGCCAGCAGCTGATACACTTTGTTGCGCATCACGCCGCGCATATTTTTCGCGTAACAGAACACATCCACCGACTCTGGTGGCAGCGCATCCTGGTGCATCTTACCCAAAATGGTTTTCAGAGCATCGAGCATCGCCGTCTCACCTTTAAAATGCAGCGTACGAACTTCATGCCAGGAATTTCGGTAAACCAAATCAACACTACCGACCAAGTTTTTGTGTTCAGGACCAAAACTAAAAATATCAGTATTCTTCACATCCACTTTGAGCGAACGACCGGATAACTCTTCAGTCGGGTCACTTTCAAAGTTGATGAACATCGTCAGTTGACTAATTTCACATGGGCTCGCCAGAGCTTGCATAGTCGGACGGCGCTTACGCAATGCAAATGTGTTACGTAAATCGCTCACCATTTGGTAGAACTTATCAATATCTAACTGCGCTTCACGTACGACAGCGTGTAAACGAGTCGATTCCGTGATCAGGCCATTAAAGAATGCCCACGAAACAAGTTTGCTCAGATATTCATGGTGTTCAAGGTATGGCTGACCCAGAATACGGTGTGCAACCAGCGGCTGTTTGTACAGATACCAACCGGACTTATTCACACCACCATTCTTCACTTCGATAAAGCTCAGATCCGGTTCATGTAAATCTGGTGAGATTTGAGGATTCAGCAGCGTGACCTTACCCGGAAGCACCTCAAAAGCCGCATACAGCTTACGAGCCAGAATACTGATGTCTTGCGGACTGATGGCCGAAGTAATGTCGTTACGACGCGCAAATTGGATAAGGTTGCGGTAACTTTGCATCAATGCATCTAATAGCGCATGATGCACCACTTTCACCTGTTCGACCTTCCAGTTGCGACGATCGTCAAGTTCTGCCACGACACTTTCATCCCAATCCCAGCGGGTAATCATGTCGCTCAAGGCTTCACGACGCCAAGCAACAGAACCAACACCAGGCTGACGAGAGAGCTTTTCATGGGTTTTAAGGTAAAAACAGCGGCGAACCAAGTCTAAACGAGTATGGTCTTGAATACGTTCAAGATAACGGGTAACTTTCTCAAGCATTAAGTAATACGCGTCCATCCCATAGAGATCAGGCTCATGGGCAAAGAAACGTCGCTTAGTATCGATACTTAATAGTTGAGTGTGAGGGTATTCCCACGAGTAAGCTTCAAGCAGAATGGCTTTTAATACCGACTTGTACGGAGAATCGATACTTTTGTACAACTGCCACAAATTCGAGCCAAAGTATTCTTCTGCTGGAATTCGGTTCAGTTTGCCAAAGTCGATCCACTCTTTACAATCGATATAGCCATCGCGACAAAGTTGAGAAACGTACTCGTCGTAAGACTCTTCCATCTCTGGTGGCACAATTTGCCACAACAATCGCTGACCGGCGATACGCACGGCGCTCCGATAGAATTCATCAAGTAACAATAAGTGCTGTGATGAACCACAGTTATCACCAGTCATCTCTTCAGAATGGTTACTTCTGAAACGCTCTTCATCCATCAGGAAGAAGTTCGCCTCGACGCCTTTGGTCTGCGCCCAGTCAGTGATCAATAAACACTTGTTGGTGAGTAACTCTCGCTGATCACAATCCATCTGCGGTGAAATACACACCCAAATGTCCAAATCACTCGAGGTACTTTGACCAATCGATGACGTACTACCCATGGTATACAAACCAAGAATCGCAGGTTGCGCCGCATCCTCTAGCTTATCGCTAATGGTAAGTTGTGTATCGTCGATGAATTGCTGTTGAACGCCATTGGGTTCCAGACCATAGACACCGACTGGTACGTCAGCATCGTAGTAACCCGGAATGACAGGGTGATTGTAATTCAACAAGACAGGAATCAAGTGGAAAACTTGCTGGCTTTGCGAATCCATAAGCGCCAGCGCACGTTCAACACGTTGCTGATTCAAATTATCTAGTCGCTGAATTATTTTTTGGGTGTAAGCCTGCAAGGGTAATTCCTTGGTTGAACAATCACAGATATCTGATGATATTTTAAGCTCAAAAAGCCTAAAAACGTGATCAATTTAACACTTTTATTGTTCATGGTAAAGTTTCAACGCTCGAATTCGTTTCAGAGCAAAAACTATACTCCAGTCACAAAATTAACAGCGAGCTAGTGTCGCTTGTAATCGCCTCAAACTAATAATAGTCCTTAGTCTAATTGAGAATCTAGTCACACTATTTTCATAACATTATGTAATTCCATTCATGGCAGCGCCAGATATCCAACTAACAGTAAGAATTTCTTGATGGGAATGGTAGGATAAAGCCAAATCCAAACAGCATTGAGAAGATCATGACACAATCCACACCAATTCGCATTGCAACTCGAAAAAGCCCACTTGCTTTGTGGCAAGCTTACTTTGTCAAAGACGCCCTTCAAGCCGCTCACCCAGGTTTAGAAGTCGAGTTAGTAACCATGGTGACCAAAGGTGATGTGATCCTAGATACACCGTTAGCGAAAGTGGGCGGTAAAGGTTTATTCGTTAAAGAGCTGGAAGTCGCAATGCTGGAAGGCCGTGCAGATCTCGCCGTGCATTCAATGAAAGACGTACCAGTCGATTTCCCTGAAGGGCTAGGCTTGGTCACCATCTGCGAACGCGAAGACCCGCGCGATGCTTTTGTTTCTAATGCCTATAGTAGCGTTGATGAGTTACCTCAAGGCGCTATTGTCGGTACATGCAGCCTGCGTCGTCAATGCCAACTGAAGGAATACCGCCCTGATCTGGTCATCAAAGAGCTACGTGGCAACGTGGGTACGCGCCTTGGAAAACTGGATGCTGGCGAATACGACGCTATCGTCCTCGCAGCTGCAGGTCTGAAGCGCCTGGAACTTGAAGAGCGTATCCGCAGTTTCATTGAACCTGAGCAATCTCTTCCTGCCGTGGGTCAAGGCGCAGTTGGCATTGAGTGTCGCTTAGACGATGAAAGACTGATCAAGCTACTCGAGCCACTTAATCACAAAGATACGGTTGACCGAGTACTGTGTGAGCGTGCCATGAACCTGACACTGGAAGGAGGCTGTCAGGTTCCTATTGGTAGCTACGCTCTGCTTGATGGTGATGACGTTTGGTTACGCGCTCTAGTCGGAGAGCCAGACGGAAGTCAAATTGTTCGCGGTGAAATTCGCGGCCATCGCCAAGACGGAGAAGCACTCGGTGTTCAGCTAGCAAATGAACTGCTGGATAATGGTGCACGCGACATCCTCACCAAGCTGTACGCAGATCACGACTAATCATGACAGTGTTGGTCACTCGGCCGGGAGAGCAAGGCGTTGGGCTTTGCTCTCTGCTCGAAAGCCACGGTATTTCCGCATATCATCATCCATTGATCGACATTGTTGCTGATCTCACGGATACACAGCTCTCCGATCACCTTCATCATGCCCACTTTATTATCGCCGTTAGCCGACATGCGGTGCAGTGCGCGCAACAAATATTATCAAACAACGGTATATCATGGCCTAAACACGCCATTTACCTTGCCGTTGGTCAAAAAACAGCACACTACTTAAGCAAATGCACGCAACAAAAAGTACACTATCCTCAAGTCAGTGATAGTGAACACTTATTGCAACTCCCAGCGTTAAACGATGTAGACCAACAGACCGTAGTGATTCTGCGTGGAAACGGTGGAAGAGAGCTAATTAAAGATGCATTGGTGAGACGTGGGGCAAAAGTTCACTATAGTGAGACTTACAAGAGAGAATTTATCCCATTCGATCCAGTAAGCTGTGTTTCACTATGGAAAGCTCAACAAATCAATCAGATCATCGTCACTAGCGGTGAACAACTTGACTATTTGTGCAGCCAGTTGTCGTCTGAGCAATTGGCTTGGCTTAATCAACAAGAGTTGTATATCCCCAGTCAGCGTATCGCCGACATCGCAATTCAAAAGGGGTTTACTCAGGTAAGATGCACAGGAAGCGCATCCAACCAAGAATTACTGGCTGCTCTCCAGCCCTAGCTACACAGGATAAAGGCATGACAAGTAAAAATAACGACCAAAAAAATAATGAGAAAAACCTTGCTGAAGATACCTCTTCAGCACCGCTAGCTGAACAAGATACCCCTAAAAAGGACGCTGAGCCTCAACAGGAAACAGCACAACCAGCTGATACAGAAAAGCCAACGGAACCAAAGAAAGTTGAGTTTGAAGAGAAACAAGGCAAACGAGGTGTCAAACTCGGCACTGTAGCCATCATCTTGTCGATTATTTTTGGTGGCGGTTTAGCGTATAAGCTTCACGAGCAACAAGCCGATTACCAGGCTCAAATTGCTCAACTGAAAAGCCAGTTAGAATCCGCTCAAGCATCAATGAAGCAAGAGCTGACGCAGGTTAAAGAAGAAACCATCGAAAAGGCGACCACCGTAACTCATAAAGCAGAAGTGGTTCTTGGCCAGCAGCAGAAAAGCATCGAAAGCTTGCAACTTGCCGTGGCTGACGTAAAAGGCCGCCGTCCGAACGACTGGTTACTGGCCGAAGCCGATTACCTAGTTAAACTGGCTGGACGTAAACTGTTCCTTGAGCACGACGTAGAAAGTGCGACTCAACTGATGGAAAGTGCAGACCAACGTATCGCTGCGCTTAATGACCCTAGCCTGGTCAATCTTCGCAAAGCGATGGCGAACGACATTACTAAACTTCGTACCGTGCCATTAATCGACCGCGATGGCCTAGTGCTGCGTCTGACTGCGTTGCAACAACAAGTCGACAAAATGCCACTGGCGAATGCTTTACTTCCAGAAGCAGCTGCTGTTACCGAGCAAGAAGTATCTGAAGATATCGCGAACTGGCAAGATAACCTAATGACGTCCCTTAAGGACTTCTCAGAAAACTTTATTACTTTCCGCACCCGCGATGGCAACGTCATCCCGCTGCTTTCCCCTCAGCAGCACTTCTACCTGAAAGAGAACATTAAAGCCAAGCTAGCAACGGCTATTAAAGCGGTTTACCAAGAACAAGGTGAAGTGTACTCGACCTCGCTTAAAACAGCAGATAAATGGGCGCTGGCATTCTTTAATCAAGACGACAACTCAGTTAAAGAGTTCAACAAAACGATCGGCCAATTAAGCCAGCAAAACATCCAGGTTGAATACCCGGCTAAACTGGAGAGTCAATCTCAGCTATCTGACGTCATTCGTGAGCGTCTACGTCGTGAAGTAACCACTATGACAGGCACGGAGGATAAGTAATGTTTCGTCTTATTTTCCTATTTGTAATTCTGGGGGCTGGCCTGTTTGTAGGTACGCAATACTCAGGTCAACAGGGTTATGTTCTGATCTCAATCGCCGAGAAAACCATTGAGATGAGTGTAACGACACTGGTTATTTTTGTTATCGCGGCGCTTGCTGGTCTGTTCATTTTAGAATACCTAATCAAGAAACTGGTCTACGCGAGTTCAAGTACCTGGAACTACTTCAGTGTACGTAAAATGCGTCGTTCTCGACGTTACACAAATGAAGGCATCATCAAATTACTAGAAGGTGATTGGAAGGGTGCTGAGAAGAAGGTAACTCGCTGGGCAAATCACCACGACATGCCACTTTTGTGCTACCTAGTAGCGTCAGAAGCCGCTCAAGGACAAGGTGATAAAGAGAAACGTGACAAGTACTTGGAACTGGCAAGTCAGCAAGAAAACGCACACCTAGCCGTTGAACTGACACGTGCCAAACAGTTTATCCGCGACAATGAGTTTGGCGCGGCATTTGACACACTCTCGTCACTAAAAAATCAATACGCAAGCAACCCGGTAGTGTTGAATCTGCTAAAAACGACGTATATGCAGCTAAAACTGTGGCAACCTTTAATCGACTTAATGCCTCAGTTAAACAAAGCAAAGCTTATAACGGAAGGCGAGCAAATCGAGCTAATAAAAACTGCGCAATGTGGCTTATTACATGAAGTAGCACAACAGCAAGGTAGCGAAGGACTGATTTCTCACTGGAACGGCTTAGCGCGTAAAGTAAAACAGGACCCGCATTTGATCGCATGCTTTGCTCGCGAACTGATTGCCCGTAAAGCCGATAATGAAGCCTTTACCGTGCTCAAAGAAGCATTGAATAAAACGCCAGCGCCTGAGCTATACGAGCTTCTTCCTGAGTTAAATGTACCAGACATTCATCCGGTCGTTGTTATGCTGGAAGACGTCATCAAGAAAGAGTCTGACAATGCGGCTGCACACAGTGCATTAGCGCATTTCTACTTCCGTCAAGAGAAGTGGCATGAGTCTCAGGAGCAATTTGAGGCGGCCTTAAAACTGCGCTCTGACGTTTCTGATTACGCTTTCTTAGCAGACACACTAGAGAAGCAAAATCTGACTAAAGCAGCGCACGAAGTCTCTCGCAAAGCTCTGACACTGGTTCAAAACGATTAAGTAGACTCTTTCTATTGTTACTTAAAAACCGACATTTGGTAGTGTCGGTTTTTTTATTGCTATTCAAAAAACCTTATCTATTTCGCCTTCTAACAACGTCTATCAACAGACCATCACATCAGGTATTGCACGTGCCTTTCCGACTAGCCATTTAATGTACTGTTGTTCTCTACCCACCGAAGAGCAAATATCACACTTTCCTCATAGAAGAGAACGTTATAGGAAAACAGTCATAAGTTGCTTGGGATGGCTAGCTCAGAGAGAAGCTCTTGCTTGACTGTTCTTTTAACCCCATCGCGTAATCCTGTTCTTAGCTATTGATTAGTTTTACCCCCTTGATTAAACTTCGCATCATATTATAAATATCAATAAGTTGTCTTCTAGGTATAATGCGTGCAAATAATTAAGGCATCCAATAATAAGCTTACAAGGCAAGGTTGTCGGTCGAATACAGTTCAAGGTCCATATACAAGCACCGCGATATCAAAGTTGTTAATCGTTGGCTTTTGTCTATTACTGGCTTCCTGTGCAACCAGCAAACCCACAAACACATCTGAGTACCAGGCTATTCAAGCACAAGTCGAAGAGTTGAGAGATCGTCTTGATCAACAAAATATGGAGTGGGAGCAATACCGCCCAGGCATTAACCGGTTGGCCGCGTTGGAGTCGGATTTTAAAAATCTGATCGGTCAACTGGATAAAATGGCTTCCTCTTCTCCTAAGCCAGCGCCAAATAAGATCCTCCCTGAAGTAAAAGATCATAAGTTGATGGCAGTGGTCGATGCAGGCGATAAAGCAATCAAGGCTTCAGCTAATAAAGAGAAAGACGCTCAGCCTAAAACCCAACAATATGCATTACAAGTTGGCACCTATAGATGGCTTCAATATATCGAGTCAAATAAAAGGAAACTGGTGAAGAAGTCGCCTGAACTTCTGTCAGACAAACGTTTTTATCTAACACCAGTTTATATCGGGCCAAAAAAGGAGAAGCTTTATCGTCTACTTGCCGGCCCAGTTAAAGATAAGGTGACAGCACAAGCATTGTGTCGGCAACTTAAGACCGACGGACTGGACTGTATGGTAAGGCCGCTGAGCGGCAAGCCTTTGTCTGATGAACAGAATATCGCTTATATAAAGTAAATCAACCGGCGTAAGTATGTGCTGACAGTAAGGTTAAAGGATAACCGATTGGTTAGCCCTGCCCCCTGCTTTTAGTGGCTGTGCTTAAACAATACGCCCACGTCTATTGGTTTAGTAAGTTCTCTTTATTGAATAATCTAACGGTGGCGCTTAGCCGCCCACTTATCTTGGAAACAAAAGGAGTTAACATTGAAAAATAACAAAAAACTGGCTTATGCAGCACTGGCCGTATTTGCCAGCTCTGCCTACGCAGAGGGCGTAGCACCTGAGTTTAACGGCAAAGGGACGGCATCGGTCGAGGTCAAAAATACCCTAGATATCGTCGAAACGGCTTCATTAAACTTCGGCACCATCGCGGCAGTTGCTGGTGATGATGCGACTTTGGCCACACTGAAGTTGGACCCGGCCTCCGGCGAACTAACTGCGACTTCCGTTACTGCCACCGATGTAGCCAAGAAAGTAGGCAGCATAACCCCAATTGACAAAACCAATGTATCACCAGGTACCTTTACGGTGAGCAACGCAGCCAGATATACCGACCTGAATATCGCGTTGCCGAAAGATACTGAAACTATCGAGTTGAAAATGGAAAACGCAGCTCCGGAATCACTGAAGTTTACCCTAGGTAAATTTACAGCTTATGCCAATGATAAAGCTGTTGGCTTAGATGATACTACTGGTGCAGGCAAAGCCAGAACAGACGAGAACGGCAACCTAGTATTGCTTGTAGGTGCGACCCTAAGTACTGAAAAAGCGCGGAGCGCTGGAACAGAGCCTTATCTGGATGCTGAATACAAAGGCGAATACGCTGTGACCATCAGCTACTAGCAACACGGGTTGCAAGATACTCCCATAACTTTTACAGCAACAGATATGTCGGAGTATTAATTACTAAAGCAAAGAGGCGAGCCCGCTTACTGGCTTGCCTCAGTTAAATTGTCCAGTACAAGAGTTTATGGAGAAGTCATGTGTAACCGCTTGTTATCGGCGCTGGCAATATGCCTGCTCACCGGCGGAGCCTGGGCTGGGGAGATCACTCAGGTTAAGCCGCTTGACTTCGGGGTTATCGCATTGCGCAACAACGACAATATCTATAACTACCAGATTAACCCGGACGGCTCACGAAAGTATGACCCTAATATCGTGGTAATAGAGCAAGGCCACCCAGCCGAATTTCTGCTCTCCGGGTTCCAGGCAGGCAGCTATCTGCATATCACGACCAGCCTGCCCGAGAGCGCTAACAGCCTGAGCCACGGCGGCAACGCTGGCAGCCGCTTCACCATTAAGCAGTTAAACGTCAAACCCTGGGTCAGAACCAACGCTAAGGGCGAGGCCCGGGTATGGGTTGGTGCCACTCTGGCCACCTCGGGTGAGGGTCACTACCTGGATGCCAAATACGACAATCCCCATATAACTCTACAAATCACCCATCAATAAAGTTTAGGAATTACATGCTGTTGATAATAAACAGAAAAACCCTGTCACTGCTCGCCACCTTGCTGCTGCCTGTTTTACTTGCCAGCAACGCCAGCGCCAGCCTTTTGATCTCGCCGACCCGAGTGACCTTTGCCGAGAGAGATCGTAGCACTAAGGTCTTTCTGATGAATACCAGCAGCGAGACCAAGACCTACCGACTGGAGTTTCAGCAGCAAAGGCAGTTGCCCAACGGCCTCTATCAGTCGCTTAGCGAGAGCGAATTAGTCGGCTTTAATACCGCCAGCCACATGCTCAGGTTCAGCCCAAGACAGGTAACACTCAAACCCGGCGAGCGCCAGCAGGTTCGCATCGCGGTGCGCCGTCCCAAAGATCTAGCTCCCGGGGAGTATCGCTCCCACCTGCTACTTGCTGCCCTGCCCGGCAGCAAGGATCGCAGGCAAACCGAGGGCGTGGGTCTTCAATTAAACCTTCGGCTGAGCTTTTCTATCCCGGTGATCGTGCGCGTCGGCAGCCTTGACGCCGCTGCGGAATTTGGCCCGGTGAAGCTCTACCGGGATGCGGGCAGTGCTAAGCCAGATGGGGTAACCTTTGCTATTAACCGCTCTGGCCTGCACAGCACCTTCGGTAGTCTGAAAGCCTTCTGGCGCCCGCATGACAGCGGCGAAGAGCGCCAGGTGGCTACCCTTAACAACGTGGCGGTTTTCCATGAAAACAGTCAACGCCTGGTTCGTCTGCCCTTTCACGATCCCATTGCCCGGGACGGCACCCTGCACCTAATTTACCAGGGAGACGATGAGTTTGGCGACCACACTCTGGCGGAGCAGCAGCTGACCATCAGCGACTACCGATTAGCACCTTAACTTTATGTCCCTTCACCATCCGTGTAAATGGCTGCTGCTGGGCCTGCTTTGTCCAGTCTGCACACCCGTTGTTGCCCAGTCAGAACTGTTTGAGTTGATCCGCACGATCAACCGTAAATATCAGGAACCAGATTTTGGTCTGGTGCCTGCCGACGCTCCAACGGCAGATGACAGCCGGGGTATCGCCGATGGTGAAGAGCTGCTGCTAGAGGTGCGCATCGACGACCTGGTGATCGGAGATCTGTTTGCCATCAAGCATCAAAGTAGCGCTCTTATCGCCTTTGGCCAGTTTGTCGAGCTACTGAATTTCGCCATTGAGCTGGACAGCGAAACATCGGCGGCATCTGGCTGGTATATCAATGAGAGCCAGAGCTTTAGTTTGAGCCTGCCCGGAAAGAATGGTGAGCAAGCTGCCGTCGACAGCCAGGCTAAAGCCGAGGCAAACGGGATTGTCTACCCTCTGTCACACTCACACTTTCAGCTCCTGCCGGACGACCTCTATATTCATGCCGACGATCTCGGCCGCTGGTTTAATATCAAAATGACATTTGACTTCGGTGCTATGACGTTAATGTTGAAACCAGAGCACCCCCTGCCGCTCCAGGCAGCTCTGGCACGTAAACAGAGACCAAAAAGCAGGAAAAAAATAGCCAGCGCCAAGCCGGTTTTACCACTGCGCAAAAGCGATCACAAACTGTTGTCCGCGCCCCTGTTGGATATCAGCACCAACGCCACCTATTCAAGCGAAGAGGTCAACCTCGGCTATTCCGTCTTGGGTCGCCATGACCTGGGCTATTTCACCAGTCAATATTACCTTGGTGGTAGCTCGAACAATGAACTAGACACCGCACGGCTGACATTGGAAAAAAACTCGCTGGAGGGCGGCCTATTGGGTCCCGTAAACGCTACCCAATACCGCTTTGGCGATGTTGTACCAGTAGCCGGTGCCAGCGCCCAGGAACGGGGAATGAGTTTTAGCAACAGGCCACTGACGGGCAATACCGAGTTAGACACTCTGGATTTGCAGGGAGATATTCAGCCCGGCTGGGATGTGGAGCTTTACCGTAATGATGTACTGATAAATGCGCTGACCGCCGGGCCAGATGGTCGCTATGTGTTTAACGATATAGAGCTGCTCTACGGCAACAACACCCTTAGACTGATCTTTTACGGCCCGCAAGGCCAGATCCGGGAAAAGACCAAGCAGGTGTTAGTAGACAGCCGCACGGTAGAAAAGCAGCACTATTTCGATCTCTCCCTGACCCAGCCCGGCAGCCTGTTTCTCAACGAGCCCGCAGCCAATGCTGCCGACTGGCATCTGGCCGGCAAGTATAGCAAAAGCCTTGGCGACAAATTGTTGTTAGATGCAACCTTTTCCAAGATGGAAAGACGTAACGCTGCTTACTCTTTAGACGCTAGTTTTTCCCTGTTTGACCGCCTGCTGATGCAGGCCGGAGTTGACAACAACGGCGCCTACCGGATTGGGGGGAAAACCTTTTTGGGCAAACATGCACTGAATTTCTCGCATAATGCTGATGATGGTCAGCTTAATGACAATGTGACGCTAGCAGGCTCGCTTTTCCAGGGCCGGCAGACTGCACTCAACTATGAACAGGGTTTTAGCCGCCGCTATGGCGATATCGACCAACCGAGCTTTTCGCTACAAAACCGTCTCAGCCTCTACCAGTCGTCCTATTACCTGAGCAACAGCTTTACTTATCAAAGAACCGAGCCTGAGGTGGGTGAAGCAGAGGAATGGCAAATCGGTAGCGCTTTACTGCGCAAGCGTTTTTCCAACTTTACTTGGGAGTTGGGGGTTGATTACAGCTTGTCACCCGAGGCCGAGATTACCCAGCTGGATACCAAGCTCAGCCACGCCCTCAGCTCCTCACTTAACAGTGAGCTTGGCATTAACTATTGGCCCCAAACCGAAAGGTATAAAGCGGATATGAGGTTGAACTGGAAAGCCGATACGTTTTACCTGATCTCTACCCTCTCCTACGATGATCGCGGCGAATGGTTCCTGGGCCTGAACACCCTATTTAGCCTGGGCTGGGATCCTCAGGAAAGTGACATTTATATAGACCGCCGCCGCCTGGCGCAAAACGGTGCCATCAGTGTGCGCGTATTTCAGGACTTGAACCTAAACGGCCGCTACGACCAAGATGAGCCGCCAGTGGTGGGTGCCAAGGTAAAAGGCACTCAGGTATACCGCAGAGCTTCTACTAATGACAAAGGGATTGCTTTTTTGCGTGGCCTGCCCGCTTATCGCACCACGGATATTGAACTAGAGATAGGAAGTCTGGAGGACCCCTACTGGATGCCCAGTCGCCCCGGAATCTCGATTACACCCAGACCGGGGTTGGTGGAGACCCTGGATATACCTGTGGTCACCACTGGTGAAATCGAAGGTATGGTCTACCTAGAGGACGGTCATGGCGGTGAAAAACCGGCAGCCTATGCCCCACTTGTCCTACTGGACGAGCAGGGTAAAGTGGTACAGAGGGGGGAGAGTGAATATGATGGCTTCTACCTCTTTATAAATGTGTTGCCGGGTAAGTTCCGGGTGGAGATCGATAAGCATTATATCGAGGATAAGAAACTGTATCCGCTTGCAGCCGTCGAGGTAACGATAAAGGGTGATGGCGATGTGTTGCGCGGCAACGATTTCAGTCTTGCTGCCCTGAGCTTCCAGCCAGCGTTTCTGGTTTCATTGGGTGAGTTTAGCTCCGAAACAACCATGAAAGCCTACTGGCACCTGCTCCACCGTTCGCACGCAAATATATTGCCGCAGGCATCTTATTCTAAGGTGGCTAGAGAAGGCAGCAAGCACCTCAGGTTACAACTGGGCACCTACCTGAACAAAGCACAGGCCCAGTCTCAATGCACCCGTCTGCAGGAGCAAGGCATCAACTGCCGGGTTACTACCACAGAGCTCTTATTAGAAAAAAGCTCTTAGCATCGGACACAAACACGCATGAGCCCATCCAAGGGGCTTCGATTTGCCATCCATGGCAAATCGAGTTTGTTTATCGAACCCTGTTCCCTGACCAGTTAATTTTCCTGATTGGTATCATCATGGATCAAGCGAGCTGGCACCAAAATTATCTAGGAAAAGAGTACTCAAACGTAACCAGTCTCCATATCCCACCGTATTCACCAGAGCTCAATCCAATAGAGCAAGTCTGGAGTTGATTGCGACAGCATGAACTAGCCAACCGATGCTTTGATAGCTACGAAGCCATTGTTGACAGTATTTGTACTGCTTGGAATCGATTTGTGGAGAATAAAAGCAGAGATACCTCACTCTGCTTTAGGGACTGGACAAAATTGACTACTTAATTAATGTAATTGGTATAAGGGCTTGTTGAAGTTGCCTGAACTCGTCGACTGTCTTCAACGCGTGAAGACATTTCAGGACAGTGTAGAAATGAAAAAAGCCTCGCTATTTCTAGCGAGGCTTCTTAATAGTGGCGGAGAGATAGGGATTTGAACCCTAGATACGCTATTAACGTATGCCGGTTTTCAAGACCGGTGCTTTCAACCACTCAGCCATCTCTCCACAAATTGTCATCAACAGATTAGTACACTGATGATGTTGTTACATGTTTCCACAGGTAACGATATTTAAAGCCTGGCGATGTCCTACTCTCACATGGGGAAGCCCCACACTACCATCGGCGCTATTTCGTTTCACTTCTGAGTTCGGAATGGAAGTCAGGTGGGTCCAAAACGCTATGGTCGCCAAGCAAATTCTTACTCTCTATTTCTAGAGAAAACTTGGAAAGCTGTTGTTAATTCTCGTTTTTACACATTCAATGTTCTTGCTTTGAGTCCATCAAAACCCCTTGGGTGTTGTATGGTTAAGCCTCACGGGCAATTAGTACAGGTTAGCTCAACGCCTCACAACGCTTACACACCCTGCCTATCAACGTCGTAGTCTACGACAACCCTTTAGGATACTTAAAGTATCAGGGAGAACTCATCTCAAGGCTCGCTTCCCGCTTAGATGCTTTCAGCGGTTATCGATCCCGAACTTAGCTACCGGGCAATGCGTCTGGCGACACAACCCGAACACCAGAGGTTCGTCCACTCCGGTCCTCTCGTACTAGGAGCAGCCCCTTTCAATTCTCCAACGCCCACGGCAGATAGGGACCGAACTGTCTCACGACGTTCTAAACCCAGCTCGCGTACCACTTTAAATGGCGAACAGCCATACCCTTGGGACCGACTTCAGCCCCAGGATGTGATGAGCCGACATCGAGGTGCCAAACACCGCCGTCGATATGAACTCTTGGGCGGTATCAGCCTGTTATCCCCGGAGTACCTTTTATCCGTTGAGCGATGGCCCTTCCATTCAGAACCACCGGATCACTATGACCTGCTTTCGCACCTGCTCGAATTGTCATTCTCGCAGTCAAGCGGGCTTATGCCATTGCACTAACCTCACGATGTCCAACCGTGATTAGCCCACCTTCGTGCTCCTCCGTTACGCTTTGGGAGGAGACCGCCCCAGTCAAACTACCCACCAGGCACTGTCCTCATCCCCGATGAGGGGACCAAGTTAGAACATCAACACTACAAGGGTGGTATTTCAAGGTCGGCTCCACCAACACTGGCGTGCTGGTTTCAAAGCCTCCCACCTATCCTACACATGTAGGGTCAATGTTCAGTGCCAAGCTGTAGTAAAGGTTCACGGGGTCTTTCCGTCTAGCCGCGGGTACACTGCATCTTCACAGCGATTTCAATTTCACTGAGTCTCGGGTGGAGACAGCGTGGCCATCATTACGCCATTCGTGCAGGTCGGAACTTACCCGACAAGGAATTTCGCTACCTTAGGACCGTTATAGTTACGGCCGCCGTTTACCGGGGCTTCGATCAAGAGCTTCGACCGAAGTCTAACCCCATCAATTAACCTTCCGGCACCGGGCAGGCGTCACACCGTATACGTCATCTTACGATTTTGCACAGTGCTGTGTTTTTAATAAACAGTTGCAGCCACCTGGTATCTGCGACTCTCAATAGCTCCATCCGCAAGGGACTTCACCGTCGAGAGCGTACCTTCTCCCGAAGTTACGGTACCATTTTGCCTAGTTCCTTCACCCGAGTTCTCTCAAGCGCCTTGGTATTCTCTACCCGACCACCTGTGTCGGTTTGGGGTACGATTCCTTACAATCTGAAGCTTAGAGGCTTTTCCTGGAAGCATGGCATCAATGACTTCACATCCGTAGATGCTCGACGTCGTGTCTCAGCCTTAAAGAGAGCCGGATTTACCTAACTCTCAAGCCTACGCACTTGAACCTGGACAACCGTCGCCAGGCCCACCTAGCCTTCTCCGTCCCCCCATCGCAATTGTAAGAAGTACGGGAATATTAACCCGTTTCCCATCGACTACGCCTTTCGGCCTCGCCTTAGGGGTCGACTTACCCTGCCCCGATTAACGTTGGACAGGAACCCTTGGTCTTCCGGCGAGGAGGTTTTTCACCCCCTTTATCGTTACTCATGTCAGCATTCGCACTTCTGATACGTCCAGCATGCGTTACCACACACCTTCAACCGCTTACAGAACGCTCCCCTACCCAATATACAAAAGTATATTGCCGCAGCTTCGGTTTACTACTTAGCCCCGTTACATCTTCCGCGCAGGCCGACTCGACCAGTGAGCTATTACGCTTTCTTTAAATGATGGCTGCTTCTAAGCCAACATCCTGGCTGTCTGAGCCTTCCCACATCGTTTCCCACTTAGTAGTAATTTGGGACCTTAGCTGGCGGTCTGGGTTGTTTCCCTCTCCACGACGGACGTTAGCACCCGCCGTGTGTCTCCCGGATAGTACTTACTGGTATTCGGAGTTTGCAAAGGGTTGGTAAGTCGGGATGACCCCCTAGCCTTAACAGTGCTCTACCCCCAGTAGTATTCGTCCGAGGCGCTACCTAAATAGCTTTCGGGGAGAACCAGCTATCTCCAGGTTTGATTGGCCTTTCACCCCTAGCCACAAGTCATCCGCTAATTTTTCAACATTAGTCGGTTCGGTCCTCCAATTGATGTTACTCAATCTTCAACCTGCCCATGGCTAGATCACCTGGTTTCGGGTCTATATCCAGAGACTGAACGCCCAGTTAAGACTCGGTTTCCCTACGGCTCCCCTAGATGGTTAACCTTGCCACTGAATATAAGTCGCTGACCCATTATACAAAAGGTACGCAGTCACACCACGAAGGTGCTCCTACTGCTTGTACGTACACGGTTTCAGGTTCTATTTCACTCCCCTCACAGGGGTTCTTTTCGCCTTTCCCTCACGGTACTGGTTCACTATCGGTCAGTCAGTAGTATTTAGCCTTGGAGGATGGTCCCCCCATATTCAGACAGGATATCACGTGTCCCGCCCTACTCGATTTCACTGAATATGCGTCGTCAGTTACGGGGCTATCACCCTGTATCGCCAAGCTTTCCAGCTTGTTCACCTAACGCCTATAAAGCTTAAGGGCTAGTCCAATTTCGCTCGCCGCTACTTTCGGAATCTCGGTTGATTTCTTTTCCTCGGGGTACTTAGATGTTTCAGTTCCCCCGGTTCGCCTCGTTATGCTATGTATTCACATAACGATACTTACTTATGTAAGTGGGTTTCCCCATTCGGAAATCCCAGACTCAAGTGGCTTTTACTGCCTAATCTGGGCTTATCGCAAGTTAATACGTCCTTCATCGCCTCTGACTGCCAAGGCATCCACCGTGTACGCTTAGTCACTTAACCATACAACCCGAAGGAGTTTCGAATTGCATTTTGTCTTCACTTTAAAAAGTGAAATCAAACGGTCAAACAACCAAAGTTGCTATCTCATTATTTGAATGAGCGAGATAGCTTTCGATTTTGCCGGACTCAAATATGTTTTGCTTTCGCAAAACCCAAGAACACTTGAATGTGTTTTTAGTTGTATTCAAATACATGAATACTTTGAGAACTTTACAAACAAATCTTTATTTCTAAGAAACAAAGTTTGTTTTGTCAGCTTTCCAAATTGTTAAAGAGCTAATCACTTCAAAGAAGTAACCATTTTTAAAAGCACTATTGCTAATGCGCTTAAAGATGGTGGAGCTAAGCAGGATCGAACTGCTGACCTCCTGCGTGCAAGGCAGGCGCTCTCCCAGCTGAGCTATAGCCCCATCAAGGTGTGTCGATACTGTATGCCAACTCCTTGGGAAGGGAATTGGTGGGTCTGAGTGGACTCGAACCACCGACCTCTCGCTTATCAGGCGAACGCTCTAACCACCTGAGCTACAGACCCAGTATCGTCTCTTTTACATAAACCGTATCAATCTGTGTGGACACTCATCGTGACTCATTTGTCTTCACTTTTAAAAAGTGAAAGCAAACTGTCCATTCGTATAAGGAGGTGATCCAGCGCCAGGTTCCCCTAGCGCTACCTTGTTACGACTTCACCCCAGTCATGAACCACAAAGTGGTAAGCGTCCCCCCGAAGGTTAAACTACCTACTTCTTTTGCAGCCCACTCCCATGGTGTGACGGGCGGTGTGTACAAGGCCCGGGAACGTATTCACCGTGGCATTCTGATCCACGATTACTAGCGATTCCGACTTCATGGAGTCGAGTTGCAGACTCCAATCCGGACTACGACGCACTTTTTGGGATTCGCTCACTTTCGCAAGTTGGCCGCCCTCTGTATGCGCCATTGTAGCACGTGTGTAGCCCTACTCGTAAGGGCCATGATGACTTGACGTCGTCCCCACCTTCCTCCGGTTTATCACCGGCAGTCTCCCTGGAGTTCCCGACATTACTCGCTGGCAAACAAGGATAAGGGTTGCGCTCGTTGCGGGACTTAACCCAACATTTCACAACACGAGCTGACGACAGCCATGCAGCACCTGTCTCAGAGTTCCCGAAGGCACCAATCCATCTCTGGAAAGTTCTCTGGATGTCAAGAGTAGGTAAGGTTCTTCGCGTTGCATCGAATTAAACCACATGCTCCACCGCTTGTGCGGGCCCCCGTCAATTCATTTGAGTTTTAATCTTGCGACCGTACTCCCCAGGCGGTCTACTTAACGCGTTAGCTCCGAAAGCCACGGCTCAAGGCCACAACCTCCAAGTAGACATCGTTTACGGCGTGGACTACCAGGGTATCTAATCCTGTTTGCTCCCCACGCTTTCGCATCTGAGTGTCAGTATCTGTCCAGGGGGCCGCCTTCGCCACCGGTATTCCTTCAGATCTCTACGCATTTCACCGCTACACCTGAAATTCTACCCCCCTCTACAGTACTCTAGTCTGCCAGTTTCAAATGCTATTCCGAGGTTGAGCCCCGGGCTTTCACATCTGACTTAACAAACCACCTGCATGCGCTTTACGCCCAGTAATTCCGATTAACGCTCGCACCCTCCGTATTACCGCGGCTGCTGGCACGGAGTTAGCCGGTGCTTCTTCTGTCGCTAACGTCAAATAATGCATCTATTAAACACACTACCTTCCTCACGACTGAAAGTGCTTTACAACCCGAAGGCCTTCTTCACACACGCGGCATGGCTGCATCAGGCTTGCGCCCATTGTGCAATATTCCCCACTGCTGCCTCCCGTAGGAGTCTGGACCGTGTCTCAGTTCCAGTGTGGCTGATCATCCTCTCAGACCAGCTAGGGATCGTCGCCTTGGTGAGCCCTTACCTCACCAACTAGCTAATCCCACCTAGGCATATCCTGACGCGAGAGGCCCGAAGGTCCCCCTCTTTGGCCCGTAGGCATCATGCGGTATTAGCCATCGTTTCCAATGGTTATCCCCCACATCAGGGCAATTTCCTAGGCATTACTCACCCGTCCGCCGCTCGACGCCGTTAACGTTCCCCGAAGGTTCAGTTAACTCGTTTCCGCTCGACTTGCATGTGTTAGGCCTGCCGCCAGCGTTCAATCTGAGCCATGATCAAACTCTTCAATTTAAAGTTTTGTTTGGCTCAATGAATACTGACTTCAAAACTACAAACGTAATTTTAAAGCTATTATCGTTATTCCTTTATAAAAAAGGAGAACGATAATGAATTGACTGTGCCAAGACTAAGTAAACTTAATCTCGATTGGTCACTCAGTTCATTGAAACCTAAATTGTTTCCGAAGAAACTATTTGGATTATCATCAACGAGTGCCCACACAGATTGATAGGTCTATATTGTTAAAGAGCTTGGCTTTCAGTGCCTTAGCACTTAAGCGAGGTGCGTATAATACGCTTTCCACTTTGAAAGTCAACATAAAATTCTAAAAAACTTTAGAACCCTATGGTGACTTGCTTAAATATTAAGCAAGTGCAAAATAAAAGCCTGGCGATGTCCTACTCTCACATGGGGAAACCCCACACTACCATCGGCGCTAATTCGTTTCACTTCTGAGTTCGGAATGGAAATCAGGTGGGTCCAAATCGCTATGGTCGCCAAGCAAATTCTTACTCTCTATTTCTAGAGAAAACTTGGAAAGCTGTTGTTAATTCTCGTTTTTACACATTCAATGTTCTTGCTTTGAGTCCATCAAAACCCCTTGGGTGTTGTATGGTTAAGCCTCACGGGCAATTAGTACAGGTTAGCTCAACGCCTCACAACGCTTACACACCCTGCCTATCAACGTCGTAGTCTACGACAACCCTTTAGGATACTTAAAGTATCAGGGAGAACTCATCTCAAGGCTCGCTTCCCGCTTAGATGCTTTCAGCGGTTATCGATCCCGAACTTAGCTACCGGGCAATGCGTCTGGCGACACAACCCGAACACCAGAGGTTCGTCCACTCCGGTCCTCTCGTACTAGGAGCAGCCCCTTTCAATTCTCCAACGCCCACGGCAGATAGGGACCGAACTGTCTCACGACGTTCTAAACCCAGCTCGCGTACCACTTTAAATGGCGAACAGCCATACCCTTGGGACCGACTTCAGCCCCAGGATGTGATGAGCCGACATCGAGGTGCCAAACACCGCCGTCGATATGAACTCTTGGGCGGTATCAGCCTGTTATCCCCGGAGTACCTTTTATCCGTTGAGCGATGGCCCTTCCATTCAGAACCACCGGATCACTATGACCTGCTTTCGCACCTGCTCGAATTGTCATTCTCGCAGTCAAGCGGGCTTATGCCATTGCACTAACCTCACGATGTCCAACCGTGATTAGCCCACCTTCGTGCTCCTCCGTTACGCTTTGGGAGGAGACCGCCCCAGTCAAACTACCCACCAGGCACTGTCCTCATCCCCGATGAGGGGACCAAGTTAGAACATCAACACTACAAGGGTGGTATTTCAAGGTCGGCTCCACCAACACTGGCGTGCTGGTTTCAAAGCCTCCCACCTATCCTACACATGTAGGGTCAATGTTCAGTGCCAAGCTGTAGTAAAGGTTCACGGGGTCTTTCCGTCTAGCCGCGGGTACACTGCATCTTCACAGCGATTTCAATTTCACTGAGTCTCGGGTGGAGACAGCGTGGCCATCATTACGCCATTCGTGCAGGTCGGAACTTACCCGACAAGGAATTTCGCTACCTTAGGACCGTTATAGTTACGGCCGCCGTTTACCGGGGCTTCGATCAAGAGCTTCGACCGAAGTCTAACCCCATCAATTAACCTTCCGGCACCGGGCAGGCGTCACACCGTATACGTCATCTTACGATTTTGCACAGTGCTGTGTTTTTAATAAACAGTTGCAGCCACCTGGTATCTGCGACTCTCAATAGCTCCATCCGCAAGGGACTTCACCGTCGAGAGCGTACCTTCTCCCGAAGTTACGGTACCATTTTGCCTAGTTCCTTCACCCGAGTTCTCTCAAGCGCCTTGGTATTCTCTACCCGACCACCTGTGTCGGTTTGGGGTACGATTCCTTACAATCTGAAGCTTAGAGGCTTTTCCTGGAAGCATGGCATCAATGACTTCACATCCGTAGATGCTCGACGTCGTGTCTCAGCCTTAAAGAGAGCCGGATTTACCTAACTCTCAAGCCTACGCACTTGAACCTGGACAACCGTCGCCAGGCCCACCTAGCCTTCTCCGTCCCCCCATCGCAATTGTAAGAAGTACGGGAATATTAACCCGTTTCCCATCGACTACGCCTTTCGGCCTCGCCTTAGGGGTCGACTTACCCTGCCCCGATTAACGTTGGACAGGAACCCTTGGTCTTCCGGCGAGGAGGTTTTTCACCCCCTTTATCGTTACTCATGTCAGCATTCGCACTTCTGATACGTCCAGCATGCGTTACCACACACCTTCAACCGCTTACAGAACGCTCCCCTACCCAATATACAAAAGTATATTGCCGCAGCTTCGGTTTACTACTTAGCCCCGTTACATCTTCCGCGCAGGCCGACTCGACCAGTGAGCTATTACGCTTTCTTTAAATGATGGCTGCTTCTAAGCCAACATCCTGGCTGTCTGAGCCTTCCCACATCGTTTCCCACTTAGTAGTAATTTGGGACCTTAGCTGGCGGTCTGGGTTGTTTCCCTCTCCACGACGGACGTTAGCACCCGCCGTGTGTCTCCCGGATAGTACTTACTGGTATTCGGAGTTTGCAAAGGGTTGGTAAGTCGGGATGACCCCCTAGCCTTAACAGTGCTCTACCCCCAGTAGTATTCGTCCGAGGCGCTACCTAAATAGCTTTCGGGGAGAACCAGCTATCTCCAGGTTTGATTGGCCTTTCACCCCTAGCCACAAGTCATCCGCTAATTTTTCAACATTAGTCGGTTCGGTCCTCCAATTGATGTTACTCAATCTTCAACCTGCCCATGGCTAGATCACCTGGTTTCGGGTCTATATCCAGAGACTGAACGCCCAGTTAAGACTCGGTTTCCCTACGGCTCCCCTAGATGGTTAACCTTGCCACTGAATATAAGTCGCTGACCCATTATACAAAAGGTACGCAGTCACACCACGAAGGTGCTCCTACTGCTTGTACGTACACGGTTTCAGGTTCTATTTCACTCCCCTCACAGGGGTTCTTTTCGCCTTTCCCTCACGGTACTGGTTCACTATCGGTCAGTCAGTAGTATTTAGCCTTGGAGGATGGTCCCCCCATATTCAGACAGGATATCACGTGTCCCGCCCTACTCGATTTCACTGAATATGCGTCGTCAGTTACGGGGCTATCACCCTGTATCGCCAAGCTTTCCAGCTTGTTCACCTAACGCCTATAAAGCTTAAGGGCTAGTCCAATTTCGCTCGCCGCTACTTTCGGAATCTCGGTTGATTTCTTTTCCTCGGGGTACTTAGATGTTTCAGTTCCCCCGGTTCGCCTCGTTATGCTATGTATTCACATAACGATACTTACTTATGTAAGTGGGTTTCCCCATTCGGAAATCCCAGACTCAAGTGGCTTTTACTGCCTAATCTGGGCTTATCGCAAGTTAATACGTCCTTCATCGCCTCTGACTGCCAAGGCATCCACCGTGTACGCTTAGTCACTTAACCATACAACCCGAAGGAGTTTCGAATTGCATTTTGTCTTCACTTTAAAAAGTGAAATCAAACGGTCAAACAACCAAAGTTGCTATCTCATTATTTGAATGAGCGAGATAGCTTTCGATTTTGCCGGACTCAAATATGTTTTGCTTTCGCAAAACCCAAGAACACTTGAATGTGTTTTTAGTTGTATTCCATTAGGAATACTTTGAGAACTTTACAAACAAATCTTTATTTCTAAAAAACAAAGTTTGTTTTGTCAGCTTTCCAAATTGTTAAAGAGCTAATCACTTCAAAGAAGTAACCATTTTTAAAAGCACTATTGCTAATGCGCTTAAAGATGGTGGAGCTAAGCAGGATCGAACTGCTGACCTCCTGCGTGCAAGGCAGGCGCTCTCCCAGCTGAGCTATAGCCCCATCAAGGTGTGTCGATACTGTATGCCAACTCCTTGGGAAGGGAATTGGTGGGTCTGAGTGGACTCGAACCACCGACCTCTCGCTTATCAGGCGAACGCTCTAACCACCTGAGCTACAGACCCAGTATCGTCTCTTTTACATAAACCGTATCAATCTGTGTGGACACTCATCGTGACTCATTTGTCTTCACTTTTAAAAAGTGAAAGCAAACTGTCCATTCGTATAAGGAGGTGATCCAGCGCCAGGTTCCCCTAGCGCTACCTTGTTACGACTTCACCCCAGTCATGAACCACAAAGTGGTAAGCGTCCCCCCGAAGGTTAAACTACCTACTTCTTTTGCAGCCCACTCCCATGGTGTGACGGGCGGTGTGTACAAGGCCCGGGAACGTATTCACCGTGGCATTCTGATCCACGATTACTAGCGATTCCGACTTCATGGAGTCGAGTTGCAGACTCCAATCCGGACTACGACGCACTTTTTGGGATTCGCTCACTTTCGCAAGTTGGCCGCCCTCTGTATGCGCCATTGTAGCACGTGTGTAGCCCTACTCGTAAGGGCCATGATGACTTGACGTCGTCCCCACCTTCCTCCGGTTTATCACCGGCAGTCTCCCTGGAGTTCCCGACATTACTCGCTGGCAAACAAGGATAAGGGTTGCGCTCGTTGCGGGACTTAACCCAACATTTCACAACACGAGCTGACGACAGCCATGCAGCACCTGTCTCAGAGTTCCCGAAGGCACCAATCCATCTCTGGAAAGTTCTCTGGATGTCAAGAGTAGGTAAGGTTCTTCGCGTTGCATCGAATTAAACCACATGCTCCACCGCTTGTGCGGGCCCCCGTCAATTCATTTGAGTTTTAATCTTGCGACCGTACTCCCCAGGCGGTCTACTTAACGCGTTAGCTCCGAAAGCCACGGCTCAAGGCCACAACCTCCAAGTAGACATCGTTTACGGCGTGGACTACCAGGGTATCTAATCCTGTTTGCTCCCCACGCTTTCGCATCTGAGTGTCAGTATCTGTCCAGGGGGCCGCCTTCGCCACCGGTATTCCTTCAGATCTCTACGCATTTCACCGCTACACCTGAAATTCTACCCCCCTCTACAGTACTCTAGTCTGCCAGTTTCAAATGCTATTCCGAGGTTGAGCCCCGGGCTTTCACATCTGACTTAACAAACCACCTGCATGCGCTTTACGCCCAGTAATTCCGATTAACGCTCGCACCCTCCGTATTACCGCGGCTGCTGGCACGGAGTTAGCCGGTGCTTCTTCTGTCGCTAACGTCAAATAATGCATCTATTAAACACACTACCTTCCTCACGACTGAAAGTGCTTTACAACCCGAAGGCCTTCTTCACACACGCGGCATGGCTGCATCAGGCTTGCGCCCATTGTGCAATATTCCCCACTGCTGCCTCCCGTAGGAGTCTGGACCGTGTCTCAGTTCCAGTGTGGCTGATCATCCTCTCAGACCAGCTAGGGATCGTCGCCTTGGTGAGCCCTTACCTCACCAACTAGCTAATCCCACCTAGGCATATCCTGACGCGAGAGGCCCGAAGGTCCCCCTCTTTGGCCCGTAGGCATCATGCGGTATTAGCCATCGTTTCCAATGGTTATCCCCCACATCAGGGCAATTTCCTAGGCATTACTCACCCGTCCGCCGCTCGACGCCGTTAACGTTCCCCGAAGGTTCAGTTAACTCGTTTCCGCTCGACTTGCATGTGTTAGGCCTGCCGCCAGCGTTCAATCTGAGCCATGATCAAACTCTTCAATTTAAGATTTTGTCGGCTCAATGAATACTGAACATTACATAAAGTAATGTTTGAATTGACTGTGCTGAATCTTTCGATTCAATGGTCACTTCGTTTCATTGAAACCTAATTTGAAACCGAAGTTTCTAATTGGATTATCATCAACGAGTGCCCACACAGATTGATAGGTCTATATTGTTAAAGAGCTTGCTTAGAGAGATATCTTTCTCTCAAAGCGGAGGTGCATTCTAGCGATTTGGTTGTTAGTGTCAAACACTTTTTTCAACTATTTTTTTCGTAGAAGCTTTTTACCTCTCCGACCCTGCTGAAGCCTTATCGCGTCTGCCGTGTCGGTGGATGCGCATTATAGGGAGTTACGATCGTAGCGCAACCCTTTTTTTTGAAAAAAACCAAAAAACCGAACACTCGATGATTATTTAATCAAAAACGTAAAAAAGAGGGTAAAAAACCCTCTTTTTATGCCATAAAAGCCGTATTTAAATGAAAGCGTACGCGTCTGCATACATACGTTCGCTTTTCGCTTTCTTATTCTGAGTAAACTGTTCTCGAGCGGCGCCCGCCATTTCAAAGCGACCTGCTATATAGATATCATAGTCTTCCAGACTTTCGAAATCGTCACTCACTGCTTGTAGTACGTTACCAACCTTGCCTTGCCAATCAGTCGGTGCTTCCTCTACTACAGGAATAAAGTGAACGTTAGAAAACTTCTCTGAAATATCGATAAGTTCATCTTTTGCGTATAACTGGCTATCATCACGAGCACCCCAGTACAAATAGATTTGATTGGTCTTATTCTGTGCCACGCAATGATCTAAAATAGAGCGTACATAACTGAACCCAGTGCCACCAGCGATCAGTAGTAGTGGACGTTCACTATCTTCTTGAATCCACGCATCTCCGTGTGGTGCATCAATTTCAATATCACTACCCGTTTCTAGAGCGGTTTTCATTGCTTCGACTACTTCAATTGCGTAGGCATTATGTTCTGCGGCACCAATGTGCAGTTCCAACTCACCTTCATGTCGACAAGGACTGCTCGCAATAGAGAATGGGCGCTTGTCTTTCTCTCCCATCACAACCATAAGATATTGACCTGCTTTGAAAGTTACAGGTGATTCTGGGTGAAGTAGAATTTGGTAAGTATTACAAGCTAACGGCTGAATAGACTTTACTTTACATTGGATGGTCATGATGTCCCTCTCGCTTACTCATCAAAAGTAAGCACTAAATTACTTTCTGTATAGGCTTGGCAAGGAAATATCCAACCTTGCTGCTGTTCTTTATCGGTTAGCATTGGGTCGAGGTGATAACTCACTTCACCCGATACCTTCTTACACATGCACATGGCACACGCGCCAACCCGGCAACGATGAGGGAAGCGAATATTATTGTTGAGCGCAGCCTCCAACACCGTCTCACCATCTTCAACCTCAAATGATACGTTTATCGGCAGAAGGTGGACTGTATGACTCATAGAATACCTAACTGATTCCAAATCTCATCAACTTTAGCCACAAGTTTAGGATCTTTCTTAATTGGGATACCCCAATCGCGCGTCACCTCAGTTGCAAACTTATTCGTCGCGTCCAATGCTAATTTCGAACTGCTCGTCATACTTCCCCGAAGTTGGATAGTATCTCTATCAGGGTCCATACGAGTCGTTACTGCCCAGATGATGTCATTCCAATCTCTGGCATTGACGTCTTCATCGCATAAGATAATAAACTTGATGTCGGTATAATCAGCAAAGTATTGCCATAACTTTTCAAGTAATGCTTGAGACTGGCCAGCCTGGTCTTTCTTCATGGTTACCACAGCGAACTGATTATTTGCCGTCGGTGGTAAATAGATGTCGATAATTTCACGACGTTGTTCTTTTAAGGAGTCCAAGTCAGCTTGTGTCATCGCCTTACTTTCTGGAGCAGTGGCTTCTGGGCGAGTCGCCAGTTCCGCTTCCCATTTAGTGGTCGCATCCAGTCCCATCTTGGAACCCAGGCCAACCACTGGAGAAGCAAAGTCCAGTGAATCTATCGGCGTATTATCAATCATTACGGTATCACGAACCGGGTCCATATTCACAGTCATGGCTTTAACCACATCATCCCAGTCACGCGCGTTTACTGACTCGTCACACACTATCACATACTTGGTATACATAAACTGACGTAAAAACGACCATACACCCATCATTACGCGTTTTGCATGTCCCGGGTATTGCTTCTTCAACGTGACGACCGCCATACGGTACGAACACCCTTCAGGTGGTAAATAGAAATCTTCTATTTCCGGGAACTGCTTCTGCAGAATAGGAACGAAGACTTCATTCAGTGCTACACCCAGAACAGCAGGTTCGTCGGGTGGACGACCGGTGTAAGTGCTGTGGTAAATCGGATCTTTACGCATGGTAATGTGCGTAATGGTAAAGACGTGGTGCTTTTCTTTTTCGTTGTAGTAGCCCGTGTGATCGCCATAAGGGCCTTCATCAGCAAACTCATTCAGGTCGATGTAACCTTCCATCACAATTTCCGCACTCGCTGGCACTTCCAGCTCGTTGCTGATGGATTTGACGACTTCGGTTTTACTGCCACGTAACAAGCCAGCAAAGGCATATTCCGATAACGTATCAGGTACTGGCGTTACCGCACCAAGAATGGTCGCAGGGTCCGCACCGAATGCCACCGATACTGGGAATGGTTTGCCTGGATTAGTTTCCATCCAGTCGCGAAGGTCAAGAGCGCCACCTCGATGTGCCAGCCAACGCATGATGATTTTGTTTTTCGCTATTTTTTGCTGACGGTAGATCCCAAGGTTCTGACGTTTTTTGTTCGGCCCCTTGGTAACGGTTAGTCCCCAGGTTAATAACGGCGCGACATCTTCAGCCCAGCAGCTCATCACGGGAATTTTGTCTAAGTCGACCTCATCACCCTGCCAGACGATTTCCTGGCAAGGCGCCTTACGCAGACGCTTGGCTGGCATGTTCAGGACTTGCTTGAATACCGGCAACTTTTCTAACGCGTCTTTGAATCCTTTCGGCGGCTCTGGCTCTTTAAGATAAGCCAGCAATTTACCGACTTCGCGCAGTTCTTTTACGTCTTCACGCCCCATACCAATCGCAACACGCTCCGGGGTACCAAACAGGTTAGTTAAAACGGGAACATCGTAACCTATTGGATTCTCGAACAGCAATGCAGGGCCACCAGCACGCAAGGTACGATCGCTGATTTCTGTCATTTCATAAGCGGGTTTGACAGGGTGACTAATGCGCTTGAGGAGACCTTTCTGCTCCAGGTAGTCGATAAATTCGCGTAAATCCTTAAAACTCATAGGCCTTCATGACTGCTGACTGATTAAACTTTTTGCAGTATATCAAATAGGAGGACACTAAGGTCCTCCTATTTTGTGTGGGTTTTAAGCGTAGTATTACTTCAGAACTTGTTCGATTTGACGCACTTTAACCTGATGATTCCCCGAAACTAACTCTTGAAGCCAGCTTTGATGCCCTTGTTGTGCTAACTCTCTCGCCACCAATGTCGCTTCTCCTGACAACGCCATTTTGGCAATTAAGAACTGCTTCACTTCAGGGCTCAATGGATAGGTTTTGGTTAAAAGGCTAATCGCATAAGGTTTGAGCGTTGGATTAACGGTTGAGTTCATCAACTGATGTAATGAAAAGGTATCGCCTATTTGAGCTAATCGATCCAGTTCTGCGTGGCTATTGTAATCGGCACGCATTCGCCACAACAAGTCGTACATTGCTTCGTCCTGACTTACCTGAGCTAAGCGAGCAACCACTGCAGTAGATGGCAGCCAACTGGTCACATCTATTTGAGTCAACTGTACGGTTAATGCATTTAATGCACCTGGAGACAAGCTATCTAATTCACGAATCAATAATGATTCACGAGCCTGTGTTTGTTGTGAGGTACCCGCCAATAGCCACTGGCTGAGTTCGAGCTCTTTGCGCTCCGCTTGAAGAACAAATTCTAACGTGCTCTGGTCTTGCTTCCAGCGCTTGATCAAACGGCTTGCAACGGTAGGAAAGTTAAAAGCTGGCACTGTGAATTCGTAACCATCGCCACGCTCGAGCACCTGATAAGTGGGAGTAATACGGCTTTGCGATTCAACAAAAAGAGCCATACGCGGCGTAAGAATTACGTTTTGCTGCTCTAGTTTTTCAAGTAAGCGGAAACGCACCACCTCTTGTTGAGGTAACGCCAGTCGATTGAGGGAAAATTTAAGCGAGTCAACCTCATCCCTGACAACATATTCAAGAAGTTCAGAGACTTTGGTTTGTATTTGGGTATCCTGAAGCCACTGTTCTACCACAGACTCCTGCATTTCCTTCGCAGATGCGGTCATAGGTATAGTCACGAGTGACAAACTCAGGAGTAATGACGACAACATTCCTTGTTGCATGTTAACCTCCCGATAACATTAGTCCTCATTCTGCGGCTTCTATCGGTAGAAAGCAATAAAAAAGCCACCATTATTTGTGGTGGCTTTTGCAAAATAAGAACTTAGCTGTTATTGACGACGCATTGCATCGAAGAACTCATCGTTGGTCTTCGTCATCGCTAGCTTATCGATTAGGAACTCCATTGCGTCGGTTTCGCCCATTGGGTGAACGATCTTACGTAGAATCCACATTTTCTGTAGTTCGTCAGTCTTAGTCAGTAGCTCTTCACGACGAGTACCAGAGCGGTTGAAGTCAATCGCAGGGAAGACACGCTTCTCTGCAATCTTACGGTTCAGGTGTAATTCCATGTTACCTGTACCTTTAAATTCTTCGTAGATAACTTCATCCATCTTAGAACCAGTATCAACTAGCGCAGTTGCGATGATTGTTAAGCTACCGCCTTCTTCTACATTACGTGCCGCACCGAAGAAACGCTTAGGACGGTGCAGTGCGTTCGCATCCACACCACCTGTTAGAACTTTACCTGATGAAGGTACAACCGTGTTGTATGCACGAGCCAGACGAGTAATCGAGTCAAGTAGGATAACCACATCCTTCTTGTGTTCTACCAAGCGCTTCGCTTTCTCGATAACCATTTCCGCTACTTGAACGTGACGAGATGCGGGCTCATCAAATGTTGAAGCGACTACTTCACCTTTAACCAGACGTTGCATCTCTGTTACCTCTTCCGGACGTTCGTCGATAAGAAGTACCATTAGTTCACATTCTGGGTGGTTGTATGCGATGCTTTGAGCAATGTTTTGCAGAAGCATTGTCTTACCCGCTTTTGGCGGAGCAACAATCAAACCACGTTGACCTTTACCGATTGGCGATGCCAAATCTAGAACACGTGCAGTGATATCTTCTGTAGAACCGTTACCGCGCTCCATTACCATGCGCTCATTGGCATGCAGAGGCGTTAAGTTTTCAAATAGGATCTTGTTACGAGCGTTGTCTGGCTTGTCATCGTTAACCGTGTTGACTTTCAGAAGTGCAAAGTAACGTTCGCCGTCTTTTGGTGGACGAATTTTACCAGCAATTGAGTCACCTGTACGTAGGTTAAAACGACGAATCTGACTTGGCGATACGTAAATATCGTCCGGACCAGCAAGGTATGAACTATCGGCACTGCGTAGGAAACCAAAGCCGTCTTGCAGAATTTCCAGAACCCCATCGCCAAAGATGTCTTCGCCGCCTTTCGCATGCGCTTTTAAAATCGCGAAGATGATGTCTTGTTTTCTTAAGCGAGCTAGGTTCTCTAATCCTAAGCTTTCGCCCAGTTTTACAAGGTCAGACACAGGTCTGTTCTTCAGTTCGGTCAGGTTCATGGTAGTGGATTCTTGTTTAGTCAAAATAAGATCTGTTTTCTAGTTAAGATGGATTTGGTCACAGGATCGACCAAGAAGAGAAATTTGTTCAATTAACGCGCGATAAGTTAGCACTAATTAATATTCTAGTCCAGAGTTAGAAAAACAAAACCGTGCATTGATGGTTGCACGGTTTTATCTGTAATCACTTGGTGATTATATGTTTGCGTCCAAAAATTCTTTAAGTTGAGTTTTAGACAGAGCACCAACTTTCGTTGCCGCTACGTTGCCGTCTTTGAATAGCAGTAGCGTTGGAATGCCACGAATACCAAACTTAGGTGGTGTGCCTGCGTTATGGTCGATGTTTAGTTTACCGATAGTGAGTTTGCCTTCGTACTCTTCAGCGACTTCGTCCAGGATAGGCGCGATCATCTTACAAGGACCACACCATTCTGCCCAAAAATCTACTAATACAGGGCCTGCAGCGTTGATTACATCGTTATCAAAACCGTCATCAGTTAGCTGCAAAATCTTATCACTCATCTTCCACTCCAATGTGTTTTTCGAAACTGGTTGGATGATAACCAGTAATTTGATGCCCTATTGGAATGTATTTACTTTCGTAATGCAAGCTTTAGCTGATATTCTATAGCCATGAAAAAGACGCATATCACAGAGCAAAAGTTCGCCGATTTGGGGTTAGAGCCCCAAGTTATTGATGGATTGGATAAAAAAGGGTTTGAGTTTTGTACCCCTATCCAAGCCTTGGCGTTGCCGGTACTGCTCACCGGCCAAGACATCGCAGGCCAGGCCCAAACGGGCACTGGTAAAACACTCGCGTTTCTTACTGCAACGTTCAACCACCTTATGACGACACCGGAGCATGAAGGTCGCAAACCAACACAACCACGCGCCATCATTATGGCGCCTACGCGTGAATTAGCGATTCAGATCTACAATGATGCTGAAACTCTAATTGCAAGTACGGGCTTAAAAGCGGCACTGGCTTACGGTGGCGAAAGCTACGACAAGCAACTGGCTAAGCTACAAGGCGGGGTAGATATTCTTATCGGTACGACAGGACGTATCATCGACTTCTACAAACAAAAAGTCTTTAACCTGAATAACATTCAAGCGGTTGTGTTAGATGAAGCCGACCGCATGTTCGATCTTGGTTTTATTAAAGACATCCGTTTCTTGTTCCGTCGTATGCCAGAACCAAAAGAGCGTTTGAACATGCTGTTCTCTGCAACGCTGTCTTACCGCGTACAAGAACTCGCGTTTGAACACATGCACAACCCAGAACATGTCGTGGTAGAACCAGAGCAAAAAACTGGTCACCGCATCCAGGAAGAACTTTTCTACCCTTCAAACGAAGACAAAATGGCGCTTCTTCAAACACTTATAGAAGAAGAATGGCCAGATCGTGCGATTATATTTGCTAACACCAAGCATAAATGTGAATCCGTTTGGGGTCACCTGGCGGCAGACGGCCATCGTGTTGGTCTATTGACTGGTGATGTACCGCAGAAGAAACGTGAAAAGATTCTTGAGCAGTTCACTAAAGGTGATGTGGATATCCTAGTGGCGACGGATGTAGCGGCTCGTGGCCTGCATATTCCTCAAGTAACACACGTATTCAACTATGATCTGCCAGACGATTGTGAAGACTACGTACACCGTATCGGTCGTACCGGTCGTGCTGGTGCGAGCGGCAACTCTATCAGCTTTGCTTGTGAAGAGTACGCGATCAACCTACCTGCGATTGAAGAATACATTGAACACACTATCCCTGTATCGGAATATGATGCGTCAGCTCTGATTCAAGATCTGCCAGCTCCTATCCGTATGCGTGCGCCACGCACTCAACAGCGTCGCACAAATACAGGCGGAACTCGCTCTGGTAACCGTAAGCAACAAGGACGTCGTCCTCGTCAGCCACGTCAATCAGCGCCTAAACAATCATAAAGGAATCTGAAGCCGACTATGAGTCAAGCAGGATCATCACCGCTATACGCCGCCATCGACCTCGGGTCGAACAGTTTTCACATGCTCGTTGTGCGTCACATCGATGGCAGCGTTCAGACAATGGCTAAAATTAAGCGCAAAGTTCGTCTAGCGGCGGGCTTGGATGAACATAATTCTCTTAGTATGGAAGCTATGCAGCGAGGATGGGACTGCTTAAGTCTATTTGCGGAACGCTTGCAAGATATTCCTAAGCAGAACATTCGTATCGTCGGTACCGCTACATTACGTACCGCGACGAATGTGGATATGTTTCTTGAGAAAGCTCGTCAAATTCTAGGCTACCCCGTCGAAGTTATCTCCGGTGAAGAAGAAGCCGCGACTATCTATAAAGGCGTCGCGCACACTTCTGGTGGTAGTGGCCGTCGCCTTGTGGTCGATATTGGCGGTGCCAGCACTGAGCTTATCATCGGGGAAGGGTTCGAAGCTAAAGCCCTCACCAGTTTAAAAATGGGCTGTGTGACCTGGTTAGAGAACTTCTTTAAAGACCGCCAGCTGACTGCGCGTAACTTTGATGCCGCCATTGAAGGCGCAAAACAGACCATCAAGCCGATATTAGAGCAGTATACCGACTTGGGTTGGGATGTTTGTGTCGGCGCATCTGGTACCGTCCAGGCGCTACAAGAAATAATGCTGGCACAGGGAATGGACGAAGTAATTACTCACTCCAAACTCAAACGCCTGCAAAAGCAAGCCATGTTGGCCGATCATTTAGAAGAGCTCGACATAGAAGGGTTAACGCTTGAACGTGCACTGGTCTTCCCTAGTGGCCTGTCTATTCTGATTGCGGTGTTTGAGTTACTCGAAATCGATGCGATGACACTGGCTGGCGGCGCACTGCGTGAAGGTCTGGTGTACGAAATGGTCGAAGAGTTACGCCAGAGCGACATCCGTTCACGCACTATCTGTAGCGTTCAGAGTCGTTATCAACTGGATTGTGAGTACGGTGAACAAGTGGCAAATCTGGCCAGCAAGCTATTGCAACAAGTCGGTGGTGAAGAGTGGATTGCAGAGCCTCAGGGTGAAGTTCTACTGGAAACCACAGCCAAGTTACATGAAATTGGCTTGACTATCGACTTTAAAAAAGGTGGTGAGCATAGTGCCTACTTACTGCAGAACTTAGATCTTCCGGGGTTCACTCGCGCGCAAAAATTCTTTATTGGTGAAATCGCCCGTCGTTACCGTGAGCAGCTCACCTCTTTACCTGAGCAACATGCCCTATCTGGTAACAGCGCAAAACGTCTATTGCGTCTACTGCGACTTGCGGTCTTGCTAACTCATCGACGTAATCAAAGCTTAGAGCCTCAAGTCGTACTTTCTGCCGAAGGTGACAACCTGACACTAAGCATTGATGCAAAGTGGTTAAAAGCCAACCCGCTGACCGCTGCTGAGCTGGAAATTGAATCCAACCGCCAGACTGATATCGGCTGGCCATTAACAATTTCATCGTTATAACAATCACTTAGCGATAGATAAAAGGCTCCTTTGGAGCCTTTTTTATTTACTTAATGATGCTTCTGTACAGCTCATAGAGCTTTTGGACACCCATGATCCAAATGCTCCCTATGCTGTACATCCCGCCTAAAGACACAAAAAAGCCGCTGTTAAACAAGCGGCTTTCATTGGAATTCTCGGCAAGTCTTCTGACTAAGCAGTCGTCGTCACTTTGAAGTTCGGGTTCACTGCAGTCAGCTTTTTGATCAGATAATTCAGTAGTACACCGTACATTGGGACGAACAAGCCAAGGCTGATCACTAGCTTAAAGCCGTAGTCCACCAGCGCAATCTCAGTCCAATGCTCTGCCATAAATGGATCAGGGCTTTGGTAGAATGCAATGGCAAAGAATGCGATGGTATCGAGTGCATTACCAAACAACGTGGAACAGGTAGGCGCAACCCACCATTGCTTCATCTGGCGCAGGCGGTTAAATACATGTACATCCAGAATTTGCCCCAGCAAGTAAGCCATAAAACTCGCCACCGCGATACGTGCGACGAACAGGTTAAATTCGCTCAGGTGAGCAAGCCCTTGAAACTGGCCTTCAAAGAACACCACTGACAGCAAGTAAGACACGGCCAGAGCGGGCAACATGACTAAGAAGATGATCTTACGCGCTAATGCCGCACCAAAGATGCGTACTGTAAGGTCAGTTGCCAAAAAGATAAATGGAAAGGTAAATGCGCCCCAGGTGGTATGCAGACCAAAAATCGTAAAGGGTAGCTGAACCAGGTAGTTGCTGGATGCAATGATGATCAGATGGAATAAAACCAGATAAATAAGGGCGTTGCGCTGCTGCGCAGGGGTAAAGTTACTCATGCGATACCTTTTTAGTTTGGTTTGGGGGCGAGGGAACCCAAATCGAGCGCTTCTAAAATAAAAACGTCTCTTACCAACAATGTAAAATGAAAAAATAAACTGACTTGGCCCTTAAGAGCTAAGCGGTGGGCGATTATACATTAACCAATTTCGCTCGCAAGTAGTGCTTTTTACGCAAACGTTTATAAAGGTGTTTCATGTGAAACACCCTTAACAAGATTACAATACTTTGATCAGAATCCGCGTTGGAATAACCCAGCAAGATAATCGAGCTCTTCCCTGCTCCCTTCAACCACTAGCGCTTCAAACCATATTGCTTCGCTATAGTGTTCCGCCTTCATAAACAGTCGACAACCTTCAAAGTCAATCAACCAGGAATGAATATCCGCATCCCACTGTTTTTCTACCACTGTCGCCGATAACAGCCCAACCAAACGCTCGCCCAACAGTGGAAACGTATCTAAGTCGAAGCGTGGCGCGGTTATCAGTAAGCGACCTTCTTCAGCAATGTATTCAGCAAGGCCAAATTCCTTGTGCATGTAATTTCCTTAACCGTGTTGGGTAATGTGTTCTTGAATGAGGTCTAAGAATGGATCGGCATATTTCTCTAGCTTGCGCTGACCCACCCCGCTAACCGCCAGCATTTCACCGTAAGACGTTGGCAGAATCTCCGCCATATCAATCAGTGTCGCATCACTGAAAACCACATATGGTGGTAAGCCATCTTCGTCGGCAATCGACTTACGCAACTTACGCAGTTTGGCAAACAGCTTCTTATCGTAATTTTTGCTGGTCAGTTTATCGGACTTAGCTGCACGTGCCGTGGTGTCCAGACGTGGCACTGCTAATTCGAGAGCGACATCACCACGCAGTAATGGCCGGGCTTCTTCAGTGAGCTGCAAGGTTGAGTTACGGGTAATATTCTGAAACAACAAGCCTTTGTGGATCAACTGGCGGAAAATACTCACCCAATAATCATGGCTGTGGTCGCGCCCTAACCCGTAGGTAGAGATTTTATCGTGGCCATTTTCACGCACGCGGATATTTTGCATACCGCGCAGCACCTCCACGATATAACCCATGCCAAAGCTTTGGTTCACACGATACACACAAGACAGCGCTTTACGTGCCTCTTCAGTTGCGTCGAAGTGTTTGGGCGGATCGAGGCAGATATCGCAATTACCACATGGTTTCTCACGATATTCGCCAAAATAGTTGAGCAGAACCTGACGACGACAAGTCTGAGCTTCAGCAAATGCACTCATCGCATTCAGCTTATGGCTTTCAACCTGCTTCTGCGGACCTTCGTCTTTTTCATCCAGCATGCGGCGTAACCAACTGATATCGGCCGGATCGTAAAGCATCATCGCTTCCGCGGGTAAACCGTCTCGTCCTGCACGACCGGTTTCCTGATAGTAGGACTCGATATTACGCGGAATATCAAAATGCACCACAAAGCGTACATTGGGTTTATTGATGCCCATACCAAAGGCGACTGTCGCCACGACGATCTGGATATCATCTCGCTGAAAAGCTTCCTGAACATAAGCCCGTTCATCTGTATCCATGCCAGCATGATAACCTGCCGCTCGAATATGATTGTTGCACAGCTTCTCCGTCACCATTTCCACTTTCTTGCGGCTACCACAATAGATAATGCCGCAGTTCCCTTTCTGGGTATCTAAATAGCGAATGATCTGAGAAACCGGCTTGTGTTTTTCCACCAGATTATAGCGAATGTTTGGTCGGTCAAAGCTGCCAAGATAAACCTGAGGCTCGTTGAGACTCAAACGCTCTAAGATGTCTCGACGCGTGGCATCATCGGCCGTCGCGGTTAGCGCCATAAAAGGTACATGAGAAAAGTGTTGCTTCAGTTGGCCCAGTGACGCGTACTCAGGACGGAAATCATGCCCCCACTGTGAGATACAGTGCGCCTCATCAACTGCAATCATGCTCAGAGGCAGGCTCTCCAGGCGCTCGATAAAATCGCGCATCAAAACACGCTCTGGCGAGACATAAATCAACTTCAGCTGCCCGTTGTGCATGCGGTTATACACACTCAACAGCTCTTCCCGACTCATGGTTGAGTTAACACACTCCGCCGCGACGCCATTGGCTTTTAGCTGGTCTACCTGATCTTTCATCAGTGAAATCAGCGGAGAAATGACCAGGGTAATCCCACTGCGTACCAGTGCAGGAATTTGATAACAGAGAGACTTACCACCGCCAGTTGGCATGATGACTAAGCTGTCTCGTCCATCAATCGCCGCATCGATAACTTGTTGCTGACCATCGCGGAATGTCTGATAACCGAAGACATCCTCCAACACACGTTGAGGCGTAACAGGAGAGTCTGAAGGTTCGGCTAACAAGGTCGAGGTCATGAATAGTCTCAGATTGGGTGAACATAGGAATGCTTCTGTATGCCACCAGCACACAAAATGAGGCCACATTGTAATGGGGTTTGATGGTGAATAAAACCGCAAATTGCTAGGTGTTTACCAACACGGCTCGTATACTGCTCCTCCGCTCTAAAAATACAATTAGGTGACACGTCATGACACTAGAAGAACAACAGCGTGCCCGGCAAGGCGTCCTGCTTGCAGTCGGTGCTTACACGATGTGGGGCATCGCTCCAATGTATTTCAAATCCATTATGCAGGTCTCTCCTTTAGAGATCTTAAGCCACCGGGTCGTTTGGTCATTCTTTTTGCTCGCGGCGCTGCTCCATTTTAGCCAAGCCTGGCGCTTGGTTTACGAAATAGCAAAAAACAAAACTAAAGCCACTTACCTGCTCGCAAGCTCGGTACTCATCGGTGGCAACTGGCTGATCTTTATTTGGGCGGTTAACGCCAATCATATGCTCGATGCTAGCCTGGGTTACTATATCAACCCGTTAATCAACGTGCTGCTCGGGATGATTTTCCTCGGTGAAAGGCTGCGTAAATTGCAGTGGTTTGCTGTCACTCTTGCCGTTTGTGGTGTCTTAGTACAGCTGTTTGTGTTTGGTTCTGTACCTGTAGTCGCCATGGCACTTGCCATGAGCTTTGGACTCTATGGCCTGCTGCGTAAGAAAGTCGCTGTTGACGCGCAAACCGGTCTGTTTGTCGAAACCCTAATTCTGTTACCGGCAGCGGCAATCTATCTGCTGTTCATTGCAGACTCTGCAACCTCAAACATGCTTAATAATACAATGCACCTGAATGGGTTGCTTGTTGCCGCGGGCGTGATAACAACATTACCCCTACTCTGTTTTACTGGTGCAGCCACACGCCTGAAGCTGTCTACACTAGGCTTCTTCCAGTATATTGGACCAAGTCTGATGTTCTTGCTCGCGGTATTGATTTACGGTGAAGCCTTTACCATGGATAAAGCGATCACATTTGCCTTTATCTGGGGAGCATTAGTAGTGTTTAGCTTTGATGGACTGCGCAGCAGTCGCCGCTCCCGCAGGGCAATTCAAGCTCAGTGATCGTTTTTTACAAGACAAGTCACCAATTGATAGATAAGCTTGGTCATTATATGACCAAGCTTTTTTGTATGTAATGGAACAGATTCAATACTACGCAACCGACCATGACCAACTGAGTCTGATTGAGGCGAAATACCAGAAATTTGCTTTTCAAAAGCACTATCACCTGGATTTTCACCTTGGTCTGATCACGCATGGCGAGCAGAAGTTCCATTATCAGGGCAGTCACCACCAAGTCGGGCACGGACAAATCGTCATTATGCCGCCCGATGAGTTGCACGATGGCCAATCGAGACTTGCTGAAGGTTATGAAGTGAATGTCTTTTCGATCGAACCACACCTATTTAGTGATCTGGCCGATCTTAAGCAAAATGGTCAAATAATCAGCTTTAATGAACTGATCATCTCCGATCCAGAGATATTTTCACAACTAAGTAACTTACACCGTCATCTTCGGCGCAATAATCTCAGTCGGTTGACCAAAGATTGTCTTCCATTTGAGGGGTTTAACCTGCTTTTTGATCGCTATGGATCACTTGCCAGGAAAAAGATAATCCCCCTCGGAATACAGTCTCTCAACACCTTAAAAGATTACTTAATGGCCAATCTCGATCAGTCCGTTCGTTTAGAGTCGTTATCTGAACTCTGCCAGCTAAGCCCTACCCAGTTTCAACGCCACTTTAAAGCCCAAACAGGGATGACGCCCTACGCCTGGTTTGCACGGCTTCGTCTCGAACAAGGAATGAAGCTGCTTCAGTCAGGACACTGCGGAACCGAAGTCGCACATCAAATTGGCTTTTACGATCAGGCGCATTTTAGTAAAGCGTTTAAACATACTTACGGCATTTCGCCGTCGCAAGTGACACGCTGAAGCCCTTTCGGCGTACCACTGTCAGTTTTTTACAAGCGCTCCACGTCACCCACAGCGACAATAGCGCTATTCATTCTGTTTTGAGATGTGTTTATGAACGAATCCACCATCCTGCTAACTCTGGCCAGCATTCACTTTATTGCTTTAATGAGTCCTGGTCCCGACTTCGCCTTAGTGGTGCAAAACGCCACGCGTCATGGGCGTCAGACTGGTCTGTATATTGCGTTAGGTTTGTCAGTTGGCATTTTGCTCCATTCACTGTTTAGCCTGACAGGCGTGAGTTACATCGTTCATCAACACCCTATGCTTTACTCCGTTCTGCAACTACTCGGTGGCAGTTACTTACTCTATTTAGGTATCGGAGCATTGCGAGCGGTGATCGCCATGATCAAACAGCCATCATCGGATCAACCGAATCAAGCGAATAATCTCGTCATCAGTAATAAACGTCAGGCATTCACTAAAGGTTTTGCGACCAACATTCTGAATCCAAAAGCCTTAGTATTTTTCGTCAGCTTAATGTCGAGTTTGGTTCCTGCTGGCATGTCTGTTACTGGAAAAGGCATCGCTCTGGTAATTCTATTTGGTTTATCACTGCTTTGGTTTTCCAGCCTGGCCTGGATGCTCTCTACACAAAGATTGCAGCGCCGATTACAACAAGCCGGTATTTACATCGATGGTTTATGCGGTGTGGTGTTCACGCTAGTCGGTGGCAGCATCTTACTGCAAACCATCCGTACCTTTGCGGTGTAACTGGCTGATTTAAAAGCGTCGCACAACCGACATTTCTAAGACCGCTTACTCGACGATCCTCTCCATGGCTGCCAAGCTGGATATTCAACTGGTAACATGGAGAGTCATCATGCAATGGACGTTCAACCGGCTCGTCACTACGGGTCTTTTTCTTACTTCCCCTTTAACCCTGACGAGCCAAGCCTTTGCCAACCAAGCCACGGACGCAGTCGCCCCAGAGCAAAGCTCTGGGGTAGAACAAAAGCAGCTGGTAAAAGCCAAAAACTACATGGTGACGGCCGCAAACCCGATTGCGACTCAAGCAGGCGCCGACGTGATTGAACAAGGTGGCAATGCGATAGATGCCATGGTGGCCGTTCAATTGATGCTTGGTTTAGTAGAGCCTCAATCTTCAGGTATCGGAGGCGGTGCATTCTTGGTGTATTGGGATAACGACAAGCAAAAGCTCACCACCTTTGATGGCCGGGAAACCGCACCGCTCGCTGCCACACCACAATTGTTTCAGGATGATAAAGGCCAGCCCCTGCAATTTTATGATGCGGTTGTCGGTGGTCGCTCCGTAGGCACACCGGGCACAGTAAAACTCTTGTGGGATACTCACCAACAGTATGGCCAGTTGGAATGGAAAAAAATCATTCAGCCCGTCATCAAGCTCGCTGAACAAGGCTTTACCGTCAGTCCCCGACTTGCCAGTTTGATAGCCGACGACTCTGAGCGTTTATCACGCTTCCCTGCGACCAAAGCCTATTTCTTCAATCAAGATGGCTCACCAAAAACCGCCGGAACGGTCCTCAAAAACCCACAATACGCGCAAACCTTAACGGCGATTGCAGAGAAAGGCGCCATGGCCTTCTACCAGGGTGATATTGCCCAAGACATCATTAATACCGTACAAAACGCGCCGGGTAATCCGGGTGTACTCGCACAATTCGACTTTGATACCTACCAAATCAAACAACGTGAGCCCGTGTGCGCGGCCTATCAGAGTTATGATGTCTGCGGCATGGGACCGCCAAGTTCAGGCGCATTAACGGTGGGACAAATTCTGGCGATAAGCGCGAATTATGATCTTAAGGGCTGGGGGGCAGACAGTGAAAAATCATGGCAAGTGATTGCGGATGCCTCTCGCCTCGCCTTCGCTGATCGCGGCAAATACATGGCAGATCAGGACTATGTACCCATGCCAACCGCAGGTTTGCTGGATGCCGACTATCTTAAGCAGCGAGCTGATTTGATAGAAGTGGGTAACGCCTTGGCTGAAGTCAGTGCCGGGAATCCGCCCTGGTCTCATGCGATAAACCTGAGTATAGATGAGGCCATTGAACTTCCTTCCACCAGCCATTTCAATATCGTCGACAAACAAGGCAATGTGGTATCCATGACCACAACGATTGAAAACGCTTTTGGCTCGAGGTTAATGGTTCGTGGCTTTTTACTCAACAACGAATTGACCGACTTCTCGTTCCGTACCCATCAAGATGGAACTCCGATAGCTAACCGCTTAGAGCCAGGTAAACGTCCACGTTCCTCTATGGCTCCGACGATCATGCTCAAAGATGGCAAGCCATACATGGCGATTGGCTCGCCAGGGGGCAGCCGTATTATTGGTTACGTGGCTCAAACCATCATTGCGCATACACAGTGGGGGATGGATATACAGCAAGCGATTAGCCAGCCAAGGTTGTTAAATCGATTTGGCACGTTAGATATCGAGCAAGGCACTGCAGCAATCCGCTTACAACCAGAGTTAGAAAAGATTGGCTTTAGCACAGAAATCCGTGATCTGAACTCTGGTTTGCACGCCATTCGTATTACCGCAGATGGCTTAGAAGGTGCTGCAGATCCACGCCGAGAAGGTGTCGCGATCGGTAACTAGTAGCCTTTCGCCCAGCCCTTTGTGCGAGATCTCGCACAAAGGGTTGGGTAAAACACGCTTTTTTAGTGGCAAAAGCACGCCACAAAAGATATAACTATTTGAATAATAAGGAATCCTATATTTTAGGGTGCATTAAAACCATAAAAATGTGAATTTTCACCATTGCCGTCAGGCGTGAAAGCCGTAATATGAACCCTGTCGGAAGGATACTGACACGGAACAGGAATTACCAAGGATTTGGTAGACTTCAGGAAGAAGAAACGGTTATTCAGGATGAATAGTCGGGCATGGAATGCAAAACTGGACATTGAACGGAATCAATAGTGACTAGGATGGTTGCTACTAAGGACGGGAAATGGACACCTCTGGACGAGGCAAGGATTGAACATCAGGATGATGTCAGGGACACCGCTCAGGGAACAAGTGATGAGAGCTAACGAGGATTGTTAGCAGACCAGGATCAGGTCAAGGACACCGCTAGGAAGGCGACGAAAGGAATAAGCTGAAGGAATCAGCACACTATCATGGATTCGATGCATGGAGCACTTTTAGTAGCTGGATTGCTGCGAGTAAGACTATAACCCCGACGGGCGCAAGCCCTCGGGGTTTTTCTTTTTAAAAGGTCCAGATAGAACAAGAGCCGCCGAAGCAGCTCTTATTCCAACCTAATATAGAGAACCAGAAAACAGGCATCGAACACAAACACACATGACCCCATCCATGGCAAACAGAGTTTGCTTATCGACCCCTGGTTCCCTGCCCAGTTAATTTTCCGGATTGGTATTACTTTTCCTTTTTATTGAGAGACCTTACAGCTTCTCAAGTTTGGCATAAGCGGTCACTAACCACTTAATCCCTTCGCCATTGAAAGCAATTTGCACTCGGCTCTGTGGGCCACTGCCTTCAAAGTTAATGATGGTACCCTCACCAAACTTAGGATGCATCACGCGAGTACCTAACGAAAAGCCAGTCTCGTTAAAGTTCTCTTTGACTGCAGTCTGACTAAAACGGCCGCTAGTCGACGGGCGACTCACTTGCGCTTTCATGCGCACTTCATCCAGACAAGTTTCAGGCAGCTCACGAATAAAACGCGATGGCTTGTGGTACTTGTCCTGACCATACAAACGACGCATTTCGGCATAAGTGATGTAGAGCTTCTGCATTGCGCGCGTCATACCGACATAGCACAGGCGACGTTCTTCTTCTAGACGCCCGGCTTCTTCGGCGGACATCTGACTTGGGAACATGCCTTCTTCAACCCCCACCATGAACACTAATGGGAACTCCAGACCTTTTGCACTGTGCAAAGTCATCAATTGCACCGCATCTTCAAATTCATCCGCCTGCCCCTCGCCAGCTTCAAGCGCAGCATGAGTCAGGAATGCCGTCAGCAGAGACATCTCTTCCGCTTCCTCCGGCTTCTCAAACTGGCGGGTCGCTGTCACCAATTCTTCCAAGTTCTCAATACGCGCTTTGGACTTTTCACCTTTTTCTTGCTCATACATGGCAAACAAACCTGAGTATTTGATCACATGGTCTGTTTGCTCGTGCAGAGGCATCTCCAGCGTATCATCTTCCAATGCCGTGATGAGTTCGATAAAACGACTCAATGCGCCTGCAGCTCGACCAGATAGCACTTTCTCATCCAGCATCGCGATACTGGCTTCCCACATAGTACAGCCGCGATCACGAGCGGCACGACGAATCGTCTCAAGTGTTTTATCACCTAGGCCACGCGTCGGTGTGTTCACGACTCGCTCAAATGCAGCATCATCATTGCGGTTAGCCATCAAACGCAGGTAGCTCAATGCATCTCTGATTTCCTGACGTTCGAAGAATCGCATACCACCATAAATACGGTAAGGAAGGCCAGCTTGAATTAACGCCTCCTCCAGAACACGAGACTGGGCGTTATTACGGTAAAGCATTGCGGCATCATTGAGGACACCGCCCTTATCTTGCCACTCTTTGATTTTGGTGACGGCAAAACGGGCTTCGTCAAGCTCGTTGTAAGCACTGTAGATCGAGATTGGCTCGCCAACCACACCATCGGTCCAAAGTTCTTTACCCATACGCTCGGTATTGTTAGTAATCAGGGCATTCGACGCTTCCAGAATTGTCTTCGTTGAACGGTAATTTTGTTCCAGACGAATGGTACTAACGCTAGGGAACTCACGAGTAAACTTCTCTATGTTTTCCACTTTCGCACCACGCCAGCCATAAATTGACTGGTCATCGTCACCGACTATCATCACATGGCAATCCGGTCCGGCCATCATACGCAACCAAGCGTACTGGATGTTGTTGGTATCCTGAAATTCGTCGACCAGAATGTGTTTAAAGCGTGCCTGGTAATGCTCGCGGACAAACTTGTTATCGCGCAGTAGCTCATGTGCGCGAAGCAAGATCTCAGCAAAATCGACCAGTCCAGCACGATCACAGGCTTCCTGATAAGCGGTATACAACTGCAGGTAAGTTTTGGTTACCGGATCGTGGTACGCATCGATATGCATCGGACGTAAACCTTCATCCTTCTTGCCATTGATCCACCAACCCACCTGACGCGCAGGCCACTGCTTTTCATCCAGGTTTTGTGCTTTAACCAAGCGCTTAATCAGACGCTGCTGGTCATCACTGTCGATGATCTGAAAATCTTCCGGTAGCTTGGCATCAAGATAATGCGCGCGCAGAATACGATGACAAATACCATGGAAAGTACCATTCCACATGCCAGACGCACTGCCCATCATCAACTCTTCAATACGGCCACGCATCTCCGCTGCAGCTTTGTTAGTAAAGGTTACTGACATGATTGAGAATGGAGAAGCTTGTTCTACAGACATCAGCCAGGCAATTCGGTGAACAAGAACGCGAGTCTTACCACTCCCTGCACCAGCAAGGACGAGTAAGTTTTCTAGAGGTGCTGCAACGGCTTCACGCTGTTTATCGTTCAAACCGTCGAGTAATAGAGATGGATCCATCATGATGAGCTACTGGTTATTTATACATAAAAACCGATTATAACCTAAACAGCTGGGCGCTGTTTAGACAAAACTCGATAAAAAATTCGTTGTTTTTTTACCCACCTCTTCAGTCGGTTATCTAAAAATAGCATCTCAAACAGCAGCTAACAGTAAAAGTCACTGAAAGTTTTTCTCTCACTTTCCTATCTCATAAGTTAAGCAAGTGGACAAATACTGAACAACATAGTGTCGCATCTTCTTGCTCACTGGAAGTAAAGGAAATCACTCAGAGGAAACTATTATGAAAAATTCAAATCTTGCTATTGCTGCTGCAGTTACAGGTCTTGTCGCACTTGGAGGCACAATGCTGACTGCGACTTCTGCCGTCGCAGCCGAACAAGAAAAATGCTACGGCGTAGCGAAAGCGGGCAAAAATGACTGTGCAACCAAAAACAGCTCTTGTGCCGGCACCGCTAAACAAGACAGTCAAAAAGATGCCTTCGTGGTTGTGCCAAAAGGTTTGTGTGACAAATTGGCGGGCGGTAGCACTACCTCTTCTTAATTGCCCCAGTGGCCATTGTTAGGGTGTGTACATGCTCAAACCACACACCCTTCTCTTTTGCTTAGCCTCGTTTGGAAAAGGAGTTTCACGTGAAACATCAAACCTTTCATGATCTCGTTGGTGTCGGATTACGAACTCCGCACCTGGAATTCTTTAGTCACAGCCAGCCAGATTTGCCCTGGCTTGAGGTTCACAGCGAGAACTACTTTCAGCCGCACTCAGCCGAGCGACTTCAGCTTCAGTCCCTGCGTGAAATATACCAAATCAGCTGTCACGGTATTGGTTTATCCCTTGGTTCGGTAAACCGAGTCAGTCGCAAACATTTGGCGCAGCTTAAAGCGCTTATCGATGTCATTGACCCTCTGTTTGTTTCTGACCATCTAAGTTGGAGTGAGCATGGAGGTCACTATTTTAACGACCTGCTACCCTTGCCATATACCGAAGAAGCTCTGAACGTATTCACGCGAAACGTACAAGAAGTACAGGACTATCTGCAACGTGAAATCTTAATCGAGAACCCTTCGAGCTATGTGAAATTTCAGCATTCCACCATCAATGAATGGGAATTTTTAGTTGAAGTTCAACAACGCACAGACTGCCGATTATTACTCGATCTAAACAATGTCTACGTTTCGGCATTCAATCATGGCTTTGATTGCGACACGTACCTAGATGCGATCCCTGCTGACAAAGTCGATGAAATTCACCTCGCCGGATTTACCATCAAACAACTTGATAAAGGTGAGGTTTGGATTGATACCCACAGTCGCCCGGTCTGTGATGAGGTATGGCAACTGTATCGCCAATGGACCCAGCAGCATGGTCCTCGACATACTTTAATTGAATGGGATCTCGATATTCCTGCGCCAGAAATATTATTGGCAGAAGCCGACAAAGCTACGTGTGTGCTTTCAGAATACCAAACTGACTCTACTTTAGTATCTGCGAGGAAAGCATCATGAATCTTGCTACATTGCAGAGCCAGTTTGCCAAAGCACTGCACTATCAGACATCAGGCGAAGAGTGCAATATCACTGCTGATCAATTCAGCGCAGATGAACGCATACAGATTTATCGCAACAACTTTGTCATCAGTCTCAGTGAGGTACTGTCGACCACCTACCCGATTCTTGAAGCATTACTCGGCAAAGAGTGCTTTGCACAAATGGCTCGGCAACATGTTCTGCATCATCCATTGCAGGAAGGACAGGTTGCCCACTACGGTGAAGGCTTTTTCAACACAATAAAGTTATTCGAGAATGTCACGTCACAAGTACCTTATAGCATGGAGGTCGCTCGGTTTGAGTGGGAAATGGATCTCGCCCGCCAAGCTCAACGTGAGCGATTAGCCAATGCAGAATTAATCCCCTTAAACCAACTTGATCAAGTAAAGCCAGACCAGCAACCTAGGCTGATTTTTCATTTGCCCAACGGAGTCCGCAGTTTTGAGTCCCGCTATGCGGTTTTTGATCTCTTTACGGCGATTCAGAGTCAGCACTTCGAACAGATCGACATTACCGTATCGCAATGTGGCGTCATCTCACTCAAGAAGAGTGGTGACGCGCTGTGCTATGCACTGGAGATTGAGGCTTACCAATTACTGCGTTGTTTAGAGAGTAAGTTAAGTCTGGGAGACATAGCGCAGCCCCTACTTACCCATCTAAATACGCTTATGCTGCTGAACTTGATTGACGGTTTTACGTTGCAACCGCGTTAAGGAGGAATTCATGGCAGAAACGATGAAACGCTTAATCACTCATTACGATGGATACACCAACACCTTTCAGAGTCTTATTACCCCATTCCTGTTGCTAACTTGTCGTTTTTGGGTTGCATGGGTGTTCTTGAACTCAGGTCTGGTAAAAATAGCTTCGTGGCAAAGTACGCTATATCTATTTGAGTTTGAGTACCAGGTACCGTTGTTATCTTGGGAAATAGCGGCTTACCTTGGGACAGCAACAGAGTTAATTGTGCCGATCTTTATAGCATCGGGCTTGTTTACTCGACCGATGGCCTTGCTACTATTTGTATTGAATATCGTCGCCGTCCTTTCCTACCCCTTGCTGTGGGAGAAAGGCTTTCATGATCACCAGCTGTGGGGACTCATGATACTACTTGTACTCGTATGGGGCCCTGGCCCGTATTCCTGCGACCAGTTTCTGCGAAACAAGCTGGGCTAATACCAATCTGGAAAATTAACTGTTCAGGGACAGGGTTCGATAAACAAACTCTATTTGCCATGGATGGCAAATCGAAGCTCCATGGATGCGTTCTTATAAACATACGGTGCGTGTTTGTGTTCGATGCCTGTTTTCTGGTTCTCTATAATTAAGTATGACCACTTTCTTACTTAGGTTGGTATACATAAAAAAATCCCCACAACGGTGGGAATTTTTTTATTGCTTGTTCAGGTAAGCGATCAAATCATCTGCAGAGATGCCTTGCTGAGCGATATCTTTCGCCAGCAACTCAACTTGCTCACCTTTACGTGATTCAATCACTTGTTGAAATTGGTACACAATATCACGCAAGATTGGCAGTGGTACTTGTTTTGCCGCACTACGAATGCGCTCGGAGCTTTGATTACCCAGCTCATTAAGCAACTTACCAAACATCACCTTTTCTGGTGATTCTTCCATTTGCTCTAATATACGAGCCATTTCATACGTGGTTAACGACATTACTTTTTGAATTCCATTATGGTGTCTGAAAAAGTGTGAACGACAAATATACACTCGATCCTCATATTGGAAAATACTAATTTACGCAGAATTACGCTTTAACAAAGCTTGAATGCCAATTCTTACCTGCTTTGGTAAACAATATCGCAAGTGCAGGCAGCATGAGCCACATTTGAAGTGCAATTAGTGTTTGCGGATCTAGTGATAAACGCTGCAGCGTACCAACCAACAAACCAGAGCCACTCATTTGGAACAATCCAAGTAACGCTGCCGCCGTACCCGCTTTATCACCGAACGGTTCTAGTGCCTTACCCGCCGCTCCGCCAAGAATGAGAGCGAAACCGATAGAAGACATAAAGATTGGCAGCATAAAAGAGAACGCGGTGTTCTGACCATTCATCAACATCATAACCACACCAGCCAGACCTAAGGTCGAAATACCCACAACCAGTGTGTTGTGCGTACCAAAACGATCCATAAACTTAGGTGCGAGCATACATGCAGCGATGTTTATTACTGCGTTCACGCCAAACCAGAAGGTAAACTCATTCATCGATAGGCCCATTCCGGTCATCAGTACTGACGGCGCAGAAGTCACATAGGCAAGGATTACCGCCATTGCCATCAAACACAGCGATGCGTGGAAAATGAAAGACGGCGTACTGAGCACAGCCCAGTAACGACTGAGTTTGAATACCGCTTGTTTTTCTGTCGCAGGGTTGGTTTCCTTCATCATCAGAAACATCAACGCACCAGAAACCACCGCGAAACCAGCCATAAAACTGAAATTCGCACGCCAGTCAAATTGCTGCGTCAGCCAGCTACCCAGAATAGGAGCCAAAGCCGGGATAAAGCAGATCGCACCATTAAGGTAGCTAATCATCTTGCCGCTTTTTTCTGGGCCAAAGATATCGCGAACTGTTGCAAAGGCTGCCACTGATGTCGCACATGCGCCTAAGCCTTGTAGCAATCGGGACATCAACATCCACTCAATATTTTGAGCACTCCACGCCAATAAAGCACTCATTGCGTAAATGGTGATACCACCCAATGCAACAGTTCGACGTCCGAGTTTGTCTGCTAGCGGGCCGGCAAAAAGCTGACCGACACCCATAGCAAACAAAAACCAAGTGATCGTGTCTTGTGCTAGCGCATTATCTACCTGAAACGTGGAAGCGATAAGAGGTAAGGCAGGAAGATAAATATCTATCGCAAGTGGACTAAAAAGTACCAAAAGGGTCAATAACGCCATCTGCATTTTACTGTTAGAACTATGGCTAGACACACTACACTCCAAATTGAACAAGAACTATTTGTGAAGCTTAATCATCTGATGATATGAATGGAAATGATGTATAATCATGACCATTATTCCTTTAGGGAAAATCACAATGAATATAGAGAAATTGGCACGTATTGATCTGAATCTGCTGGTTTGTTTTAAAGTTCTGATGGAAGAGCTCAACGTAACCCGAGCCGCACACCGACTTTGTCTTAGCCAGTCAGCGGTGAGTAAATCACTCGCTAAATTGCGTACTCAGTTTGACGACCCGTTGTTTACTCGTAATTCGCATGGACTGACACCCACGCCTCGTTCCCTATTTCTAAAGCCGAAACTCGATCTGTTGATAAATCAGCTGGAAGTACTGACACAACCCGAAGAGTTTTCTCCACAAAGCAGTGAGTACCGCTTTCAAATCGCGGCGGTGGAAAGCGTCTACCCTTTAATTTTGCCTCACTTTTTACCTGCTATTTTTCAGCAGGCACCCGGCGTGACCATCAGCACTCATCCTTGGTCGGATAACACATTTAAAATGCTGCAACGCGGAGAATTGGATTTGGGGTTAACCGGTAAAGACATCGACATTAACGATGCCAAACTTACTCTGCTGCCACCGGATGATATTTGTGAGCAAGAGATCTATCGCGACCATCAAATGTGCATTATCCGTAAGAGCCATCCCGCACTAAACAAAAATTGGAACCTTGAGGCCTACTTGTCTCTGCGCCATGTTCAAGTGCGTTGCGATGGTAATGATCGTTGGCTATTGGATTATCGTCTCGCCGACATTGGCGCAGAACGGGACATCGCGGTCACAGTTCCAGATTTCAATAGTGCCGCAAGTTTGTGTTCTTATACCGATTTTATCTTCACAGCACCAAGTCATTTTGTTCAGCTAGCAGCTAAGCAACTTGACTTAGCCGTTCTGCCATTGCCACTCGAATTTCCGCCAATGGCATATACTTTGTTCTGGCATAGAGACAGAGAAAACGACCCGGCACTGAACTGGTTACGCACGATGATCACGCAAAAAACCGATCACCTTAGATAAAAACTCGGACTCAATTTGCGCTTAACGGTTAAAATGAGTAGCTTAACAGTCGATAGTCCTTTTTGGCTCATCTAGGCCTGTTGTACCCAGGATTAAACATGAGAATGTTTTATTCGATACTGCGCTAAGCAGAAGGAAGCAGCTCCCAAATTGAGCATGAAGGAGCCGTAATTGAAGGAATAACACAGATGCATAACGATACTCAAAGCCGCGTGAACGCGATTCGCGAATGGCTTGCTCAACACAATATTGATGCCCTGCTCATCCCACACGAAGATGAGTACCTGGGCGAATACGTACCGGCTCATAACGAACGCCTACATTGGCTAACCGGATTTACTGGTTCAGCCGGTTCAGCCGTCATTACCAAAGATAAAGCGGCTATGTTTGTTGATGGCCGCTATACCGTTCAAGTCACCAAACAAGTTCCAGCTGATCTATTTGAATACCGTCACCTGATTGAAGAACCAGCACTTGATTGGATCAAAGAGAACCTTACAGCGGGAGCAGCAGTAGCGATTGACCCACGTATGCATAGCTCAGCATGGCTAGATACGGCGCAGTCGAAACTGGCCGGTAAGTTTGAACTTAATATGCTAACCAGTAACCCGATTGATGAGTTATGGCATGATCGCCCTGCTCCAGTGGTTTCTGATGTTCGCCTGATGCCAACGGAAGCGGTCGGTCAATCTAGCGAAAGTAAACGTCAGGAGATCGCTCAGCTAATTAAAAATGCTGGTGCTGACAGTGCAGTGATCACCGCGCTTGATTCTATTTGTTGGCTATTGAACGTTCGTGGTTTGGATGTATCTCGTCTACCCGTACTTCTGTCTCATGCGATTATTCATGTAGATTCCACCGTGGAATACTTCCTTGACCCAGCTCGACTGCCAGGGGAATTTGAAGCACACGTAGGTACAGGTGTCACCGTGCATCATCCTGAAGCACTTCAGTCTCGTCTTGAAGCGATGACGGGCAAAAAGGTATTAGTCGATCCAGCGATCAGCAATGCATGGTTTAAGCTGGTTCTGCAGAATTCTGGCGCATCGGTTATCGCGGCGGCAGATCCATGTCTAATGCCAAAAGCAGCGAAGAACGCGGTTGAAATTGCGGGTATGAAAGCGTGTCACGTACGCGACGGCGTTGCGATGAGTAAGTTCCTATGTTGGTTAGAGGCAGAAGTAGCGGCTGGTAATCTTCATGATGAAGCCACACTCGCCGACACATTAGAAGCATTCCGTAAAGAAGATCCAACATTGATGGACCTAAGCTTTGATACGATCTCTGCAGCCGGTGGTAACGCCGCAATGTGTCACTACAACCATGAGAACCAGCCAGAGCCAGGTAAGCTAGAATTGAACACGCTTTATCTGGTTGACTCTGGCGGTCAGTACTTAGATGGCACAACCGACATCACGCGTACCATTGCGATTGGCCAACCATCAGCGGAAATGATCAAGCAATTCACTCTGGCGTTAAAAGGCCATATTGGTGTTGCTCGTGCACGTTTCCCGAAAGGTACTTGTGGCTACCAGATTGATACATTGGCTCGCCAACACCTATGGGCAGAAGGTTACGATTACGACCACGGTACTGGTCATGGTGTCGGTCACTTCCTGAGTGTACATGAAGGTCCTGCAAGCATTTCTAAAAGACAAATCAATGTACCGCTAACAGAAGGTATGGTGCTATCCAATGAGCCGGGTTATTACCGCGCTGACGCATTCGGTATCCGTATCGAAAACTTAGAGCTAGTGGTTGAAACACCAACTAACGGAGACTTCCCAGTTCTGTCATTTGAGTCACTGACTCGTTGCCCAATCGACAAACGTAACATCAACGTGGATATGCTGACTCGTCCAGAACTGGCATGGTTGAATGATTACCACCAAAAAGTCTGGGAGCAAATCAGCCCTCTTGTCGAAGGTAAGGTAAAAGACTGGCTACGCGAAGCTACTCTGCCTTTGACACATTCGTAATAAACACGCTCAAACTTATCTATGATGCAAAATCAAAAGGCTCTCCAAATGGAGAGCCTTTTTTAAAGGTCGTCAGATAACGTTCAATGCTTCGTTTTATTATCATCTATCCACTCACGATGTTTCACGTGAAACACTCACTACCTGGAACACCTAAATTATCCTGAATAAACAGAGTGCCAATCTCGCCATACTGGATCGAAACCTTTTGCTCTGATCATATCTTCTACTGAAGCTGCACTTCTTTCATCGCTGATTTCGAACTGTTCGAGTTCTACTTCTTCTGTCGCATAACCACCAGGCTGAGTTTTAGATGCCGCGGACATACTAGTAATCCCAAGAGGCAAAACATTATCACGGAAGTTTGGTGATTCGCGTGTCGACAGCGAAAGCTCTACTTCGGGGTTAAACAGTCGGTATGCACAAATCAGTTGGACTAACTGTTTATCTGTCATCACTGATTTTGGTTGCAAGCCATTGGTCGGCGCATTGCCTGCACACGGACGGAGTCGAGGGAACGATATCGAGTAACGTGATTGCCAGTAAGTACGCTCAAGGTAATCAAGATGAGCCGCGGCAAAAAAGCAATCCGTTCGCCACTCTTCTAACCCGATAAGCGCGCCAATACCTATCTTGTCGATTCCCGCCCTAGCTAACCGATCTGGTGTCTCAAGACGGTATCGGAAGTCCATTTTGTTTCCGCGCAGGTGATGCTCTGCGTAGGTCGATGGATGATACGTTTCTTGATAAACCATCACGGCATCCAAACCCAGCGATTTCAGCTCGGCATATTCATCCTGATCCAGCGGCTGTACTTCCATCGCCAGATAGTTAAAGCGCTGCTTTATCATCGGCACCATTTCGCGAAAGTACTTCATACCCACTTTGGTTTCATGCTCGCCCGTTACCAGCAAGACACTGTCGAATTTCATTCGCTTGATAGCTTCAATTTCCGCAGCCACTTCTTCTTTGTTTAGCGTTCTGCGCTTAATGCGATTTTCCATAGAAAAACCACAATAAGTGCAAGCATTGGCACAAAGGTTAGAAAGATACAATGGAATATAGAGCGACATGGTATTGCCAAATCGCTTACGCGTCAGCGAATAAGAAAGCGCCGCCATCTGCTCAAGATAAGGTTCTGCAGCGGGAGAAATGAGCGCTTTGAAATCTTCTAAATCGCGTTTGGGTTTTGCCAGCGCCCTTTCCACATCCTTCGCCGTTTTGGCGTATATCGACATGGAAATATCATCCCAGTTAAACTGCTTAAAGTGGTCATAAAAGCTCATGTTAAGACCTCTCTTTTACAGCTCATCAAGAAAAGCCGTTAGCGGGCTTGAAGCAACGGCATGAGAAACCTGCCCTGCAAGACCTGCTTCATACGCCATACGACCGGACTCTACTGCCATCTTGAATGCTTTTGCCATAGCAACTGGATCATTTGCTGCAGCGATTGCCGTATTGACCAGTACTGCATCCGCACCCATTTCCATCGCACGTGCAGCATGTGAAGGTGCACCAATTCCAGCATCAACCACGACAGGCACGTTTGCCTGATCGATGATGATTTCTAGAAAGTCATGAGAAACAATGCCCTTGTTAGAACCGATCGGTGCACCTAACGGCATAACAGCTGCACAGCCAACTTCTTCTAGTCGCTTACACAACACAGGGTCGGCATGGCAATATGGCAAAACAATAAAGCCTTCTCGAACCAGTTGTTCTGCTGCAGCTAAAGTTTCAATCGGATCTGGCATTAAATATTTCGGGTCAGGATGAATCTCGAGTTTGACCCAATTGGTTCCCAACGCTTCACGCGCGAGTTGAGCGGCGAAAACTGCATCTTTAGCATTTTTAGCCCCCGAAGTGTTCGGTAACAAATTCACGCTAGCATGAATTAAAGGCTGCAAAATATCATCTTGCTGATCATTTACGTCTACACGCTTAAGTGCCATCGTTACCAGTTGAGAGCCTGAAACCTGAATTGCTTCAGCCATAAGAGCGCTATTGGAAAACTTGCCCGTTCCTGTGAACAAGCGAGATTGAAATTCTCTATCACCAATTTTCAGCATCGACATTATCCCCCTGCGATGGCTTGAAACAGAGAGATACTATCTCCCTCTGACAGTACCGTGCTTGCCCATTCGCTACGCGGTACAACCTGATTATTTATGGCAAAAACACAGCCTACCTCTGGTAGAGAAAACTGTGTGATGATTTGCAGTAAGTTAGCGTTTAATGCGACCTGCTGAGGTTGGTCATTAATAGTGATGATGACCAACTTATCTTTTCCACTTGTAGCGTCGTTCAATTCAGTTATCGAATGATTTGGTGGTGTCATTTGTGACTCCTCTCTTAACTCTGTGCTGTGGCTCGTTCGCGTTTCTACAAACCTGGCATTCTTGGTCCTTGTTGATCACCATGGTTTGCCAAGCCATACGAAAGCCATCAAATAGGTGCAAATGACCACTGGCCACATGAAACTTACCTGTCGCCAGCTTTTGAATAGCCGCTAAGGCCTGATAGTTTCCTAATGTTCCAACCACAGGACCGACAACCCCCATTTCGCTGCACTTCATGCCTTGCTTCAACTCATCAAATGGATACAGGCAACGGTAACACCCCGAACTCTGTTGTTGTTCTGAGTAATCAAATACAGCAAACTGTCCCTGCCAACCAATGGCCGCCGCAGATATCAAAGGCGTACTTTGCTGAAAACAGACTTGATTAATCAGCTGCCGAGTTGGCATGTTGTCACTACAGTCGAGTACAACATCGGCAAGCATCACTTCCAATTGCAGCTGAGATTTATCGAGACGTTTCGGAATAGTTCTAACTTGAACCAGTGAATTAAGGGCGCCTAACTGTTGAGCAGTAGCTTCAGTTTTCATCCGGTTGATATCATGCTCTCGATAAACAACCTGTCGTTGTAAGTTGCTGCTATCAACATAGTCATCATCAACAACCACCAACTTACCCACCCCAGAGGCTGCTAAATACAGGCTTGCCGCACTGCCTAGTCCGCCACACCCAATAACTAGAACATGAGACTGTCTAAGTTTAGCTTGTCCTGATTCACCGATTTCAGGTAGCGCAATTTGACGCTGATAGCGAATGAACTCTTTATCAGTAAGCACTTTCACTCTCCACTACCTGCAATGGCTGAGCGCTACCCATCAATTGATTGAAAAACTCAATCACCGATTTTGGCGACTCAGACAACGTTATGGCTCTAACCACAGCTAAACTGGATACACCGCATCGCCAAACAAGCGCTGCATTAAATTGATCAATACCGCCAATAGCGACAGTTGGATAGCCAACTTGCTTTCCATATGGAATGCTGTCTATCAGCTTTTGATACAAAGCTAAACGAATCAAACCTTGTGGCTTTGATGGCATTTGCTTAGTCGTGGTCGGAAAGATATGACCTAGCGCGATATAGCTTGGATTGATTTGGACAATTCGCAGCAGCTCATAGTAACCATGCGTTGACAGTCCTAAATGAATCCCCGCTTCACTCAACTGAATCAAGTTAGATTCTTCGATATCTTCCTGACCAAGGTGCACACCAAACGCGGCGTGCTTAATAGCAAGCTGCCAATAGTCATTAATGAAGACCTGCGCATCATATTGACGTCCCAGTTCAATAGCGCGAACAATCTGTTCTTCGAGATCAGACTGGTCAGGATTTTTGATACGTAGCTGGATGGTCTTAATACCCAACGGTAGAAGCCGCTCTATCCAACTGACATCATCAACAACGGGATAAAGCCCTAAGCTGTCTTTATCAAGGCAGGGAAAACTAACCGCTTCGCTTTGCGATGACCAACCAACTTGAATACCCAAGCGAGCATCTTCTAGAACAGGGGTTGGAAAATCAGCAAAGTGAGATGCCCACTCGTGAAGCGTACATGTTTCACCGTTAAACAGTGTTTCACGTGAAACATTCGTCATTGCACGAGCTAATGTCAAAGCGTCTTCAATTGGAAATTCGAAAGCCAACAGCGTCACCGTCCAAGCTAAGTGATGCTCTGCTTGAAAGGTATTTGAAGCTGACAAGTTCGCTGACAACGCTCTTACTTCATCAGTAATTGGATGACGCCAGATATCTAATAGAGCAGTGTTGTCATCGCTGCTTGGCTTTGGAGAAGTATCCGCGATACCAATAAAAATAGCCGAGGAACTTTGCTGACTCGTTTCCTTCAAAGGTAAATTCGATTGGTAATAAAGCGTAAAATCACCAGTTAAAGCTTCATCGGAACCATCAACTAGATCAGTGCCCACACACACTGTTTTATTTGGGTCGAGAACAAGTTGAATCAAATGAGTTGGGCTAACGCCCAACTCAAGTTCTTCAGTACTAAAACCCTGTTCTTTCGCCAATAATAAACATTGCTGAACGACACCCGTTAGCTCTATTAATGATGACGGAATAAGGATTTTAGTCATTACTCATCCACCTCAGCGTGTACAGCTGGGTGATAAAGTTCTGACCCTGTGGCACGAAACTCTTCTGACTTTTGACGCATGCCTTCTAACGGATCATCCAGCATTTTGATAGAAATCGCCTGATCAGCCGCAACTTGCTCGGTGTCTTTCGCGTATTCTCTGACTTCCTGAGAAATCTTCATCGAGCAGAATTTAGGGCCACACATTGAACAGAAGTGAGCCACTTTCCCAGACTCTTGCGGCAGTGTTTCGTCATGGAAAGAACGCGCAGTATCAGGGTCCAATGACAAGTTGAATTGGTCTTCCCAACGGAATTCAAAACGTGCTTTAGATAGCGCATTATCACGGACCTGTGCACCTGGATGCCCTTTTGCCAAGTCAGCAGCATGTGCAGCCAGCTTGTAGGTGATCATGCCGGTCTTCACATCTTCCTTGTTTGGCAGACCTAAGTGTTCCTTAGGTGTGACATAACACAACATTGCACAGCCATACCAACCAATCATCGCCGCACCAATACCGGAAGTAATATGGTCGTAGCCCGGTGCAATATCAGTAGTTAGTGGACCTAAGGTGTAGAACGGTGCTTCATGACAATGTTCCAGTTGCTGATCCATGTTCTCTTTGATCATGTGCATTGGGATATGTCCTGGGCCTTCGATGATCACCTGTACGTCATACTCCCAGGCAACCTTAGTCAACTCACCAAGGGTTCTTAATTCAGCAAACTGTGCTTCGTCATTAGCGTCTGCGACTGAACCAGGACGTAGGCCATCACCCAATGAAAGTGCAACGTCATACTTAGCACAGATTTCACAGATTTCGCGGAAGTGAGTGTAAAGGAAGCTTTCCTGATGATGCGCTAAACACCATTTAGCAATGATGGAGCCACCTCGAGAAACGATGCCAGTAACACGTTTTGCCGTCATCGGAACATAACGGAGTAACAAACCTGCGTGAATGGTAAAGTAATCCACGCCTTGCTCTGCCTGCTCGATTAAGGTGTCACGCATCACTTCCCAGTTTAAGTTTTCCGCAATACCATTTACTTTTTCTAGCGCCTGATACATTGGAACTGTACCAATTGGCACCGGGCTATTACGTAAAATCCATTCACGGGTTTCGTGGATGTTGCGCCCGGTAGAGAGATCCATAACGGTATCCCCACCCCAACGCGTGGCCCATACGAGTTTTTCTACTTCTTCTTCGATTGAAGATGTCACCGACGAGTTACCAATGTTCGCGTTCACTTTGACTAAGAAGTTACGCCCGATAATCATTGGTTCTGATTCTGGATGGTTGATATTTGATGGAATGATGGCACGACCTTCTGCCACTTCTTTGCGGACAAACTCAGCAGTAATGTCTTTTGGTAGATTAGCTCCAAAGTTTTGGCCTGGGTGCTGCTGGTTTAGCACTTCATCACGATACTTAGCGCGCCCCATGTTTTCACGTAGAGCGATGAACTCCATTTCAGGCGTAATAATCCCTTTACGTGCGTAGTGAAGCTGAGTGACACAGTGCCCTTCTTTAGCACGTCGAATATGAGGCAGATTTCCGTAACGCAGCTCGTCCAACGTTTCATCTTCCAAACGCTCTTTTGCGTAAACAGAGCTGACATCTTGAAGAATTTCAGTGTCGTTTCGTTCTTCAATCCAGCCCTCTCTAAGCTTCGGTAAGCCATTGTAAAGGTCGATAGAGTGATATGGATCAGTGTATACACCAGAGGTATCATAAACACGTACCGACTCGTTTGGCTCGAAAACAGGAGCCTCTTTGGTACCACCGATAAGGCTGTCAGCTAAAGAGATCTCACGCATCGGGACACGGATATCTGGGCGTGAGCCTTCTACATAGACTTTGTTTGAATTTGGGTACGGCTGTACTGAGAGAGTTTCAATAAACTGTTTTGCTTCCAGTCTCGCTTGTTTGCGATTCGACATAGCATTTTTCCTTGCTTGTTATTTTAAATAAAAAGTATTGGGATAAAAATGCTTGGCGGATAGATGCGACAAGAGGGGTCGAATAAAGAACTGACAGAGCTCTAAAACAACATTCGACGTTTTGATAGGTTAGCCAGATTAGATCTGGTGTAGGTATCTTCTCCTGTTCCCTTCGCTGGTACTAACCAGATCAGGTTCAACGGATCCCGAATTAACGGTCTCAGCCTTATGGCACTCCGACAAGTGAAGTCAGTATATAAAAACGGCTTGATTAAACCAAGCCGAACAAATCAGATTTTATAGCTTTTTCTAGTTGCGCATCATTAATTGGAAGCCAATCCACGCAGCAGAAATACTCAGCGTCACATTCAACAGGATATTCAAACCCATTTTAAAAAAAGCACCTTGCTGCATAAGGAGCACATTATCCATCGAGAATGTGGAAAACGTGGTCAAAGCCCCTAAAAAGCCTAAGCCAACGATTTGTCGCCAAGGGTCGGTTGCCAACATCTCGTTCTCAAAAGCGGCAATCAATAATCCCATAATAAAAGAACCGACGACGTTAACGGTTAGCGTACCATAAGGGAAACCACGGCCTAAAAGAGTTACACACAACTCAGAAATAAGGTAACGAGAACACGCCCCAAATGCCCCACCCACGGCGATAAAACCTAAAATATAAAGTTGTCCCATAATCCCCCCAAATTTTTATGGCGACATTGTAATCAAAATCGCCTTAAGATCGTTAATACAATCTTAGAATTCAACTAATAAGTCCTAGCCGACATAAAAACATTTTAAATGTTACAGGTGTCACTTTTTGGATATTTTATGAGATGAAAATGAAAAAAGCCCCAGTCTTTCGACTGAGGCTTTAAACATGGCAGGGGTGGAGAGATTCGAACTCCCAACACGCGGATTTGGAATCCGCTGCTCTGCCAATTGGAGCTACACCCCTAGAAATAGGTAATCAAATTGTCGATGGATTAAGAGATTCAAACTCCCAACACGCGCCATCTCGCAAACTTTGGGGAATCCGCTGCTCTGCCAATTGGAGCTACACCCCTGAAGAATTTATTATATTCTAAATTCGACAAAACCTCGCATAAGCGAGGCTCTATATAAGTGGCGGAATGGCCGGGCTTGCGTTCAAGCGGGACTCATTCGACCGAAGGTCGAAACCTTCAAATTAAGTGGCGGAGTGGACGGGACTCGAACCCGCGACCCCCGGCGTGACAGGCCGGTATTCTAACCAACTGAACTACCACTCCGCAGTGGCATCATCCGCATAAGCAGATGTCCGCTTTTGTCTTCACTTTTCAAAAAAGTGAAAATAAAACTAAAGCCTGGCGATGTCCTACTCTCACATGGGGAAGCCCCACACTACCATCGGCGCTAATTCGTTTCACTTCTGAGTTCGGAATGGAAATCAGGTGGGTCCAAATCGCTATGGTCGCCAAGCAAATTCTTACTCTCTATTTCTAGAGAAAACTTGGAAAGCTGTTGTTAATTCTCGTTTTTACACATTCAATGTTCTTTCATTGAGTCCATCAAAACCCCTTGGGTGTTGTATGGTTAAGCCTCACGGGCAATTAGTACAGGTTAGCTCAACGCCTCACAACGCTTACACACCCTGCCTATCAACGTCGTAGTCTACGACAACCCTTTAGGATACTTAAAGTATCAGGGAGAACTCATCTCAAGGCTCGCTTCCCGCTTAGATGCTTTCAGCGGTTATCGATCCCGAACTTAGCTACCGGGCAATGCGTCTGGCGACACAACCCGAACACCAGAGGTTCGTCCACTCCGGTCCTCTCGTACTAGGAGCAGCCCCTTTCAATTCTCCAACGCCCACGGCAGATAGGGACCGAACTGTCTCACGACGTTCTAAACCCAGCTCGCGTACCACTTTAAATGGCGAACAGCCATACCCTTGGGACCGACTTCAGCCCCAGGATGTGATGAGCCGACATCGAGGTGCCAAACACCGCCGTCGATATGAACTCTTGGGCGGTATCAGCCTGTTATCCCCGGAGTACCTTTTATCCGTTGAGCGATGGCCCTTCCATTCAGAACCACCGGATCACTATGACCTGCTTTCGCACCTGCTCGAATTGTCATTCTCGCAGTCAAGCGGGCTTATGCCATTGCACTAACCTCACGATGTCCAACCGTGATTAGCCCACCTTCGTGCTCCTCCGTTACGCTTTGGGAGGAGACCGCCCCAGTCAAACTACCCACCAGGCACTGTCCTCATCCCCGATGAGGGGACCAAGTTAGAACATCAACACTACAAGGGTGGTATTTCAAGGTCGGCTCCACCAACACTGGCGTGCTGGTTTCAAAGCCTCCCACCTATCCTACACATGTAGGGTCAATGTTCAGTGCCAAGCTGTAGTAAAGGTTCACGGGGTCTTTCCGTCTAGCCGCGGGTACACTGCATCTTCACAGCGATTTCAATTTCACTGAGTCTCGGGTGGAGACAGCGTGGCCATCATTACGCCATTCGTGCAGGTCGGAACTTACCCGACAAGGAATTTCGCTACCTTAGGACCGTTATAGTTACGGCCGCCGTTTACCGGGGCTTCGATCAAGAGCTTCGACCGAAGTCTAACCCCATCAATTAACCTTCCGGCACCGGGCAGGCGTCACACCGTATACGTCATCTTACGATTTTGCACAGTGCTGTGTTTTTAATAAACAGTTGCAGCCACCTGGTATCTGCGACTCTCAATAGCTCCATCCGCAAGGGACTTCACCGTCGAGAGCGTACCTTCTCCCGAAGTTACGGTACCATTTTGCCTAGTTCCTTCACCCGAGTTCTCTCAAGCGCCTTGGTATTCTCTACCCGACCACCTGTGTCGGTTTGGGGTACGATTCCTTACAATCTGAAGCTTAGAGGCTTTTCCTGGAAGCATGGCATCAATGACTTCACATCCGTAGATGCTCGACGTCGTGTCTCAGCCTTAAAGAGAGCCGGATTTACCTAACTCTCAAGCCTACGCACTTGAACCTGGACAACCGTCGCCAGGCCCACCTAGCCTTCTCCGTCCCCCCATCGCAATTGTAAGAAGTACGGGAATATTAACCCGTTTCCCATCGACTACGCCTTTCGGCCTCGCCTTAGGGGTCGACTTACCCTGCCCCGATTAACGTTGGACAGGAACCCTTGGTCTTCCGGCGAGGAGGTTTTTCACCCCCTTTATCGTTACTCATGTCAGCATTCGCACTTCTGATACGTCCAGCATGCGTTACCACACACCTTCAACCGCTTACAGAACGCTCCCCTACCCAATATACAAAAGTATATTGCCGCAGCTTCGGTTTACTACTTAGCCCCGTTACATCTTCCGCGCAGGCCGACTCGACCAGTGAGCTATTACGCTTTCTTTAAATGATGGCTGCTTCTAAGCCAACATCCTGGCTGTCTGAGCCTTCCCACATCGTTTCCCACTTAGTAGTAATTTGGGACCTTAGCTGGCGGTCTGGGTTGTTTCCCTCTCCACGACGGACGTTAGCACCCGCCGTGTGTCTCCCGGATAGTACTTACTGGTATTCGGAGTTTGCAAAGGGTTGGTAAGTCGGGATGACCCCCTAGCCTTAACAGTGCTCTACCCCCAGTAGTATTCGTCCGAGGCGCTACCTAAATAGCTTTCGGGGAGAACCAGCTATCTCCAGGTTTGATTGGCCTTTCACCCCTAGCCACAAGTCATCCGCTAATTTTTCAACATTAGTCGGTTCGGTCCTCCAATTGATGTTACTCAATCTTCAACCTGCCCATGGCTAGATCACCTGGTTTCGGGTCTATATCCAGAGACTGAACGCCCAGTTAAGACTCGGTTTCCCTACGGCTCCCCTAGATGGTTAACCTTGCCACTGAATATAAGTCGCTGACCCATTATACAAAAGGTACGCAGTCACACCACGAAGGTGCTCCTACTGCTTGTACGTACACGGTTTCAGGTTCTATTTCACTCCCCTCACAGGGGTTCTTTTCGCCTTTCCCTCACGGTACTGGTTCACTATCGGTCAGTCAGTAGTATTTAGCCTTGGAGGATGGTCCCCCCATATTCAGACAGGATATCACGTGTCCCGCCCTACTCGATTTCACTGAATATGCGTCGTCAGTTACGGGGCTATCACCCTGTATCGCCAAGCTTTCCAGCTTGTTCACCTAACGCCTATAAAGCTTAAGGGCTAGTCCAATTTCGCTCGCCGCTACTTTCGGAATCTCGGTTGATTTCTTTTCCTCGGGGTACTTAGATGTTTCAGTTCCCCCGGTTCGCCTCGTTATGCTATGTATTCACATAACGATACTTACTTATGTAAGTGGGTTTCCCCATTCGGAAATCCCAGACTCAAGTGGCTTTTACTGCCTAATCTGGGCTTATCGCAAGTTAATACGTCCTTCATCGCCTCTGACTGCCAAGGCATCCACCGTGTACGCTTAGTCACTTAACCATACAACCCGAAGGAGTTTCGAATTGCATTTTGTCTTCACTTTAAAAAGTGAAATCAAACGGTCAAACAACCAAAGTTGTCTCTCATTATTTGAATGAGCGAGAGACATTTCGATTTTGCCGGACTCAAATATCTTTTTATTTTACTTTTTTATAAAAAGTTAAAACAAAAAGCCAAGAACACTTGAATGTGTTTTTAGTTGTATTCCATTAGGAATACTTTGAGAACTTTACAAACAAATCTTTATTTCTAAGAAACAAAGTTTGTTTTGTCAGCTTTCCAAATTGTTAAAGAGCTAATCACTTCAAAGAAGTAACCATTTTTAAAAGCACTATCGCTAATGCGCTTAAAGATGGTGGGCGATACCGGGCTCGAACCAGTGACCCCCTGCTTGTAAGGCAGGTGCTCTCCCAACTGAGCTAATCGCCCACATAAGTTTTCTCTTGTTTTCACTTTTATAAAAAGTAAAACAAAAGCCATCCTTCGTGGAAAGAATGGTGGGTCGTGCAGGATTCGAACCTGCGACCAATTGATTAAAAGTCAACTGCTCTACCAACTGAGCTAACGACCCAATGGTATCCCGTAGGGGAGTCGAACCCCTGTTACCGCCGTGAAAGGGCGGTGTCCTAGGCCTCTAGACGAACGGGACACTAAGTGAACATCTTGGGGGATGTTCTATCTCTTAAACTTCATAAACCGTATCAATCTGTGTGGACACTCATCACGATAATCATCGTATAAGGAGGTGATCCAGCGCCAGGTTCCCCTAGCGCTACCTTGTTACGACTTCACCCCAGTCATGAACCACAAAGTGGTAAGCGTCCCCCCGAAGGTTAAACTACCTACTTCTTTTGCAGCCCACTCCCATGGTGTGACGGGCGGTGTGTACAAGGCCCGGGAACGTATTCACCGTGGCATTCTGATCCACGATTACTAGCGATTCCGACTTCATGGAGTCGAGTTGCAGACTCCAATCCGGACTACGACGCACTTTTTGGGATTCGCTCACTTTCGCAAGTTGGCCGCCCTCTGTATGCGCCATTGTAGCACGTGTGTAGCCCTACTCGTAAGGGCCATGATGACTTGACGTCGTCCCCACCTTCCTCCGGTTTATCACCGGCAGTCTCCCTGGAGTTCCCGACATTACTCGCTGGCAAACAAGGATAAGGGTTGCGCTCGTTGCGGGACTTAACCCAACATTTCACAACACGAGCTGACGACAGCCATGCAGCACCTGTCTCAGAGTTCCCGAAGGCACCAATCCATCTCTGGAAAGTTCTCTGGATGTCAAGAGTAGGTAAGGTTCTTCGCGTTGCATCGAATTAAACCACATGCTCCACCGCTTGTGCGGGCCCCCGTCAATTCATTTGAGTTTTAATCTTGCGACCGTACTCCCCAGGCGGTCTACTTAACGCGTTAGCTCCGAAAGCCACGGCTCAAGGCCACAACCTCCAAGTAGACATCGTTTACGGCGTGGACTACCAGGGTATCTAATCCTGTTTGCTCCCCACGCTTTCGCATCTGAGTGTCAGTATCTGTCCAGGGGGCCGCCTTCGCCACCGGTATTCCTTCAGATCTCTACGCATTTCACCGCTACACCTGAAATTCTACCCCCCTCTACAGTACTCTAGTCTGCCAGTTTCAAATGCTATTCCGAGGTTGAGCCCCGGGCTTTCACATCTGACTTAACAAACCACCTGCATGCGCTTTACGCCCAGTAATTCCGATTAACGCTCGCACCCTCCGTATTACCGCGGCTGCTGGCACGGAGTTAGCCGGTGCTTCTTCTGTCGCTAACGTCAAATAATGCATCTATTAAACACACTACCTTCCTCACGACTGAAAGTGCTTTACAACCCGAAGGCCTTCTTCACACACGCGGCATGGCTGCATCAGGCTTGCGCCCATTGTGCAATATTCCCCACTGCTGCCTCCCGTAGGAGTCTGGACCGTGTCTCAGTTCCAGTGTGGCTGATCATCCTCTCAGACCAGCTAGGGATCGTCGCCTTGGTGAGCCCTTACCTCACCAACTAGCTAATCCCACCTAGGCATATCCTGACGCGAGAGGCCCGAAGGTCCCCCTCTTTGGCCCGTAGGCATCATGCGGTATTAGCCATCGTTTCCAATGGTTATCCCCCACATCAGGGCAATTTCCTAGGCATTACTCACCCGTCCGCCGCTCGACGCCGTTAACGTTCCCCGAAGGTTCAGTTAACTCGTTTCCGCTCGACTTGCATGTGTTAGGCCTGCCGCCAGCGTTCAATCTGAGCCATGATCAAACTCTTCAATTTAAGATTTTGTTTGGCTCAATGAATACTGACTTCAAAACTACTAATGTAATTTTAAAGCTATTATCGTTATTCCTTTATAAAAAAGGAGAACGATAATGAATTGACTGTGCCAAGACTAAGTAAACTTAATCTCGATTGGTCACTCAGTTCATTGAAACCTAATTTGATACCGAGGTATCTAATTGGATTATCATCAACGAGTGCCCACACAGATTGATAGGTCTATATTGTTAAAGAGCTTTCCGACTGAGCCTCGCTCAAATCGGACGGCCATTTTAGCGAGTTAAAGTTTAGTGTCAATCACTTTTTTCAAACTTTTTTCAAGCGTTTCCGCTTGGCTAATTTGGCTTGCTAACTTCGCTTCGTTCCTTTCGGAGCGTTGCCGTGTCAGCGAGGTGGCATTATAGAGATTGCGATCACATTGGCAAGCCCTTTTTGACGTTTTTTTTGAATTTTCTATCATTCGAATGAAATAGCATCAAAAACACGTAAAAGAGCACGTTATTTCTACAGTTTTTTGAATTTATCCGTGAAAAGAGTCACTTTTTCCCAGTTGGTGTATTCCACTTCTTTCGTTGTATCGGTTTCTCCACCCGTCATCGACATGATGAACTTAATCATCATTTTGTCGAACCACCCGTAGCGAGGATAATAAAGAGCGCCAGCAAACACGCCTATTAGTTCTGGTTTCCAAGGTGATTTCATCAAGAACTTACGAATATACGCACTGCCTTCTGGCGTATCTTTACCTTGGTCTTCTTTACGTGCCGTTAGGTTCACACAGAAGAAAGCGACTTTATGCTTTTCCAGTTGCGTAAGATGACGTTCAATAAATTGGTACAACTTCTTATTCAAATGCCCATAACGAATAGACGCACCAACCAGCACTTTGTCATAGGGTTCGAAATCAATAGTGTCTACATTATGTAGATCGACTAAATCACAATCGAAGTCCGTTAGCTTCTCATCTATATAGTGGAAGATTTTTTTTGTTTGCCCTTCACGAGAAGAGTATAAGAACAATGCTTTTGCCACGATATCCCCTTAGCTACGCCAAAACGTTGGCGTGAGTAGAATGAGTAAGGTAAAGATTTCTAGACGACCAAACAACATGGACACGATCAGAACCCATTTTGCTTTGTCATTTACATCACCAAAATGCAGAGCCACTTCTCCAAGGCCTGGACCAAGGTTATTCAAGGTGGCGGCAACGGCAGAAAATGCACTCAGTTCATCCATTCCGGTCGCTATCAGTCCCAACATACACACAACAAACACCAACGCATACGCAGAGAAGAATCCCCAAACGGCATCAACGACTCGTTGTGGGAGCGCGCTACCACCGACTTTAATGGTGTAGACCGCACGAGGGTGAACCAGACGCTTTAGTTCACGAGCACCTTGTAAGGTAAGTAGCAAAATACGAATTACTTTCATGCCGCCACCAGTCGAACCGGCACACCCACCAATAAAAGATGAGAACAGCAGCAAGACGGGTAAGAACAATGGCCAATCCGCAAAGCCTGTTGTGGTAAAACCAGCCGTGGTTGAGATAGAGACTGTTTGGAACAGCGCTTGGTCAAACGCATCATAAGTTGATGTATATGAGTTGTGCTGAAGTAATAATAAGAAACAAACAACAAACAGTATCACCTGTATTAAGATGAACGCTCGAAACTCGGGATCTTTCCAGTAGTATTTAGGATGCACTCCACCGGATGAGAATGCCGCAAAGTGCAAAGTATAGTTACATGCTGATATAAGCAAGAAAACCACGGTAATAAGGTTAATCGCATAACTATCGAAATACCCCATACTCGCGTCGTGAGTTGAAAATCCACCAATTGCGATGGTCGAGAAGCTGTGGCTAATCGCATCAAATGGTGTCATACCCGCCAACCAAAAAGCTGTCGCACACGCAATGGTTAAGCTTAAGTAGATATACCAGAGGGCTTTGGCTGTCTCGGCAATACGCGGTGTCATTTTAGTGTCTTTTACCGGACCCGGGATTTCGGCTCGATAAAGCTGCATACCACCGATACCCAACACAGGTAAAATGGCCACCGCTAATACGATGATCCCCATCCCGCCAAACCACTGAAGTAGCTGGCGATAAAACAAGATCGCTTTAGGTAGCTCATCCAGACCAACAATCACCGTAGCACCGGTGGTCGTCAAAGCGGAAAATGACTCAAAGAAAGCGTCCGTTACCGATATATTGGGATTATCAGCGATCAAAAAAGGAATAGAGCCCGCACTACCCAATACTGTCCAGAATAAGACTACGATAAGGAAACCGTCACGCGCTTTTAGCTCATGCTTATGCCTGCGGTTCGGAAACCAGCACACTGCCCCGCAAAACAGCAGAACAAAAAAGGTCGTGACAAAAGGCACACCAGCGCCATCTCGGTAAGTCAGCGCGACAAGCGCAGGTGCGAGCATTGTGACACTAAAAAGCGCGAGCAATAGCCCGACGATACGAATAATTGAACGAAATTGCATGGATTGATTGACTAGCGAAGCTGTCCCTGTCGCTTACTGTTTTTCATTATTTTCCGTCTAGTGGGGTAATAATTGCCTTCGCCCCACTTTTATTAATGATAGCTTGGGTAAATCCGCTCACTTCACGAAGCTCAATTTCTACCACCAGCACGACCTGATCGCTGTATTCAGCATCAACTTCAACCGCCCCAAACTGAGGCATAATAGACTGTGCGATAGGCATAAACCCATAGTCTAACGCTAGTCTGAGCTTTGTGGTTATTTTTTTCTCAATAGTTTGAAGCTGCCTGAGTGCTTGTTGTACACCACCACCATAGGCCTTCACTAAACCACCCGTGCCTAATTTGATACCGCCTGAGTAACGGGTGACAACCGCCGTAATTTCTCCAACCCCTGAGCCAGAGAGCTGCGCGAGAATAGGTTTACCTGCCGTTCCAGACGGTTCGCCATCGTCACTAAAGCCCCACTTCATCGAGTCTTCTGGTCTTCCGGCGACAAATCCCCAGCAATTGTGTCTCGCATCCGCGTGTTTTGTTTTTACTTGCTCCACAAACGCTTTAGCCGCTTCGACACTTGGCGTATGGGCAAGATAAGTAATAAACACACTCTTTTTGATCTCGTCTTCAAATTGAGTCGGTTGTGCAGGAATCAAATAAGGCAGGTCATTCATAGCATTAGGTCGCTTGTCTCTTTGCCTGAAGTCTACCACGAGTGGGATTTACAAGTCGCATAAGATCTGTCCCAGCGCACAATGTTAAACACTTGTTTGAAAAATGCATTGAAATTAAACATCCACCGATCAAAACTAACATCAATGGTCAAGCCAGAATTAGAATAAAACACTTCCTCGATACCTATTTATTCAAGGCTATTTATACGAGGAAGAGCACCATTTAAATAGGTATACAGACAATCCCAGATTGTATGTCATGGAGATAGACAATGATTTACCAAGCCGAAACCCTACAGGTAAAGGAAATACAGGATGGTATTGCAGAGCTGAGTTTCTGCTCGCCAAAATCCGTAAATAAACTTGATTTAGCGACGCTTGAGTCACTAGACAAAGCCCTTGATGCACTTATCGCACACCAAGGTCTGAAAGGCGTAATGCTGACTTCAGATAAAGATGCGTTCATTGTAGGTGCAGACATTACTGAATTCTTAGGCCTGTTTGCTAAGACTGATGCCGAGCTGGATCAGTGGCTACAATTCGCCAACAGCATCTTCAATAAACTTGAAGATCTACCAGTACCAACCATCTCTGTCATCAAAGGCCATGCTCTTGGTGGTGGCTGTGAGTGTGTATTGGCAACAGACATGCGTATCGGTGACAAAACCACCAGCATTGGTCTGCCAGAAACCAAACTTGGTATCATGCCAGGCTTTGGTGGCTGTGTACGCCTGCCTCGTGTTATCGGCGCTGATAACGCGATGGAAATCATTACACAAGGTAAAGCGCTCCGTGCTGATGAAGCACTAAAACTTGGCCTGTTAGATGCGGTTGTCGATTCAGACTCTCTACATGCATCCGCTCTGCAAACACTGACATCTGCAATCAACGAAAAACTTGATTGGCAAGCTCGCCGCAAACAAAAGACATCACCACTAACGCTAAGCAAGCTAGAGTCGATGATGAGCTTCACGATGGCAAAAGGCCTGGTGGCACAAAAAGCGGGCCCACACTACCCAGCACCAATAACATCAGTCCTTACTATTGAAGAAGGCGCTCGATTTGCACGTAATGAAGCGCTGGATGTTGAACGTAAGCACTTCGTTAAACTGGCAAAATCAGAAGAAGCGAAATCACTGGTTGGTCTGTTCCTTAGCGATCAGTACATTAAAGGCATCGCTAAAAAAGCGGCAAAATCAGCAAACAAAGACACTAAACGTGCAGCAGTCCTTGGCGCAGGTATCATGGGTGGCGGTATCGCTTACCAATCTGCACTGAAAGGTGTGCCTGTACTGATGAAAGACATCGCTCAAGCCTCATTAGATTTGGGCATGAACGAAGCGTCAAAACTGCTGAATAAGCGTCTTGCAACGGGTCGTCTTGACGGTTTCAAGATGGCGGGTATCCTCGCGTCTATTACTCCAAGCTTGCACTACGCTGGCATCGAAAACTCAGATGTGATTGTCGAAGCCGTGGTTGAGAACCCGAAAGTAAAATCTGCGGTACTTAGCGAAGTCGAGCAAAACGTTGGCGAAGATACGGTTATCACGTCGAACACATCGACCATTCCAATCAATGTCTTGGCTCAGTCACTACAACGCCCAGAAAACTTCTGTGGTATGCACTTCTTTAACCCTGTGCATCGTATGCCGTTAGTTGAGATCATCCGTGGTGAAAAAACGTCAGATGAAACCATCAACCGTGTTGTGGCTTACGCAGCGAAAATGGGTAAATCACCAATCGTCGTTAATGATTGCCCTGGATTCTTCGTAAACCGCGTACTGTTCCCGTACTTTGGTGGTTTCAGCATGCTACTTCGTGACGGCGCTGACTTCACGCAAATCGACAAAATCATGGAACGCAAGTTTGGTTGGCCAATGGGTCCGGCATACTTGCTTGACGTGGTAGGTATCGATACCGCTCACCACGCACAATCCGTCATGGCTGAAGGCTTCCCAGAGCGTATGGGCAAGCAAGGCCGCGATGCCATTGATACCTTGTTCGAGGCTAATAAATTTGGTCAGAAAAACGGCAGCGGCTTCTACAGCTACTCTGTTGATAAGAAAGGTAAGCCGAAGAAGACCTTCTCTGAAGAGATCTTACCGCTACTGGCTGACGTGTGTGCAGACAAACAAGACTTCGACGAGCAAACCATCATCCAACGTATGATGATTCCGATGATCAACGAAGTGGTGCTGTGTCTACAGGAAGGCATTATCGCCACTCCACAAGAAGCGGATATGGCTCTGGTTTACGGTCTGGGCTTCCCTCCATTCCGCGGCGGTGTGTTCCGCTACCTAGACAGCGTTGGTATTGCTGAATACATCGAAACAGCAAAACAACACGCTGAACTAGGCGCGATGTACCACGTACCGCAAATGCTGATTGATATGGCAGCCAAAGGCGAGACCTTCTACGGCGCACAACAGCAAGGTTCTATCTAAGGAGGGATTCCCAAAATGACTAATCAAACAAGAAATGTTGTCGTAGTAGATTGTCTACGTACCCCAATGGGTCGCTCTAAAGGTGGCGCTTTCCGTAATACTCGAGCAGAAGATCTTTCTGCACAACTGATGAAAGGCATTCTGGCGCGTAACCCGCAAGTTAACCCAAGTGAGATCGAAGACATCTACTGGGGCTGTGTACAACAAACGCTGGAACAAGGCTTTAATGTGGCACGTAACGCAGCGCTGTTGGCTGGCTTGCCAATTGAAATTAGTGCGGTTACCGTAAACCGTTTGTGTGGTTCATCCATGCAGGCACTGCATGACGGTACACGTGCCATTATGACTGGCGATGCCGAGATCTGCCTAATTGGTGGTGTTGAACACATGGGTCACGTACCAATGAACCACGGTGTAGATTTCCACCCGGGTATGGCAAAGAACGTAGCAAAAGCGGCGGGTATGATGGGCTTAACAGCCGAAATGCTGGGTAAACTGCACGGTATTAGCCGTGAGCAACAAGATGAATTTGCCGCGCGCTCCCATGCTCGTGCTCATGCAGCAACACTAGAAGGTCGCTTTAAGAACGAAATCTTACCTATCGAAGGTCATGCTGCAGACGGCACACTATTTACTCTGGATTACGATGAAGTTATCCGTCCAGAAACGTCAGTCGAAGGCCTGTCTCAACTTCGTCCGGTATTCGACCCGGCAAATGGTACTGTGACGGCAGGTACGTCTTCTGCTCTGTCAGATGGCGCATCAGCAATGCTGATCATGAGTGAAGAAAAAGCCAACGAGCTTGGCCTGAAGATTCGTGCGCGTATTAAAGGTATGGCGGTTGCAGGCTGCGATCCGTCAATCATGGGTTACGGTCCGGTACCAGCAACACAAAAAGCGCTAAAACGTGCAGGTCTGTCTATCGAAGATATGGACGTAGTCGAGCTAAATGAAGCGTTCGCAGCACAATCACTACCATGTGCTAAAGACCTGGGTCTGCTTGATGTGATGGACGAAAAAGTGAACCTGAATGGCGGCGCAATCGCTTTGGGTCACCCACTCGGCTGTTCTGGCTCTCGTATCTCTACGACGCTGATCAACCTAATGGAAGCAAAAGACGCGAAATACGGCCTTGCGACCATGTGTATCGGTCTTGGTCAGGGTATCGCGACTGTTTTTGAGAGACCTTAGGTCTTTGAACAACACAGTGATCCACTCGGCATCCTGATGAAATGCACCGATGCTAAAGTCATTTAGTATTAGACTTAAGGGCGACATCCTGTGTCGCCCTTTATTTTTAAGTTTTTATCAGAGATCTATGCACTAAACGAATAGATTAAATGATGATCTTTCATTTTATTCATAACTAAACAAGACATACACTTAGAGGCAGTTAATATCTTGCTGCTGTGGCATCTCAGTCACACTACCGCACACTCGGAGAACCTCATGTTTAATGCTCTAGTTCTAAACCAAGAAGACAAACGTACTATCGCCAACATCGAACAAATTGATGAAACCCAACTTCCTGAAGGTGACGTCCTGATTGACGTTGACTACTCATCGTTAAACTACAAAGACGGTTTGGCGATTACGGGCAAAGGTAAAATCATCCGTAACTTCCCAATGGTTCCGGGCATTGACCTCGCTGGTACCGTGGTGAGCTCTGAAGATGGACGCTACCAGGCTGGTGACAAAGTGGTACTGACAGGCTGGGGCGTGGGTGAAAATCACTGGGGTGGTATGGCACAGCGTGCTCGTTTGAAAGCCGATTGGTTAGTACCTCTGCCAGAAGGGCTAGACAGCAAAAAGGCAATGATGGTTGGTACTGCTGGCTTTACCGCAATGCTGTGTGTTCAGGCGCTGCTTGATGCTGATATCAAACCAGAAGCAGGCGAAATCCTTGTTACTGGCGCCAGTGGTGGCGTAGGCTCAGTCGCTGTGGCCTTGTTAGCGCAACTGGGTTACAAAGTCGCGGCCGTCACTGGTCGCGTAGAACAAAACGGCCCACTGTTAGAAAAACTGGGCGCAAGTCGCATCATCGACCGCGTTGAGTTTGAAGAACCGGCTCGACCACTTGAGAAACAAATCTGGGCAGGTGCCGTTGATACTGTCGGCAGCAAAGTGCTGGCTAAAGTGCTGGCACAAATGGATTACAACGGCGCAGTCGCAGCATGTGGCTTAGCAGGTGGCTTTGACCTGCCAACCACTGTGATGCCATTTATCCTGCGTAATGTAAGACTCCAAGGCGTGGACTCTGTTATGTGTCCAACTGAAAAACGTATCGCCGCATGGGAAAAGCTGGTTGAGATACTGCCTGATAGCTACTTTGATCAAGCTTGTACCGAAGTCGAACTGGCAGAAGCGCCGAAGTACGCCGAAGACATCACGAATGGCCAAGTCACTGGTCGTGTGGTTATTAAGCTTTAAGCTCTACAATCACAAATTAGACAGATTAAGAGCCGGCATTGCTGGCTCTTTTTGATCAGCCTAACCCCATATCTTCGATGCGCTTGGCAATCAAACGTCCGCACTCTTCTTTCACTATCCCTCTCAGCCATTCTTGTGCCGGTGAATGCTCACAACGCGCATGCCAGATCATCGAGTAGTCAAACGGGGTAAATTCAAACGGTAAAGGTTTCACCATCAGGTCGTAGCGATCCGCTACCAAATACGCTAAATCAGCCGGAACCGTGATAATAATCGGCAGCGTATCGACAATCGCCAGTGCAGCTTCAAGATGGTAAGCACGCAGCACCATTTTGCGCTGTGGCTTATCAGTCAGAGCTTGCTCGATCAGCGCATTTACCCCATCACTGATCGCAATCATTGCATGTGGATGCCGCAAATAATCTTCGAGATTCATCTCTTTATCTGCCAGCGGGTGCTGCTTCGACAATAAACACAGCACACCAACCCGGCCTAGTATTTCACTGCGCAGTGGCGCTATGGGGCCGGTCGGTCGGCAGATGGCGAGATCAGCGCCTTCATAGGTCAGTTGATCAGACAGCCTGTCGTGCTGCAATGGCAGGAAGTTAAACGACACATTAGGCGCTTCCTGATAAATACGCGGCAAGGCAAAAGGCAAGATGGTCTGCATGGCGTAATCTGTCGTGGCGATAGTAAAAGTCTGGTCGCAATGCAACGGATCAAACTCAATAGGTGAAAGCAATTGGCGCAGCGACTCTAACGGCTCTCCCAGTGAGCGATCAATTTCCAGCGCCTTTTGCGTCGGAATCAAGTGCTGCCCCTGACGAGTGAAAAGAGGATCGCCTAATAAGTCACGTAATCGTCCAAGCACTCGACTCATCGCCGACTGGCTTAAATTCAGCCGAGTAGCTGCCTTACTAACACTGCTTTCTTCAATCAGCACGCGTAATGCGACCAATAAATTCAGATCTCGACGATAAATGTCTTCTAATTCCACAATGACCACGTACTATGCAGGGATTTCGTTAAATTGTACTCTTCAGGCAAAAAAAATCCCGCCTTTCAGCGGGGAAGCCCAAGAAAAAATGGGGATAGTGTCGGAATGAAGTGTTGGTAAAAACAAGATGTTGAAATCAAAATATTCTGGTTGAGTAAAGTGATACTAATGTTCTCGCTCTGATACATCAGACCATTTGTTCATCTCAATTAAAATACCCAAAATCGTTGCAATCACACCCACCAAAGGCATGAGTGAGGTTTCAGCTGGAGTTCTGAGCACTAAGGCACAAAACGAGATTAAGCACAGAACAGAATAAATCGTTAGTCTGTCTAAAGCTGTTAGCATAGCCTTCCCCCTTACCACTTGTTACCAATTTGTTAATTTAAGGTAAAACAAAAATAACAGTTTGCCAAGTGGTTATTGAATATTTTTTCCACGAACGTAAAATTCATCGCTAAGTTAGCTACGAGAGTCACACTATGAGCTTTAATCCTGAACTGGCAACCAAGACGTTAGAAGCAGAGGGACTGCGCTGTCCAGAGCCAGTGATGATGGTCAGGAAGACAATTCGCAACATGCAAGATGGTGAAATTTTGCTGGTCAAAGCGGACGACCCATCCACAACTCGAGATATTCCGAGCTTCTGCCGATTTATGGATCATGAATTGATAGCGGCACAAACAGAGCACTTACCCTACCAGTACCTGATCAAGAAAGGTTTGGAATAATTAAAAACGGCAGCCAATTAGGCTGCCGTTTGTCTATTCGTCATATTCCAAGGTGCGAAGTTCTGACTGTAACTTATTGATCTGTTTTTTCATCGCCCGCATTTCTTCATGCATCGGAATAATATGCTCAACCCGAATCCACGCCTCTACCGTTAACCCGGTGAGTATGAAAGTTCCTGCGACAATCGGTAACCACATGTCGGTCAACACCAAAGCCAACAAACACAGTGCTAAACCAAAAGTGAATAAATAACTCTGACTCTTTGGGGTCATCCCCATGTAACGTGTAAGCATAAACTTGCCCTCTCGCCATCATTACCGCTATTAAATTACCATGACAAGTATGACACGAATATGCCTCTCGTCACGCTACTGAACGATTTTAAGCCAGAGTTTGAGCTAAGCCACGAATTCGCTACTTATTGAGAGTTAACCACATTTTCAACGACGTTTCGGGGCAAAATAACCCTATATAGTTCGCTTAACCCACATTGTTCAAATTAGAAAAATGCTGCACCAATCGCCAACAAGACGAACAAAAAGGCGGTTACTTTACGTATAAAATCCAAAGGTATTCTATCCGCAGATAGTTTACCGATCAGAACCACAGGCACATTCGCCAGTAACATACCTATCGTCGTGCCTAAAATTACCCAACTCAAGGCATCAGCGTACTGCGCGCCCAGAATAGAGGTGGCGATCTGAGTTTTGTCTCCAATCTCAGCGACAAAAAAGGCAATAAAACTGGCAATAAACGGGCCGCGGTTGGAGATTTCTTCATCGTCATCAAGTTTATCTGGAACCAGAATCCAAGCCGCCATGGCAACAAAACTGACCACCAGCACCCACTTTAAAACTTCAGGAGACAAATAGTCGGCGACAACGACACCTAACCATGCAGCTAAAGCGTGGTTAGCAATAGTGGCTAAAAAGATGGCTGCAATAATAGGAACCGGTTTACGGTATCGACTGGCAAGTAACAACGAAAGCAATTGGGTCTTATCGCCAATTTCTGCTAACGCGACAGTAGTAATTGAAATAGCTAAAACGCTCACGACATGCTCTTTGGGGCAGGGATTATTATATTTAACCGTAGACAAACCTCACGCCCCACCCCGGTTCGTGATGATTTATCTAAGGTCTTGCTAAACTCGAAAGGCTTCGAGTCTCGAGCGCCATGGTGATTTTGCACCAATTATGTTGACGAACGAACCAGATGGATAGGAAACTCCATCGGGTAAGCTACTCCCCAAAGACTGGCGCAATTCTAGCCAACCTTGTTATGCATCTCAAGCATCAAAGCAGCAGAAAACTCCCTTTTAAGAAAAATACAGCAGATAACGCGGTAAAAATTCCTTAAAGGAGAAAACCGCCCACGAATTAATCAAGATTAGCTCTACTCCCATGCTCAATATCTGGGTATACTAGATTGTTAATTTATTCAACCGTAATTACTCCTTATCGCCCTTGTTAGCGTTGTAAAACCCAGCACTGACAGCGAACTAGCGAGTAACAAGAGAATCGCGCGAACCTGACTTATGCAAAAATACGATATCAAAACCTTCCAGGGAATGATCCTCGCGCTGCAGGATTATTGGGCTCAAAATGGTTGTACCATTGTTCAACCGCTAGATATGGAAGTGGGTGCGGGTACCTCTCACCCAATGACCTGTCTACGAGCGCTTGGCCCAGAGCCAATGTCGACAGCTTATGTACAACCTTCACGTCGTCCTACTGATGGCCGTTATGGTGAAAACCCTAACCGTCTTCAGCACTACTACCAATTCCAAGTAGCGCTAAAACCATCGCCAGACAATATCCAAGAGTTGTACCTTGGTTCCCTTGAAGTTCTTGGTATTGACCCACTTGTACACGACATCCGTTTCGTAGAAGACAACTGGGAAAACCCAACGCTAGGCGCATGGGGCCTCGGCTGGGAAGTTTGGCTAAACGGCATGGAAGTGACTCAGTTTACTTACTTCCAGCAAGTTGGCGGTCTTGAGTGTAAACCAGTCACTGGTGAGATCACTTACGGTATCGAGCGTCTTGCTATGTATATCCAGGAAGTAGATTCCGTTTACGACCTGGTATGGAATATCGCACCAGATGGTAGCGTCGTGACTTACGGCGATATCTATCACCAAAACGAAGTGGAGCAATCAACTTACAACTTCGAACACGCTGACGTTGATTTCCTATTCGGCTTCTTTGAACAGTGTGAGAAAGAGTGTAAAGAGCTTGTTGCGCTTGAAAAACCACTTCCACTGCCTGCTTACGAACGCATCCTGAAAGCAGGCCACGCGTTCAACCTGCTAGATGCACGCAAGGCGATCTCAGTAACTGAGCGTCAACGCTACATCCTACGTATCCGTAACCTGACTAAGTCAGTAGCAGAAGCATACTACGCATCTCGCGAAGCACTTGGCTTCCCAATGTGTAAAAAAGAAGATAACGCGTAAGGGGTCGATCTAACATGGCAAAAGAATTTCTAATCGAGCTAGGTACAGAAGAGCTACCACCAACGCAACTTCGTACTCTGGCTGAAGCATTCGCAGCAAACTTTGAAGCTGAACTAAAAAGCGCAGAGCTTGCTCATGAAGGCATCAAGTGGTTTGCAGCACCTCGCCGTCTGGCACTTAAAGTAGCCGCACTGGCAGAAAGCCAATCTGACAAAGTCGTTGAAAAACGCGGCCCTGCGGTATCTGCAGCATTTGACGCTGACGGTAACCCAACCAAAGCAGCTCAAGGCTGGGCTCGTGGTTGTGGCATTACGGTTGACCAAGCGGATCGCATGGTAACAGACAAAGGTGAATGGCTACTATTCAAACAAGAAGTGAAAGGTCAGCCGACATCTGAGATCGTGGTTGAGCTAGCAGCAAAAGCACTGGCAAACCTACCTATCGCAAAACCAATGCGTTGGGGTAACAAAACCACTCAATTTATTCGTCCAGTAAAAACTCTGACCATGTTAATGGGCAGCGATCTGATCGAAGGTGAAATCTTAGGCGTAGCATCTGCTCGCACGATCCGTGGCCACCGCTTCATGGGCGAGCAAGAATTCACTATCGACTCTGCTGAGCAATACCCTGCGATTCTTGAAGAACGCGGTAAAGTTATGGCGGATTACGAAGCTCGTAAAGCAATCATCCTGGCTGACGCACAAAAAGCGGCAGCAGCGGTTGGCGGTATCGCTGATCTAGAAGATGACTTAGTAGAAGAAGTGACCTCTCTGGTTGAATGGCCAGTGGTACTTACAGCGAAATTCGAAGAAGAATTCCTCAAAGTGCCTTCTGAAGCCTTGGTTTACACCATGAAAGGTGACCAGAAGTACTTCCCTGTTTACTCTGAAGACAAGAAGCTACTGCCTAACTTCATCTTCGTATCAAACATTGAGTCGAAAGAACCTCGCCACGTTATCGAAGGTAACGAGAAAGTTGTACGTCCACGTCTAGCTGATGCCGAGTTCTTCTTCAACACTGACCGCAAGCGTCCACTGATTGACCGTCTTCCTGAGCTGGAAAACGCGATTTTCCAGAAGCAACTGGGCACAATCAAAGACAAAACCGATCGTATCACAGCGCTTTCTGGCTACATCGCCAAGCAAATTGGTGCCGATGTTGAGAAATCGACTCGTGCAGGTTTGTTGGCGAAGTGTGACCTAATGACTTCAATGGTATTCGAGTTTACGGATACTCAAGGTGTTATGGGTATGCATTACGCAACTCATGATGGTGAAGATGAGCAAGTAGCACTCGCACTGTACGAGCAGTACATGCCGCGTTTCGCTGGTGATGTTCTGCCAAGTAGCGCGATTTCTTCTGCAGTGGCAATGGCTGACAAGCTGGACACTATCGTTGGTATCTTCGGTATTGGCCAAGCACCGAAAGGCAGCGACCCATTTGCACTTCGTCGTGCCTCTCTGGGCGTACTACGTATCATCGTTGAAAACGGCTACAACCTAGACCTTCTAGACCTTATCCGTGAAGCAAAAGTACAGTTTGGTTCTAAACTGACTAACGACAATGTTGAGCAAGATGTCATCGAGTTCATGCTTGGTCGTTTCAATGCATGGTATAAAGATGAAGGTTTCAGTGTCGATATCATTCAAGCTGTACTGGCGCGTCGCCCGACTAAACCAGCTGATTTCGACCAACGTGTGAAAGCGGTATCTCACTTCCGTGAGCTAGAAGCAGCAGAATCTTTAGCAGCTGCGAACAAACGTGTAGGTAACATCCTGGCGAAATTCGATGGCGAACTAACAGAAGAGATCGACTTGTCTCTTCTACAAGAAGATGCAGAAAAAGCACTAGCAGAAAGCGTTGAAGTGATGACTGAAGCACTTGAGCCAGCCTTTGCGACAGGTAACTACCAAGAGGCCTTAAGCAAACTTGCTGACCTACGTGAGCCAGTGGATGCGTTTTTCGACAACGTAATGGTAATGGCAGACGACGAAGCACTTAAGAAGAACCGTCTGACCCTGCTGAACAATCTGCGTAACCTGTTCCTACAGATCGCCGACATCTCTCTTCTGCAAAAATAAGTAACCGAAACTGAGTTACTGACTGAAAAAGAAGTCACAAGATAACCAAAAGGGAAGCATCTGCTTCCCTTTTTTGTTTTCTAAAAGATAAGGTTAGAGGGATTTATTACTCATTCTGTGAACAAGGCAAAAATTTGTAGGGTGAGAGAGGTTTAACTTGTTGCTGCACCGCTCGGATTGTAGAGGCTTCTTTTTGTTATAAAAGATCTGTTTATTCGGGGGGAAGGACACAATGAAAAAAACAATTCTCGCACTCTCTATTGGTCTGCTTAGTGCTTGCAGCCAAATTCCAGAAAATGCCATCGTATTAAGCGTCGGTGATGACAAAGCCATGTTCGAGCAAAACGATCAAGGATTACTCGTCGCAGAACAAAAACTGGACAAAGGCAATTACACTTTCACGATTGCCGACAGCAAACAAAGCTGTGGTAGTAGCTTCGCTCTGGCAGAAGAAAGCCGCATCAAATTCAACACACCATTAAAAATGGATAACTGTGCAACGGATGCTGCTATGCCGCTGCGCATTTTCAAAGCCAATACCTACCAATTTACGCTCAACCCAACGACCAATGAGCTGACGGTGAAGATCAAACCAAAACAGTCTCAGGTAACCAGCTTCACTTGCCCTGTCGCAACCGATACTGCTAAAACCATCAATGTCGCGGAAACCTTTAGTGATGGGACTTTGGTTCGAGATGCACTGACGGGACAAGAGACAACCGTAACCAATGGCGCAGTCACCCTTCAGGCAGGCCCAATGAGTCAGGGGCTGCTACTGCTAGAGGAAGTTGAACAGCAAGCGAATAAACCATTCAGCTGGGATAACGCCACCGTTTATTTCGTCATGACCGACCGTTTTTACAATGGTAATCCAAACAACGACAACAGCTATGGCCGCAGTAAAGACGGTAAATTCGAGATCGGCACCTTCCACGGTGGTGACTTGGCAGGCCTGACCAAAAAGCTCGACTACATTGAATCTCTCGGTGTTAACGCGATTTGGATAACCTCACCGCTGGAGCAAATTCACGGCTGGGTTGGCGGTGGCGACAAAGGCGATTTCAAACACTACGGCTATCACGGCTACTACCATCAAGACTGGACTAAACTCGATGCCAATATGGGCACCGAAGGTGAGCTGCGAACCTTCATCGATTCCGCGCATAACAAAGGCATTCGCATCATTTGGGATGTGGTGATGAACCATACTGGCTACGCCACACTGGCCGACATGCAGGAGTTTGGTTTTGGTCAGCTTTACCTTGATGACCAAGAAGCGAAACAAGTGCTGGGTGAAAAATGGACCGACTGGCAGCCAAAATCGGGTCAGAGTTGGCATAGCTTCAACGACTACGTCAAATACAGCGATAACCAAGCGTGGGAAAAATGGTGGGGCAAAGCGTGGATTCGTACCGACATCGGTAATTACGATGCTCCGGGATACAACGACATCAGCATGTCTCTGAATTACTTACCGGATCTGAAAACCGAGTCAACTCAGAAAACCGGTTTACCAAACTTCTTCCACAACAAAGATACCGGCGCACGTGATGAACAAAAGACGCCGCGCGAACATCTGATCACTTGGCTATCCGATTGGGTCCGTGATTATGGCGTTGATGGGTTCCGTGTCGATACCGCCAAACATGTAGAAATGGACGCGTGGTCAGAATTGAAAGCCAGTACCACACAAGCGCTTACCGAATGGAAACAAAACAACCCAGATAAAGCGCTGGACGATTTACCATTCTGGATGACGGGCGAAGTCTGGGCACACAGCGTGGTAAAGAGCCCTTACTTCGATAACGGATTCGATTCAATTATCAATTTCGAATTCCAATCAGATGTGGCACCAAAAGGGCTGAAATGTTTTGCCAACCTCGACAGCGATTACCGACGCTATGCAGAGCAAATCAACAACGACCCCGAGTTCAATGTGTTGAGTTACCTTTCTTCTCATGACACGCAGCTGTTCTGGTCTGCACGTAGCCGCAGCTTCGATGATCAGGCTCGCGCTGCAAATGCGTTAATGCTGACACCTGGCGCGGTTCAGATCTATTACGGCGACGAAATTGCCCGTGACTTTGGTCATACCGGTTCAGATACCCACCAAGGGACCCGCTCCGACATGCCATGGGATAAGATTCATGGCGAGCGTGAAGACTTACTGCAGCACTGGCAAAAACTGGGAGAATTCCGTAAGCGTCACCCAGCCGTTGCTCAAGGTAAGCACATTACACGTAATCAGGAAGGATATTACGCGTTCGAGCGCCAGTATCAGGATGACAAAGTACTTATTGTCTACACTGGCGAATAGCACATCCATCTATCCACCAGCAAGGGAAGCGTAGGCTTCCCTTTTTATTTCTCTTTTCGCTTTATAATCCATTCATCTGGTCTGAACAGACACTTTTTTCTTCTTCGAGTGAATTCACACTTTGCGTCGTAATAACATTAGGGTAAGGTCAAGTATTACACTATAAGCTGATGTTCAGTCAGCAAGACTACACAAAGCAATCACAATGAATTAGGTATAAGTAAACATGCAGTACTCAAAGTTTGGCGAAAAATTTAATCAGTATTCAGGTATCACACAGTTAATGGATGATTTAAATGATGGTCTTCGCACACCAGGTGCCATCATGCTCGGTGGAGGTAACCCTGCCGCCATTCCTGCCATGCTCGATTACTTTCACCAAGCCAGTGAGGAAATGCTCGCCAGCGGAGAACTCATCGCCGCACTCACCAACTATGATGGTCCCCAAGGTAAAGACGCGTTTATTAAAGCGCTGGCAAAACTGTTTCGTGAAACCTACGGTTGGAACATCAGTGAGAAGAACATCAGTCTGACCAATGGCAGCCAAAGCGGTTTCTTCTACCTATTTAATTTACTCGCAGGCCAACAGCCTGATGGTTCACACAAAAAAGTACTGTTGCCGATCGCGCCAGAGTATATTGGTTATGGTGATGCAGGTGTTGATGAAGATATTTTCGTCTCGTACCACCCAGAAATCGAATTACTTGATAATGGCTTGTTTAAATACCACGTTGATTTTGAAAAGCTAAAAGTCGATGATTCCGTCGCCGCTATCTGTGCTTCTCGCCCAACCAACCCGACGGGTAACGTACTAACGGATGAAGAAGTTCGTAAACTAGACAAGCTCGCGCGTGAAAATAATATCCCACTAATCATTGATAACGCTTACGGTTTGCCATTCCCGAACATCATTTTTGAAGATGTTGAACCATTCTGGAATGACAATACGATTCTGTGTATGAGCCTGTCCAAGCTTGGTTTGCCGGGCGTACGCTGCGGTATCGTGATTGCCAACGAAGCGATTACCCAGGCTTTGACCAATATGAATGGCATTATCAGCCTCGCGCCGGGGAGCGTCGGCCCTGCACTGGCCAACCATATCATTGGTAATGGCGACCTGCTTAAATTGAGTTCGGATGTGATTAAGCCTTACTACCAGCAGAAATCTCTACGTGCGGTAGAACTGCTGCAGCAAGCGATTACGGACGAGCGTTTTCGTATTCACAAACCTGAAGGCGCAATCTTCTTGTGGCTGTGGTTTGACGAACTGCCAATCACCACTATGGAACTGTACCAACGTCTGAAAGCTCGTGGAGTGCTGATTGTACCGGGTGAGTACTTCTTTATCGGTCAGGAAGATGAATGGGATCATGCGCATCAATGTCTGCGTATGAACTACGTTCAGGATGACGAGATGATGCAGAAAGGTATCACAATTATCGCTGAAGAAGTTGAAAAGGCTTACCAAAAAGGTAAATAGAAAAACAAACTAAAAGAGCGCCCTTTTCCGTAACGGAAGGCGCTCTTTCTCACTCTATGTGCAATCTACTTGCTGATTAGTTGTTTTCTAGCAAGTTACTGCCGCCGATAACAATTTTACGTGGTTGCATCGCTTGTGGAATTTCACGAACCAAATCAATGTGTAGCAGGCCGTTTTCCATTGAGGCACCAGTCACTTTCACGTAGTCAGCAAGCTGGAACTTACGCTCAAAATCGCGCTCTGCAATACCTTGGTAAACGTAGTTTTTACCTTCTTCTGCTTTACGCTCGCCCTTCACAATCAGCATGTTTTCGTTTTGGGTCAGATCAAGCTGCTCTTCAGCAAAACCCGCTACAGCCATCGTAATACGAAAGTTATGCTCATCTTTTTGTTCGATATTATACGGAGGGTAACCGCCAGAAGAGTTCTTCGCAGAGCCCGCTTCCATCAGATTTAGCAGACGGTCGAAGCCAATAGCATTACGGTATAGTGGTGAGAAATCTACATTGCGCATAAATCTATCCTCTTAATTAAGCAATAGTCTTAGCTCAGATGACACTCATCTAATTGGCGTGTTTATGCAAAAACCAGCGCCGAGCTAAGGAATCCGAATCATTCCGCCAGTGAAAACGCTTTTCACCAAGACATGACAGAGATCATTAAGTTAAGTTGGGTGCCAAAACAAAGCATCCTCTTTTGAGCGATCTTGCTTTAGCGGTTGCAGAGGGCTGCTCTTCTAGTCTCTAGCAAGTCAGCTAACCTCTTCAATTCTAGATATAAGGTCTGAAAATACGCTTTCAAGGGATGGAACGAAAATAATTTATCGATTTGAGGTCCTGTATTAAGATCCTAGGTTCTAGAATCCTAGGTCCTGGGGAAAAACACAAATACGGATTACGGATTACGGATTACGGATTACGGATTACGGATTACGGATTACGGATTACGGATTACGGATTACGGATTAATTTTCAACCACCCAAGCCGAATATCAAGCATTTCGGTATTCTGTAAGCGAAGCGCCCTGTATTCTGTATTCCAAGACAACAAGCACCTGAGCTTACAGTTGTAACTGAACTTACCACAGATACACCTAGGTCCTAGGATCCTATCAACCTAGGACCTTTGCCAAAAACAAAAACGCCACCTCTTACGAGATGGCGCTTGTACTAATAACTAAAAGCCGAGTTATCGACTACACGTCTAGGTTAGCAACCTTCAGTGCGTTCTCTTCAATGAAGTTACGACGCGGCTCAACCTGGTCGCCCATTAGCGTTGTGAACAACTGGTCTGCACCAACAGCATCTTCAATGGTTACTTGCATCATACGGCGCGTCTCTGGGTCCATTGTGGTTTCCCAAAGCTGATCTGGATTCATCTCACCCAAACCTTTATAGCGCTGACGGCTTAGACCACGCATGGACTCTTTAACCAGCCACGCTAGCGCTTCTGCAAAGCTTGAAACTGCCAGAGTACGCTCGCCACGTTTGATGTAAGCGCCTTCTTCTATCAGACCATCCAACGCTTCAGACAGATCCGCCAACTTGCTGTATTCTTTCGAATTCAGGAAGTCGATGCTTAGTGCATGTTCATGTGTCACACCATGAGTACGTACGATGATCTTAGGTAAGCTCAGACCAAGCTCTGCGTGTTGTTCAACCTCAAAGCTGTATTGGCTCGCACCCACTTCTTTTGCGTTCAGCTGCTCAACAAGCTGCTTAGTCCAAGCTTCAACCGCTGCTGCATCGTGACATTGTTCTGGTGTCAAACGCGGCGTGTAAATCAGCTCGTGCATCAATGCGCTTGGGTAGCGACGGCTCATACGCTCAGCTAGCTTAATGCCCGCATTGTATTGCTGAACCAGTTTCTCTAACGATTCACCCGCAAGAGCTGGCGCTTCTGCGTTAACGTGCAGTGATGCGTTATCCAGTGCCAGTGATACCTGGTATTGGTTCATCGCTTCTTCATCTTTGATGTACTGCTCTTGTTTGCCTTTTTTCACTTTGTATAGTGGTGGCTGAGCGATGTACACGTAGCCACGCTCAATAAGCTCTGGCATTTGGCGGTAGAAGAAAGTCAACAGTAGCGTACGGATGTGCGAACCATCGACGTCGGCATCGGTCATGATGATGATGTTGTGGTAACGCAGTTTGTCCGGGTTATATTCGTCACGACCAATACCACAACCTAGTGCCGTGATAAGCGTCGCGACTTCTTGTGAAGAAAGCATCTTGTCGAAACGTGCTTTCTCTACGTTCAGGATCTTACCTTTCAGCGGCAGGATAGCCTGGTTCTTACGGTTACGACCCTGCTTAGCACTACCGCCCGCAGAGTCACCCTCCACAATATATAGTTCAGAGAGTGCCGGATCTTTTTCCTGACAGTCAGCAAGTTTGCCCGGAAGGCCTGCTAGGTCTAGCGCACCTTTCCGACGAGTCATTTCACGAGCTTTACGTGCGGCTTCACGTGCGCGGGCTGCATCGATGATTTTAGAACAAACCATCTTCGCTTCACTCGGGTTTTCAACTAAGAATTCTGAAAGTTTTTCACCCATCGCCGACTCAACTGCTGATTTCACTTCTGATGAAACCAGTTTGTCTTTGGTTTGGCTTGAGAATTTTGGATCAGGCACTTTCACCGAAACCACAGCAGTCAGACCTTCACGTGCGTCATCGCCTGAGGTTGCTGTTTTCGCTTTCTTCGAGAAACCTTCTTTATCCATGAAAGTGTTCAGCGTACGCGTCAGCGCAGCACGGAAACCAGCGAGGTGAGTACCACCATCACGCTGTGGAATGTTGTTAGTAAAACAGAAGATGTTTTCCTGGAAACCATCGTTCCATTGCATTGCCACTTCGACTGCAATGCCGTCTTCACGCTCAAAGTTAAAGTGGAAGATTTTCTCGATGATTGGTGTTTTGTTGGTATTTAAGTGCTGAACAAATGCCTGAATACCACCTTCGTACATGAAGTGGTCATGCTTATCTTCTTCACGTTCATCTGACAGCTTGATAGAAACGCCAGAGTTCAGGAACGATAGTTCACGCAGACGTTTAGCTAGAATGTCGTAATGGAATTCTGTGTTAGTGAAAGTCTCACCACTTGGCCAGAAGCGAATTTGTGTACCGGTTTTATCCGTATCACCAACAATCGCCAGAGGAGCTTGAGGCTCGCCGTGACGGTAGGTTTGAGTATGGATATGGCCACCACGGTGAATGGTCAGTTCAACTTTTTCAGACAGCGCGTTTACTACCGAAACACCTACACCGTGCAGACCACCCGATACTTTGTACGAGTTATCGTCGAACTTACCGCCAGCGTGAAGAACCGTCATGATAACTTCAGCTGCTGAGACATTTTCTTCTGAGTGGATTTCTGTTGGTATACCACGGCCATCATCGCTAACGGAAACAGAGTTATCCTCATGAATTGTCACAACGATGTCTTTACAGTGACCTGCCAACGCTTCATCAATTGAGTTATCCACCACCTCGAAAACCATGTGGTGCAGGCCGGTCCCGTCGTCCGTATCGCCGATGTACATACCTGGACGCTTACGTACCGCATCCAGACCCTTCAGTACTTTAATACTCGATGAATCGTAATTTTCAGACATGAGTTTCTCTCTTCTAGTTTGACTCTATCCTGCCATGTTCCACATGAAACAATTTACCATGTTCGTCCAACATGTCGGCGATTTGATTTTCAGTGATAGAGCTTACAAATACTTGTGCGCCCGTCTCTTTCAAGCAGTCAGCAAGACGCTTGCGACGTTGGCTATCTAATTCCGACGCAAAGTCGTCAATTAGGTAAATGCATTGTTTACCGGTCATCTCTGTCAGGTGCTGACCTTGCGCTACTCGCAATGCACACACCATGAGTTTTAATTGACCGCGTGATAGAACATCCTCAACCGGCGTTCCGTTCACTTTAATGCGTAAATCAGCTTTATTCGGACCACTAAAGGTGTAACCCAGTGCCTGATCACGCTCGAAATTCTTTTCCAGTATCTCTTGGTACGGGGTGTCTTTATCCCAACCTCGATAATACTTTAATTGGATCTCAAATTCTGGCAAAAATGTCTGGCAGATGCTCTCCGCAACGGATTTCATTTGTTCGATGTACAACGCGCGCCACTGGCTGATGTTTTCCGCCAAACGTGCCATTTCCTGATCCCAGTAACTGAGTTCTCGGTAACTCGTGGCCGTTTTTAATAACGCGTTTCTCTGCTTATTGAGACGCTTAAAACGACCCCACGCATCATAAAAAGCGGGTTCAGTATGGAACACACCCCAATCGATAAATGCGCGCCGATGTTTAGGGCCATCGGTAAGTAAATCAAACCCTTCCGTATGTATCAACTGCAGTGGTAATACTTGTGCCAACTGCGCGAGTTTTTGCCCGGTTTGACCGCCTATTTTAACCTCTGTTGAACCGTCGCGCTGCTTATTAATGCCGATTGGTAACTCAAATTGATCAGAGTTCAAAAAACGCCCATGAACAAACAGTTCAGCACACTCATTTTGAATGACACGGCCAGTCAGAGAGCTTTTGAATGATCGGCCATGTCCAAGCAAATAGACCGCTTCCAGGACACTGGTTTTACCGCTGCCATTAGGCCCGATAAGAAAGTTAAAGCCTGTTGATAACTGAATATCACAGGCTTTAATGTTTCGAAACTGCTGAATAATAAGGCGAGAAAGAGGCATTCTGTTCGCTTATAGACGGATTGGCATCACCACGTACATGGCACTGTCATCGTCGGCATTTTCAATCAGTGCACTCGCATTCGCGTCCGACATCGACACACGCACATTTTCACAACGTAGCGTATTCAGCACATCCAGTACGTAGCTGACGTTGAATCCGATTTCGATCGGTTCGCCTTCAAAGCTGACATCCAGCATTTCTTCGGCTTCTTCTTGCTCTGGGTTGTTGGCAGTAATGCGCATTTCCGTATCTGCCAGGTTCACTCGCACGCCACGGAATTTTTCATTGGATAAAATCGCTGCACGTGAAAATGCCTGGCGCAACTCGTCACAACTTGCGATTAGAGTCTTGTTGGTATTCTGCGGCAACACGCGGCGATAGTCAGGGAAGCGACCATCAACCAGCTTAGAAGTGAAGATAAAGTTGTTCACTTCAGCACGTACATTAGAGTTACCAATTTGCAATACGACCGGTTGCTCTGGTGCATCCATTAACTTAACGAGTTCCTGGACCCCCTTACGTGGCACAATGATTTGCTTTTGTGCAAAGTCCGCGCCCAGTTCTGTTTGTGATACCGCCATACGGTGGCCATCGGTCGCGACACTGCGCAAAATCGTGCCATCAATTTCAAACAACATACCGTTGAGGTAGTAACGAACGTCCTGATTCGCCATTGAGAATTGGGTTTTGTCGATCAGTGTGCGCAGATCTGCCTGGCTCAGTGAGACTTCTACTTCACTTTGCCAGTCTTCAATATTTGGGAAGTCGTTCGCTGGTAGTGTTGCCAGTGAGAAACGGCTACGGCCAGAGCGAACTTGTACGCGATCGCCTTCTAAAACAAAAGTGATGATCGCGTCGTCAGGTAAACCACGGCAGATATCGAGAAACTTACGCGAAGGAACGGTAATGCTGCCCGCTTCAAAATCCCCTTCCAGAGTCACTTTGCTTACCAATTCCACTTCCAAATCGGTCGCGGTCATTGAAAGCACGTTCTCTTCTACTTTAAGTAGTAAGTTACCCAGAATAGGCAGGGTTGGTCGGCCACCTAAAGCACCCGAAACCTGTTGTAGCGGTTTGATTAAATGACTACGTTCAATAGTAAATTTCATGCTTGGCTCTTTACGCTGTCAGCTCAATAAATGATTTGCTTAGAATACCGTTATTCTAACCGATTAAGAGGACAGGGTGCGAATCAAGTTAGAGTAATCTTCTTTAATATCGTGGCTCTCTTCACGCAGCTGCTCAATCTTGCGACAAGCATGCAGTACCGTGGTATGGTCACGACCACCAAACGCATCGCCAATTTCTGGCAAGCTGTGGTTAGTCAGCTCTTTTGCCAGTGCCATCGCTAGCTGACGAGGACGCGCGACTGAACGAGAACGACGCTTAGACAGCAGATCCGCCACTTTAATTTTGTAGTATTCCGCGACTGTCTTTTGAATATTATCGATGGTCACCAGCTTTTCTTGCAGAGCCAGTAGATCGCGCAGCGCTTCACGTACAAAATCAATCGTGATTGGGCGACCAGTAAAGTTCGCATTGGCGATAACACGGTTCAGCGCACCTTCCAGTTCACGAACGTTGGAACGCAGGCGCTTAGCAATAAAGAATGCCACTTCGTCGGCCAGGTGAATTTGGTGATCTTCGGCCTTCTTCATCAAAATCGCCACGCGCGTTTCCAGCTCAGGCGGCTCGATCGCAACCGTAAGACCCCAGCCGAAACGAGATTTCAAGCGATCTTCTACCCCACTGATCTCTTTTGGATAACGATCAGAAGTCAGGATGATCTGTTGGTTGCCTTCCAATAACGCGTTGAAGGTATGGAAGAATTCTTCCTGCGAGCGCTCTTTATTGGCAAAGAACTGGATATCATCGATAAGCAGTGCGTCGACACTGCGGTAGTAGCGTTTGAACTCTTCAATCGCGTTATTTTGCAGTGCTTTTACCATGTCTTGCACGAAACGTTCTGAGTGCATGTACACCACTTTCGCGTTCGGGTTGTTATCCACAATCGCATTACCCACCGCGTGGAGCAAGTGAGTTTTACCCAGGCCAGTACCACCATAAAGGAACAATGGGTTGTACGCTGCACCCGGGTTATCCGATACCTGACGTGCCGCAGCCAAACCTAGTTGGTTCGATTTACCTTCAACAAAGTTGTTGAACTTATGCTTAGGGTTAACGTTAGAGCGGTGATTGATGTCTGCGATCGCTTGTGCGTCATCATCCCAGGTTTTATGAACCGGTTTACGAGCTTGTAATTGTGCAGGCGCTGAAGATTCAGCAGCAACATCAGCAGGCGTGCGCGTCGGTGCAGGCTTAGGTGCAGATACAGGACGACTACCCACTTCAAAACGTAAGTTCGGGATGTCGTTACCGCAATAGTGCTGTAGTAAGCGGGTAATACTGTTCAGATACTTATCACGCACCCAATCCAACACAAAACGGTTTGGAGCGAATAGAGTGAGCGTATTGTCATTGAGCTCCGCTTGTAGCGGACGAACCCACATGCTGAATTCTGTTGCTGGTAGCTCTTCTTGAAGCTGCTGCAAACATTGCAGCCAAAGCGAAGATGACAC